>PLFE01000200.1 GCA_003136675.1 Bryobacterales bacterium
CTCACACGAGAACTGCGCCTCCGCGCCCAATACGGTCTCTCCTGATACGATCTGGTCTATGCACGTCAATCACGTCAAGCACGCCCTCAAACAGAAGCGCCTGCAGATCGGCACCGGCTACTGGCAATTGCGCTCTCCGGAAGTCGCCCGGCTGCTCGCCAAGGCCGGCTTCGATTGGGCCTTCCTCGATACCGAGCACGGCGGCTTCGATCTGGAAACTCTTCAGGACATCTGCCGCGTCGCACGCCTGGCCGGCTTGTCGCCCATCGTACGCGTCGGCGAACTGCTGTATACCCTGGTCGCCCGCGCCTTCGATTGTGGGGCGGATGGCATCATCTTCCCGCGCGTCGAAGACCCGGAACTGCTGGCGCGCGCCGTTTCCTGGACCAAGTTCCCTCCGGTCGGAGTGCGCGGCTACGGCCTCTCACTTCACCATCTCGATTACGAAAGCCACAGCTTCCCGAGCGTAATCGAGCACATGAACGCGAACTCCATGGTGGTGCTGCAGATCGAAACCCGCCGGGCATTTGAGGCGCGCGACGAACTGCTCTCCGTCCCCGGAATCGACGCCGTCATGGTGGGGCCGGCCGACCTTTCCATTTCGTTCGGGTTCCCCGGTGACTTTGAAAATCCCGTCCTGGTTGACGCGATCGACGAGATTGTCGCAAGTTGCACCAAGCACGGAGTCGCGCCCGGCATCCAGACGCGCAACCTGGCGCTGGCGCAGTTCTGGCGGGATCGCGGAATGCTCTTCCTCGGGTGTGGCAACGAGCTGGCCATGCTCTGGGAGCGCGCCCTCGAAATCACCAAAGGCATGCGCCCATAGCCGATGAAGTTCTTGCTTCTCGCGCTTCTCACCGCCGTCGCCGTCGCCCAGGCTCCCTCATTCACCGATTCGATTACTGCCGCTTCCCTGCGCGGCACTGTCTCCTTTCTCGCTTCGGACGCGCTGCAGGGGCGCGACACTCCCTCGCCCGGCCTGGAGGTTGCCGCGACTTATATTGCTTCCGAGTTTCGCGCCGACGGGCTCGAAAGTGAAACCGGTCCCGACTATTCGCAGTACGCCGATTTCGTCGAAATCTCAGGCAGCCTCGAAACGGTGCAATTCAGCATTTCCGGCGCCGGCGAGCCCGCGCGTTCCATCCCATCGTCACGCATCGCCGTCGATAGTGTGGAGCGTGCCCATCTGGTGAACGAAACCGTCCTCAAGTGGGCGCCCGGCATGAAGATCGAGGGCCCGCTCAATGGCAAGGTTCTGATGCTTCGGTCGCCTTCCGATCCAGCGACCATCGGGAGGCTGGAAATTTCTCGTCCCGATGCCATCGTCCAGCTCAGCCGGTATACCGTCACCCCAGGATGGCGCCAAGGTCTCTTGTTGCCCGGGGCTACGCAGTCCGACGTTCCCGTGATCACGATTCCCGCCGGCGACGTCGAATCCATTTTCGATCGCTTGCCCACGGGCGATACCGGTGCGCGCGTCAGCCTGAATATCGGCGCGCCATCGGTCAAACCCATCCGGGTCCGCAATGTCATTGGGTTGCTGCGCGGCTCCGATCCCGTCTTGCGCGACCAGATCATTCTGGTGAGCGCGCACTATGACCACCTGGGAGCCGGCGACTCCGGCATCTATAGTGGTGCGAATGACAATGCCAGTGGCGTAGCGGCCGTCTTGTCCCTCGCCTCTGCATTTTCCCGAGAGACTCCGCGCCCAAGGCGCACCCTTGTTTTCCTAGCCTTCTTTGGAGAGGAGAAAGGTTTACTGGGGTCGACTTGGTTTGCGAAGCATCCGCCCGTTCCACTTACCCGGATCGTTGCGGACATCAACTTCGAGCAGCTTGGCGACACCGGGTCGGACGGAGACGTGCCCGCCGCCGCGCTGGGCGTAACCGGATACGCTCTGTCCGACCTGCCTCAACTGGTTGCGCCAGCACTGGCGTCCGCCGGCGTTCCTCTCAAAGACACTCGCGACAACCTCAGCTACTTTGCCCGCAGCGACAACTTCCCTCTTGCGCAAGCCGGTATTCCGTCCCACACCTTCGTTGCCGCTTACGAATATCCCGATTACCACCGCATCTCGGACAAGTGGCAGAAACTGAACTACGAGAATATGGCCAGGATCACGCGAGCCCTCGCGGTTGCCATCGAAAGCCTCGGAGACAGTCCCGTGATCCCGCACTGGATCGAGTCGGGCAAAACGAAAGGCTATCTCGACGCATGGCGCGCAATGCATCATTAGCGTACGTGCTGCCGTTCGCGGTCTTCATCGCGATTCTGGTGGTGAACTCGTTTGTGCCTGTGCCGCAGTGGGCGCGGTTTGTCGTCGAGACCGCCGTCATCACAAGCGTGTCGTTGCCGGCGCTACAAGGCAAACCGCATTTTCCGCTTCTCAGCGTCTTAGTCGGCGTGGGAGTATTCCTGCTTTGGATTGCGCCGGATCATCTATACCCCGGCTATCGCTCGCTCCCCATTTTCAATAACGCGCTGGTGGGGCACGTTGCTTCCGGTTCGACACGGCGTGATCCGCTGTTCCTCGTTTCGCGAGTCTTGAACAGCGTCGTCACGATACCCGTACTCGAAGAGCTTTTCTGGCGAGGCTTCCTGATGCGCTGGCTGATTGACCGCGACTTCCGCTCCGTGCGGCTGGGCGCTTACAGCGCGAGTGCGTTCTGGATCGTGGCACTGCTTTTCGCGTCCGAGCACGGTTCTTACTGGGATGTCGGATTGCTCGCCGGCTTGGCCTATAATCTCTGGATCGTTCGCACGCGCAACTTACTCGATTCGATTCTGGCGCATGCAGTGACCAATGCCTGCCTCGCTGCCTGGGTGATCTATGAAGGCCAGTGGCAATACTGGGTCTAATGATGCCTTATGTTCTTATGAAGAATACGAGTCTCCCGCACTAAAACTATTGATGGTCGTTGACGTGCCGTCACAACTGGCCGTGGCTCTGGTCTTCACTCCGATAGCGTTCTTCCTACCGCATCGTTTCCATCCTTCCATTCACGAGGGATCATACTTGACGGCAGCCGCTCTCTTTCTTGGGGCGAGTTGCCAGTGGCTGCTACTTGGAAACCCCCTTCAACGCTGGCTTGTATCTGGCAGGAGGCGGCGATGGGTCGCCGAGCGAAGCCGAATACGAAGCTCGGAGCATCGCAAAGACCCGGCCAAGTCTAATTCGGCCGTTTCTTCCCCGGCTTCGGCTTCTCCGCCGTAAAGGAAAGCGTCACATCCGCCGTGTGTGTCGCCTCGTTCATCTTCACCGCGGAATGCGTCGGCCCGAGGTAATCGAAAATGCCCGCATCCTTCACCTCCGCCAGAAAGTGTTCCGCATAATCCGGATTGTACGCATCGCCGGGCTTCTTCCCCCACATTTTCCGCACGGCATCCTCGCCGTTCAGATCCAGACCGTTGATTGTCAGATCGCCGAAAACGTACTTGTCCCCGCGATCCACCTTGAACATCACATCCACCTTCTTGTTCACATCGTCGATGGTGCGATCCACCGTCACCGTGACATTGAAATAGCCCACGCGGCGCACGGCTTTCTTCACCTTGGCCGCCCCTTCATTCACAGTGTCGAAGTTGACCGTGCCGCCGGGCTTCAGCCCCGCCACATGAAGCAGTTCGTCGCGTTCCTCCTTACTCGCGCCGTTGATTTTCACCGAGCCCAGCTTATACACGGCGCCTTCGACGATCTTTACATTGACCAGCAACCCCTTCGTGGGCGGCGGGATTGGCTCCGTCGAGATGTCTTCAAACCGCACTCGCATGTGCCCCAGCGCCTCGTACATCGGACGCAATTGACCATCCAGCAGTTCGCGAAAATTCCGTTCCGTGTAAGGCAGCCCGAACGCAACCGCGCCGATCGAATTCTGTAGCGTGGGTTCATCGATCGCCTCATTTCCGGTGAACTCCACGCGCGCCACCGCCGGGAGTGGCGCATCCGGGCTGAACTCAACCACAAAGTCGTTGGGCCCAATTGGTTGCAGCTTTCCGATTACCTTCGCCGGCTTGTTCCGTGCCGCCGTGTACGCCTCGATAAAGTCCGCCAGTCGTTTGATGATCTGTTGCGTCGGCGGCACTGAGCCGGTATAGAGCGGATCGCGTGATTCCAGATATTTGCTGATCTCCTCGTCCGTGCCAGGCAAGCCTGTGAACTGCACCTTGTAAAGCGGCTTCACTTCGCTCACCTGGAACTCCGCCGCATAACCCGGCTTCTTACCAGCCATGGGCTTGTACTGATACCCCACCGAATCGAACAGTCCGGTATCGACCAGCTTCTGGCGGGCCGATTCGAAGGCGTCCTTAGTCGCGATATCGCCGACCTTGATTCCCGTCGCGGCCAGGATCGCCTTTGCGGAGAACTGCTGGTTCCCCTTCACGGTGATGCTCAGCACGGGCAGCGCCAGTGGATTATCGCCTGTTGCTGCCGCCGCGCTCTTCTTGCGACTGGACGTTTGCGCACAAATCGTCGAGACAGCAATCAGCAACACCGCGGCAAACACCCTCATGACATATATTCTAGAAGTCGTGAAGAAATCGATAGCAGCCTTAGCCATTTTGATTGTCTGCGGAACCGCTTCCCCTCAGACCAGCGACCCCTGGTGGAAGCACGCCCTCGTCTACGAAATCTATCCGCGTAGCTTTCAGGATTCCAATGGCGACGGCGTCGGCGACCTCAACGGCATCACCTCGCGCCTCGATTACCTGAAGGATCTCGGCGTGGACGCCATCTGGCTTTCCCCCATCTACCCTTCGCCGCAGGTCGATTTCGGATACGACATTTCGGACTACGAGCAGGTTGATCCGCAGTACGGGACACTGGCGAACTTCGATCGTCTGGAGGCGGAATCCCAGAAACGCGGAATTCGCATCATCATGGACATGGTGATGAACCACACCTCCGACAAGCACCCTTGGTTCATCGGATCCGCAAGCTCAAAGACCAACCCCAAGCGCGATTGGTATGTGTGGCGCGACGGCACGGCGCCCGGCCCCGGCCATCCGCCCAATAACTGGCAAAGCATTTTCGGGCATTCGGCCTGGCAGTATGACGCGAAAACCGGCCAGTATTACTACCACAAATTCTATGCCCAACAGCCGGACTTGAACTGGCGCAATCCCGAAGTTCAAAAAGCGATGTTCGATTCCGTGCGCTTCTGGCTCGACCGCGGCGTGGCAGGCTTCCGCCTCGACGCCATCCCGACCTTGTTTGAAGATCCGGACCTGCACGACGAGAAAGTGCTGCCGGGCACCAATGCTTATGGCGACCCCAACCTCGACGACGCCCGCACCAATAACCTGCCGGAAGTGCATGACGTTCTGCGCGAGTTGCGTAAGTTGACCGATAGCTACGCGGGCGATCGCGTGTTGATCGGGGAAACCTATCTCAATAACATCCATCAGTTAGAAGAGATGTACGGCTTGAAGCAGGATCAGCTGCAACTGCCCATGGATATGCAGGTGGGTTTCATCAACAAGCTCGATGTGAGACTGTTCCGCAGCCGCATTCAGGATGCCGAGAGCGAGTTACCGGCGGGCGACCAGCCTCTCTTTGTTTTCGATAACCACGACAATCCACGCAGTATCGATCGCTACGGAGATGGGAAGCATAACCTGGCCATTGCGCGGATCGTCGCGGCCATGCTGTTCACTACCCGCGCGACGGCAATGATGTACTACGGGGAAGAGCTAGGGATGGTCACGTCGACGCCGCAGCGGGTGGAAGATGTGAAGGACCCCATCGGCGTGACAGGATGGCCGAAGGAGAAGGGGCGCGATGGCGAGCGCACTCCCATGCAGTGGGACGCGGGGAAGAACGCCGCCTTCAGCACCGCCGCGAAGACCTGGCTTCCGGTGGCCAATGACTATAAGACCGTCAACGTGAAGGTGGAGGAGAGCGAGAAAGCTTCCCTGCTGAATTGGTATAAGTTCCTGATCGCCGAGCGCCGCAAAAATCCAGCGCTGCGCGACGGCGGCTTGACCATGTTGAACACGGACAACACGAACGTTCTGACTTATGTGCGGAAAGGGACGCCGAACGTCATAGTGGCGCTAAACTTCAGCGCGCAACCGCAGACTTTGAGCGTGGATTGGAAGGCGACTGAAGTTTGGACGCTTTTAACGGACGCGGATTCCTTGAAGGAAACGAAGAGCTTGACGAATTTGACGCTGCCGGCGTTCGCGGTTTGGATTGGCTCGGCGGAGTAGGGCCGGGGTTGCCTCGGACTTGGCATCAATCGGCATACACTGATTGAATGAGCCGAAAAGCGATCCCGCTACACGCTGGCATCTACCGACCAAATCAGAGTCTCGGCGTTCTTTGGGAGCGTCTCGCTGGGGGAGAAAAGATCAGTGAAGATCGACTGGGCCTTCCCGCTACCCTAAAACATCCGCACCACCGACTGGAGGTTATCGAGAGGGACGGGAAGCGGCCACGCCCAAAGAATCAAACCCATCTCTGGGAAATCGAGAGAGACTCGGGTGCCGTTTGGATGATCAACTTGAGAACCCGATAACAGGAGCGAACAGATTCCTGGAGCGCTCTCTGAGCACGATTGACGATCTCCAGTGCTGACGTAAAAGAAGATGGAAGTTCAATTCACCCCCGATCAGATCGCTTTCGTCCGCCAAGCCATCGGCAGCGGTCGGCTGCAGCGCGAGGAAGACGCGGTGAAGGAAGCCCTTTTGCTTTGGGAGGAACGTGAGCGAACTCGTTTGGAAATTCTCGCTGCCGTTGATGAAGCAGAGGCTTCTCTTGCACGCGGCGAAGCACGGCCCATCACGCAGGAATCCATGCGTGATCTGGCTGAAGACGTGAAGCGGCGGGGGCGTGCTCGCCTCGCGGCTGAGCAACAGACGTCCCGTTAATGGGCCACCGTAGCGCCCAAGGAGCCGACTTCGACCTCGAAGGCATTTGGTTCTACGTTGCATCAAGGACCGGGAGCATTGAAAAAGCCGACCGTTTCATTGATTCGATCACGAACCGGTTCTCCCTTCTTGCCAGCCATCCGTACATGGGCCGCGCACGGGACGCGGATCTGCGGGTAGGCCTTCGAACCTTTCCGGTGGGCGACTACGTCATGGTCTATCGAATCGAGGACGGAGATGTCATGATTCTCCGGGTGGTGCGCGGAAGCCGGGATCTTCAAACGCTCTTGTAGTAACTGCCCCACATGTAGAATGAAAGCTAGTGGCATACGATCTGGTAGTAATTGGCAGTGGCCCCGGCGGCTACTCAGCAGCAGTGCGCGCGGGCCAGTACGGCCTCAAAACCGCACTCATTGAAAAACAGGCAAGACTCGGTGGAACCTGCCTTCTGGTGGGCTGCATCCCCACCAAAAGCCTCCTCCACACGGCCGAAGTCTGGACCCACGTCCAACATTCCGAAGAGGAAGGCATCAGCCTCAAGGATCCCACGCTGAACTTCCCCAAAGTGATGGAGCGCAAGGACGGCATCGTCACCAAGCACTCCAAGGGTATCGACTTCCTGATGAAGAAGAACAAGGTCGAGGTCATCAAGGGGTTCGCCACGCTGAAAGGCAACGGCAAAATCGAAGTCAAAACCGACAAAGGTGTCGAAACCGTCGAAGCCAAGAACATCCTGATCGCGACGGGTTCGGAAGCGCGCATGCTCCCCGGCCTCACCCCGGATGATTCCATCCTCACCAACATCGAAATCCTGAAGCTGCAGGCCGTGCCGAAGACCCTCAACGTGATCGGCGCCGGCGCAGTGGGCGTGGAGTTCGCATCGATGTTCAACAAGTTCGGCTCCAAGGTGCAGGTGTTCGAAATGCTGCCGCGCGTGGTTCCCGTGGAAGACGAAGACGTCTCCAAAGAACTGGCGCGCGTTTTCAAGAAACAAGGCATCCGCATCGAGACCGGCGCCAAGTGCGACAACATCCGCAAAACCGCTAACGGCGTCGCGATGACCATCACGCTGGCTGACGGCAAGGTGGAAGAAACCGAATCCGAGAAGCTGCTGGTGGCCGTGGGACGCGCTCCCAACACCGCCGGGATTGGCCTTGAGAACACCAAGGTGCAACTCGACCGCGGCTTCATCAAGGTCAACGAATTCATGCAAACCGGCGAGCCCAACGTCTACGCCATTGGCGATTGCGTGGCGGGCATGCCGCAACTCGCGCACGTGGCAACGGCGCAGGGAATGGTCGCGGTAGCGAAGATCGCCGGCAAGCCCGCCATCCCGATTCATAAGAACCGCATCCCGGCGGCCACTTACACCGAGCCGGGAATCGGCAGCGTTGGCCTCACCGAAGCGCAGGCCAAGGCTCAGGGTTACAAGGTCAAGGTCGGTAAGTTTCCGTTCCTGGGCAACAGCAAGGCCACCATCGTCGGCATGCATGATGGGTTTGTGAAAGTGGTGGAAGACGAAAAGTACGGCGAAATTCTGGGCGTTCACATCATCGGCCCGCAGGGTTTCGAGCTCATCGCCGAAGCGGTTACGGCCATGGAAGCGGAAGCCACTGTCGAGACGCTGATGCACACCATCCACGCGCATCCCACTCTTTATGAGGCCGTTGGCGAGGCCTTCAACGCCGTCGACGGCTTGCAGATCAACGCGTAAAGTAAGCATGCCACGCCGCTGCGAACTGCGCGAATTGGGACGCCTCGAATGGCACGAAGCCTTCGTCGTGCAGCAGAGCCTGGTTGAAAAACGCAAGCGCGGCGAGATCCCCGATCAGCTTCTCATCGTCGAGCATCCGCATGTGGTCACCATGGGGCGCAACGGCAAGGAAGCCAATCTGCTGGCGAGCCCGGAACTACTGTCGCGCGCGGGTATCGGCTTTTACGAAACGGATCGCGGGGGCGATGTCACCTATCATGGCCCCGGCCAGATTGTGGGCTACCCCATTCTCGATCTACGCGATTGGAAGCGCGACGTGCATCTTTACGTGCGCTCGATCGAGCAGGTCTTGATCGATACGCTCGCGGATTTCTGCATTACAGCCGGACGCGTCGAAGGCTGCACCGGCGTCTGGGTGGGCGGCGCCAAGCTGGCGGCCATCGGCGTTCACATCAGCCGCTGGATCACCACGCACGGTTTCGCTTTCAACCTGAATCCGGATCTGAAATACTTTCAATACATTGTTCCGTGCGGATTGACCAAGCCCGTGACCAGCATGGAAAAGCTCGGCGCAGTGGCCCCATGGGACGCGGTGGTTTCACGGATCGCGACCCATTTCGCACGCAATTTCGATTTCGAACTACTTGACGGAGAAGACTCGCATGGCAGACATATTGATGCCCCAGATGGGCGAAAGCATTGTCGAAGGAACGCTGACGCGCTGGCTGAAGAAGGCTGGCGACAAAGTCGAGCGGGATGAGCCGCTGTTTGAAATCTCCACCGACAAGGTGGATACCGAGATCCCTTCGCCCGTGGCGGGCGTGCTTTCCGAAGTGCTGGTAGAAGAAGGCAAGACCGTTGGCATCAATACGGTAGTGGCGCGCGTCACCGAAGAAGGCGCGGCGGCCGCTCCCGCGAAAGCCGAGGCTAAGCCGGAAGCGCCGCCTGTTGTGGCCGCGCCTCCTCCAACTCCGCCCGCACCTGCACCCACTCCGGAAGCCGCCGAGCCCGCCGGCCCACTCTCGCCTTTAGTTCGCAAGATGGCGCGCGAGAACGCAATCGATCTCGCCAAGGTCACTGGAACCGGCGCAGGGGGACGCATCACCAAACAGGATCTGGAAGCGTACATGGCAACCCCCGCACCTGTCGCGGCCGCGCCTGTTGCTGCTCCACCCGCACTCGCACCCCCACCCGCGCCCAAGAAACCTGAGGCAACGCCTTTCGTTCCGCCCGCTCCGTTTACCGGCGCCAAGACGCGCATCGAGCCTCTGAGCAACATGCGCATCAAAATCGCCGAGCACATGGTGAACTCCAAGCGCACCTCCGCGCATGTCACCACCGTGCACCGGGTGGATATGACGCGCGTCGCCAAAATGCGCGCCAAGCATAAGGAGGATTTCGCCAGTCGCTACGGCATGTCGCTCACCTTCCTGCCGTTCGTCACCCGCGCTACCGTGGAAGCGCTGCGAACCTATCCGCTGCTGAACGCATCCATCGACGGAACGAACATCGTTTATCACAACGAAATCAACCTGGGCATCGCGGTAGCTCTTGAGAACGGACTCATCGTCCCCGTCATCCGCGGCGCGGATGAAAAGAACGTGCTGGGCCTGCAGCGCTCCATCGTCGATTTGGCGGCCCGCGCCCGCTCGCGTCAGTTGAAGCCCGACGAAGTGTTGGGCGGAACGTTCTCCATCACCAATTTCGGCAGCTTTGGAAGCGTGTTCGCCACGCCCATCATCAATCAGCCGCAAGTGGCCATCCTCGGCGTCGGCGCTGTCGAGAAAGTGCCAGTCGTCATTGATGACGCCATCGCCATTCGTTCCCAAGCTTTCCTCGCGCTCACGTTCGACCATCGCCTCGTCGACGGCGCGCTAGCCGATCAGTTCACCGCGAAAGTGAAGCACGTTCTCGAAACCTGGTCTGAAGAGGTTTTGTGATCGAACGGGCCTTTCTTGATTTTTCAGTAGCCAAGCTGAGGCAGTACGTGGACCGTATCTCCGCCTGTGCGGACCGGCTCTCGGACGACGAGATCTGGACACGCGGCCACGCCACCGAAAACAGTATCGGGAACCTTTGCCTCCACCTTTCGGGCAATGTCCGCCAATGGATTCTTCAGGGCGTCAGGGATCGCGATTCTGAATTTACCGCCAAGGGTGGTGTGCCGCGGGCCGAGTTGATTGCGCAGTTAAGAGATACTGTCGAAGCCGCGTGTCAGGTGATCTCTTCCTTAGCCGCCGCACGTCTCGAAGACAAGATCACCGTGCAGGGATATCATCAGACGGTTCTCGAAGCGGTCTATCACGTAGTCGAGCATTTCGCCGGACACACCGGCCAGATCATCTTCGCCACCAAGGCACTCCAAGGCGAAGATCTCGGCTTCTATCGCCACCTTTCGCAGCCACAGCACGGCGAAGCCACGCCGTAGCATGCGAAGCTTTCGAATTCGTGAGGAACCCGGAAAAACGGTCCTCACCCGCGACCCGGACTACAAGGCGATCCTGCTGATCGCCGTCGTAGATGTCACGCTTTTTCTCGTGTACTCCAAGATTCCGATTGAGTTCCGCCTGGTTTCGCTGGCTGCGTTTACCGTGGTCTGTGCCGCCGTGCTCTGGCCGCGCATCGAAGGGGAAAGCGTAACCCTCAACAGCCGGAGCTTCCAATATCAACGCGGTCTCTTCCCACTCGTACTGACTACCGAACTCGAATGGCGAAACCTGGATCCGCCGCACATTCTGAATGCCGGCGTTCGCGGAAGGCGTGGACCCATCGGCTTCAACGACAAACGTACGGGCCGGCAATATCGAATTGGCGCAGGATTAGGACCGCCGGATTGCCGGACGTTTCTCGCAGCCGTGGAGCGATTCAAGCCCGCATTTTTCTAACCCGGTGCTTGTAGCCAGTGCGCGTCGCCTGAAACCGGATCTCCAGCCGCGCACCTTGCCTCGGATGATAGACCAGAGCCGGCCGAAAGCACACCACACAACGCGCGCCCGCACGCCGAACACTGGGATAAACCAGCCCATTCGATTGCATCTCGATCAGCCGTTGCGCCACCTTCTGCGACGCCGCATAGCACTGCGGCACAGGCTCCGGCAGCAGGCAATCCGCAAAGAACTCGATATCGGGATCGAGCACATGAAAGGAGCACCGGAAATCCGCCAGCCAATCGTCATAGGTCGCGGTTTCTTCATCGGGCCGCTCCCACGGCAGCCCAGGAACCACGATCTCCGCCAGCCGCCGCGCCTTGTGATAGGTCACCTCGGCCAATGACGTTTCCAGTTCTCCGGCCGCGTACCACGCCCCGCGCGTGTGGTCATTAAACCGAGCCCCGGCTTCGCCCGTATGTGTAAACGCCGCATTCACGACATGAGCGTTTGGAATTCCATACACCAGTTCATAGGTGCTGATTCCCGCGAGGCCTTGCTGTTCTCCCTGAATCCGGTCGTTGGTCGCGCCATCCAGCAGAACCATGTCCGCCAGCATCCGCTCACTGTCGGCGATGTCTTCCAGAACGGTTCCCATCTCACTGAAGCGCGACGGAATCAACCGGTGAAACGCATCGAATGCGAATGGTTCAACGCCCACCGCGCCAGCTATCCAATGCGCGTCGAACCTGCATCATCCCAGGCTGACCTTGCCGCAGCATGTATTCCACCGGAGCCTGGCCGGAAAACAGGGGACCACGATTCGCCAGCGTAACCCAGCGGTCCGCCCACGGCTTGCCGAAGTAAATCTGCAGCGCCTTGTAGATGCCGATCACCAGCGAAACCCTCATGAGCGTATCCTGGTCGAGCTTTCTACCCCGGGGATTGGCCTTCCACGCATGGAAGGTCGACGACGCGATGCCGCCCAGCAAACCACGCGACTGGGCCTCGGTTAAGCTCCATTTTTCCGTGATCTTTACGAACGCCTTGATCGCGCTCACGCCGAGGCGCTCTCGTTCGGCAGCGTCGGTCAGATCGGGTGCGCGGTCGAACGCGTATCCGGCGACAATGGGCGGGCTGAGTAAAGCGGAAATACGCGACCTCGATTCCGAACACTATTATCCTCGAAATCGGAGGTGATGGCAAATCTACTTCTTGAACAGATTTTCGAACGCGTTCTTCGCATCGCTGGCATTGCGAGGTGGGGACGCGTTGATCCCCGCCATCCCCGACCGGGGACCGTTGCCATTCGCGCCTGGTCCGGCCGTGTCGCGAGCGACCGTGAAGCGCGGCGTGAACAGAGTGCATTCGTTCTTCTGATCCTTCACCGCGATCCGAACCGGGATCGGCTTCTGGCACTGAAAACGGGTAGAGGGCTCAAAATGGGCGCATTGCTTGCAGCAATGCAGTTGCGTTCCGCACTTCGGGCACACCCCCGAAAAATCCGTGCTCGCGGCAAGCATCGTCGAACAATTGAAGCAGCGCGCCGCGGTTACAGACTGAACCAGGCGGGGAAGGCGGGGCCCGGTTACGTCAATCGGCGGCTGCGAACCATTCTGTTTGGGTCGCTCGCGGTCGCCATTCTGGCCTCCGCGGCGTTCATTTTCCTGATAGCCGCGATGGGAATACTTGCGGTCTCCGTCCATGCGAGGTCGGTACTCCTTGGGGGTGTTTGGGTCTTGGCGCGTATTACGGGCTCAAAACGTCTCATCAATCGGATGGGATTCCTTCGAGGGAGTGGCCGGTTCCGCCCCGGCGCCTGTTCAAAACAGATCTGAGGCTGCGGTTCCGCCAACTGCTACAAGTACATACATACCACGTTTCCCGAAACGTTGCACGCAAGAAATGTATTCTTAATGAGTGTCGTTCTTTCCGGCGGGCTGCGCATTTCTCCTCCTCGCCACCACTTTGTATGCCAGCGGCGACCATCCGGTTTCAACAAAATCAACTCCGTCATCGCCATCCGGCTTGAGTCCGGGGTTGAGTCCGGGGTTGAGTCCTACGTGGAGCAAGGCCGTCGCGCCCATCCTCTTTGAGCACTGTGTAGAGTGTCACCGCCCTGGTCAACCTGCGCCGTTTGCTCTTCTCAGCTTCGACGACGCTCGCCGTCATGCCTCCCAAATCGCCGCCGTCACCCGCGCGCATTTCATGCCACCCTGGAAACCCATTGCCGGATTTGGGGACTTCGCGGGCGCACGGCGTCTCACGGCTCATGAAATCGCTGTGATTCAACGTTGGGCCAGGTCGGGCGCTCCACCGGGAGATCTCACACGGGCTCCCACTCCTCCCGTTTCCACGTCGGTTTGGCAACTCGGGCCACCTGATGAAGTCGCTCAAATGGCTGAACCGGTCGAGGTGCCCGCCGACGGCCCCGACCAATATCGATGCATCACGCTGCCCCTGGTTTTCGACCGCGACCGCTATGTGCACGCATTTCAATTCTCCACCGAAGGAGCCACCACCATTCATCATGGTTTGTTTTTTGTGAACGGCCGGCGATCAAAACCGAAAGAGAGCCAGTGGGAGTGCTTCGGTACGCCCGGATTCATTCCATCCGCCGGCCTGGGCGGTTGGACGCCGGGAATGGGAGCGGTATCCATGCCGCCCGGAACCGCGGTTCACATTCCCAAAGGCGCGCGACTCGTCATGCAGCTTCACTTCCATCCCGACGGGAAAACCGAAAAGGTCGCCCCGCAAATCGCGCTGTATTTTGCGGATCGCCCGCCCTCGCGAGTGCTGATGGACGTGGGCCTCGGCTCCAACGATATCGATATTCCGGCGGGCGAAAAGAACTACCAGGTGCGCGACAGCTTCACCCTCCCTGTGCCGGTTGAGGTGGTGGGAATCATTCCCCACGCGCATTACGTCTGCAAAGACATGAAGGCATGGGCGGTGCTTCCCGACGGGCACAAGCGCTGGCTCCTGTGGATTGCGGATTGGGACTTCAACTGGCAGAATCAGTTCCGGTACCGCACGCCGTTCGTCCTGCCCGCCGGCACGCGTCTCGAAATGGTTTTCACCTACGACAACTCGGCAGGTAACATTCGCAACCCAAACCATCCCCCCCAGCGTGTCACCTACGGCCCCGGCAGCACGGACGAAATGGCTGGCATTCATCTGCAGGTGATCCCCAAAAACGAAGCCGATATGCATGAGCTCGGCATGGCGCAATGGGGTAAGTTTATGCGCAGCCGGGGCGGCGAGTTCTACCGTCCATCACAGAAGCCTCCCACCGGTGAGAGAGAATAGCCGGAATGCGCCGATTCTCCAAGTTCCTCCTGACCATTACCCTTTCAGTTCCTTTACTCGCCGACTCAACGACGAAAGCCTGGCAGGTCATCAAAAACGGATTGGCCGAGAAGGATGCCGACCATCGAGCTCAGGCCGTGCAGGCGCTCGGACTTCTTCCCGGCGATGCCCGGGCGCAGGCTCTGGCTGCCGATACGTTGAAAGATCCAGAGCCTCGGGTGCGCGCGGCGGCTGCTTCCGCTCTCGGCCAAATGAAAGCCCGAAGTGCTGCGCCGGCGTTAAGGAATCTGCTGCAGGACAAATCCGGCGAGGTGGTCATCGCCGCAGCCGACGCGCTGGTTCAATTCGGCGACCCCGCCGGCTTCGAACTCGACTACGAGATTTTAATGCGGCAGCGCAAAAGCGGCGGCAGCCTGATGGAACAGGAAAAGGAAATGCTGCATAACCCCAAAGAACTCGAAAAGATGGGGTTCGATCAAGGCATCGGATTCATCCCTTATGGCTCCATGGCTCTCACCGGGTTCCGGATGGTCACGAAGGATTCCACCACCCCGGTAAGGGCGAAGGCTGCGCGTGCCCTCGGCAAAGATCCGGATCCGAAAAGCGCGCAGGCGCTCGTCGAAAGCCTGCAGGACGAGAAGTGGCTGGTTCGCACTGCCGCGGCAGCGGGAATTGCGGAGCGGAATGACCCCTCTCTTCTTCCCAAGGTGGTTCCATCTCTGGACGATAAAACGGAAATCGTCAGATATACGGCCGCGGCGGCCGTTCTGCGTCTTAGCAAATCCGGGGGGAAAATCGGCCCTCGGGTAAGCGTCAGGCCGGCCCGCCGCGCCCCTTAATCCCCCATCCCCGTCATACAAGCCCCCGAAAGTACCCGTTTCGGGTAATAAATTTCGTTTTTTTGGGACCTTCACCCCAAAATCAGCCAATTTGCACTAGCCAGATGAGGTACTTTCGGTACACAATCTTTCTATACGGGCAGTTCTGTACGCATTTACCCCTAAGGAGAGAAAACGATATGAAGCTCGCCAGAGTACTTCTGCTAGCTGTGATGGCCCTCGTAGTAGCCGAGACGATGCAGGACGCACACGCCGCGCCGCCGCCGTGCTGCCCCCCGATCTGCAAGAAGTAGACCTGCAAGAAACAAAGATTTGCCCTGCACCGCTTGCTGAGGCCGCTCGATATCGGGCAGAATTAGGAGACCCTTGCTAGCCGGCCTCATCAAATTCTTATGGTATGCCTCGATCGCGTCAGGCGCGGCCGTTGTCATACGGCTCGTGGCAATCGGTCTGGCGTCCCGCTATCGCGGCCTCGCAGGCTGGGCCGCAGTCAGTGCCCTGTCTTCTATCCTTCTCCTCTTTTTCGAGCATGATCCGGACGTCTATCTCTGGGTCTTCATTACGGCTTACGCGCTGGAAGCGGTTTGCATCTTCTTCATGGTTCGTAAGCTTTTCAGTTCTCATCTGGAAGCCTACCAAGGCATCGGCGCATTCGCTCAAAAGCTGCTCAGCGGGCTCGTGGGGCTCTCCGCGGTGATTTCCGTGTTCGCCATTCGCCAGGACTGGCTGAGCGCCGCGTCTCCAGCGGATTGGACTTTCACCAGCGTTCGCATCGTGGATACCGGGTTTGCCGTGTTCCTCGCCAGCGCGGGTATCTTCTTTGCGCGCTACCGTGTCCCCACCCGGCGGAATGTGCTGCTTCTGGAAGCCGGCGCGACGGTCTATTTCACCATTCAGGCGTTGGCGTTCCTGGCCATTATCCTGATCGGGAATCCCGCAAAGCTCCCCGCATCGATTGTGGTGGAGGCAGCCGATTTCTCAGTGTTTTTATATTGTGTGTTCGCGGTTACTCAGGCAGGCGAGTCGTTACCCGCTCGGCACTACGATCCCGTCAAGCAGGCCCGTGTGGAAGCTTTAAACGCGGAAGCGCTTAGATTTGCGCAGCAGATGAAATCTGCTGTAAGAAAGAATTCTGGATAGCCACGCACGCGGTAATTTCGCCGCAGGCTTTGCGAGCCATCTCAGCCGCAAAACCGACCCGCAGGTAGTGCAGGCACAACGCCGCTCTCAATGTCAGCAACGCACGCGTAAAAGCCAGATCGTCGGACACCAGAGATTCCATGTTGACGTGTCCGGCGTGGTACATCAGATCGCGCCGCTGCTCCTGGATGCGTCTGAAGTGCCGCTTCACTCGCCGAATCAGTTGCGCGAACACTTCCCGCCGCACTTTACGAAACCGGGCGGCAGAGAGGTGATTCGCCGACACGAAGTCATCATCTTCCACGCTCAATGTGCGGAGGATGAGGCTGATCTGCGGGAGAATCGAAACGGACTCCTCCGCCGCCGCGAAGATCTCGCGGATGGCTTGTTCCCGATTCACTTCGGGGCTGTCGGATTGTTCTCTTTCGGGAACCACGGACTTAGCTTAACGTCACTTCTGAAGTTCGTCAATAGGGTGATTTGGCAAATTTCACAGATCAGGGTTACCATTTTTGAGCCTGCTAGGTCTGGAAGCCTGGATTCAGCAACTACCCGGAGAAAACTCCCGGCTCGTCTCTCGATCGCCCCAGGAGAACTACGAGGGGGCCAAATCCGTATTTTCGCCTTTAATTCGCCTATCGACCCAACCTATTGTGGCTCTGCTTATGTCGGATACCCCCTGTCGGGCCCTCGTAAGTCACTAAAAACAATTAACTAAGCCCAAAATTCTGTTGCAACTTTCTCTCGATCCATGCCACAATCTGTTGTGGACCGAAATGGACTAGTCTGGGACAAAAAGTGGACTAGCCGGAAAAAACAGTGGACGAAGTAACGGGTCAGAGCAGCGCGCCTCCAGTTGAACCCCCGCGGGGTATGTACCCGGCGCGCCTCGACGATCGCGGCAGGCTGAAGCTCCCCGCTTCGTTCCAGCAGTATTTTGGGGCTCTCACAGAGAAGAAGTTGTTCGTCACGAGCCTTGACCGGCGCATAGCTCAAATTTACCCGATTTCCACCTGGCGAGAGAACGAAAAGTTTTTTGAGAGTTACAACGAGAATCCGGAAGCTGTGCAGGACGTGTGGTTTAACGCGAACGATCTGGGGGCCGACGCCGAGCCCGACTCGCAAGGTCGGCTTACGTTTCATCCCGATCTGAGGCGAGACCTGGATATGGACAACACCCAGCTCCATCTTTATGCCTACCGCGGCCGGGTGCAAGTTTTGACGGACGCGCTGTATCAGGAGAAACGCCAGCGCGCCCAGCGGTCCGCCACGGAGAATGTGACTCTGCTGGAGCGGGCAGGTCTGAAGTAATGATGCGCCATGCCATCCATACCGGAACACTATCCCGTGATGCTGAGCGAATCGCTGGACGGGCTGGCGATTACCCCGGACGGAGTTTTTCTCGACGCCACAGCCGGGCTTGGCGGGCATACGGGAGCGATCGCGCGGAAGCTGGACAGCGGCCTGGTGATCGCCAACGATCGCGATTTGCTCACGCTGGAACTGGCGCGGGCGAATACAGCGGATGTAGCGGACCGCATCCTGTTTCATCATGGGCCGTTCTCGATGCTGGCGAGCGCCGTGGCTGCCGCCGGCCGGGGACAAGTGGATGGTCTGCTGGCGGATCTCGGCGTGAGCCGGTATCAACTGCTCACGCCCGACCGGGGATTTTCATTTCTGACCGAAGGCCCGCTGGACATGCGGATGGATCAATCGCGTGGAATTACAGCGGAGGAATTGGTCAACAAGAGTGCCGAAAAGGCGCTGGCCGACTGGATATACCAGCACGGCGAAGAAAGGAGGGCGCGGAAGATAGCCAGAGCAATCGTCCGGGCGCGGCCCATTCGGAGCACACTACATCTGGCCGATGTAGTGGAGCGGGTCGTGCCCCGGACGAGTCATTTGCATCCCGCCACCCAGACTTTCATGGCGCTGCGAATGGTTGTGAATCAGGAGCCGGAGGAACTGGACGCGCTTCTCGAACTGGCTCCGGACCTTGTCAAGCCCGGCGGGAGAATCGTGATCATCTCGTTCATGTCGCTGGAAGATCGCAAGGTAAAAGAAAGCTTTCGGGATTTGCAGAGGGAAAAGCAGGGAGCGGTGATCACCAGGAAACCGCTCGTGCCGTCGGAAGAAGAGTGCAGGCGAAATCCGCCGTCTCGCAGCGCGAAACTGCGGGTGTTTGAGTTGGTATCGGGCTAAAAGCAGGGAGGAAACGCATGGCAACTGTAGCGACTTACTTCCGCCGTTCGGAATTCATAGCGGCGGAATCGACTGTGGAACGTCTTGAACACGCGGCGGCGGATCAATACCGGATGCGCAATCTGCCGGGCGACAACATCTATCTGTTCTCCAAGCGCATCGACAACTCGCGGCTGGTACGGGAAGCGGACCCCGGGACGCGGACCGACTGCTGGTCGGCCATCGCCACCGTGACCCTGCTCGCGGTAATGCTCGGTACGGCGGCCATGCCCCGCATCGGCGGGCTTCTGAGCGGCATTCAGGCCGAGAAGCTCAAAACCGACCAACAGGAACTGCTGCTGCGTCGCCGAATGCTCGAAATACAGGAGGCGCGCATCCTCAGCCAGTCGAACCTCGACCAGTTCGCCGTCAAACGCAAGCTTCTCACCCCCACGCCGGGGCAGGAACAGCATCTGCAGCCGCATGATTCCGCTTTCGCGATGAACGTGGGTTCATCCGCCGGCGCACAGTAACGTCTGGAAAGGTCGTGACCCGTGAACCCCGGCGCAAGGCTTGAGGCTATCCGGCGCCTGACATGGCTGGGCGCAGCACTTCTGGTTTGGGGAGTCGCCATTCTGGGCGAACTGATTTCGCTCCAGATTCTCCATCACGGCGATTACGTTCGGCAGGCCCGCAAGCAGCAGGAAGCCAGTGTGGACCTGATCGCTCCCCGCGGCACCATCTTCGATCGGGACAACCGGCCGCTGGCGATGAGCGAGCCCGTGGAAAGCGTCCTGCTGAATCCCCGCAAAATTCCGGATAAGAGGATGGCCGCCGATCTTCTTGGCCCCATGCTCAGCCTGGACGCCGATCAACTCTATCAGCGGATGCTGGAGGCGACCGAGGCCCACCGCGGCATGGTGGTCAAGCGCGCCATCTCTCCGGACGAATCCCAAAGCCTGCATGGGGCGCATCTCACCTGGATCCGGTTCGAGGAGGAAAGCAAGCGGACTTACCCCAACGAAAACGTCGCGTCGCACGTGATCGGGTCCGTCTATAAAGGAGAGCACGGGGCGGAAGGCATTGAGAAGAGCAACGACGAACTCCTGCGCGGGGTTCCGGGGAAAGCCAATGAACTGGTGGACGTACAGCGTCATGGCATCGAGAGCTGGGTACAGACCCCTCCGGTGCCCGGCAAATCCATTCGCCTGAGTATCGACCAGCGCCTGCAGTTCATCACCGAACGCGAACTGGCCGCGCAGGTGGTGGCCAAACACGGGCGCACCGGCAGCGCCATTATCATGAACCCCTACACGGGCGAAATTCTGGCGTTCGCCAACTACCCAAGTTTCGACCCCAACAAACCGCCCACGAACGATCTAGAGCGCCGCGCCCACTTCAATCTGGGTGCGCAGGTGCCCTTTGAGCCGGGTTCGGTCTTCAAGGTTCTCACGCTCGCGACCGCTTTGGAGACGACGACCCTTCGACCTACCTCCCTGATCAACTGCCACAACGGCATATTGCAGCTTCCCGGCCGCGTCATTCACGAAGCGCATGGCGGATTCGGGATGATCCCCATGGCGGATGTGCTGGCCCATTCCAGCAACATCGGCGCCATTGAAATTGGCGCGCAGATCGGCCGCGAGAAGTTCTACGAATACCTTTCGAACTTCGGCTTCGGGCAGCGCACGGGTTCCGGGCTTCCGGCGGAATCACCGGGCATTCTGCGTAAGCTCGACAAATGGAGAACTACCTCTCTTGCCTCCGTTTCGATGGGCCAGGAAGTCGCCGCTACCTCGTTGCAGTTGGTTCGAGCCTGCGCCGTGATGGCCAATGGTGGAATGCTGGTCACCCCTCATGTCATCCTCGATGTGGGCGGCCAACCCGTTTCCGTTCCGGCTCCCAGACGCGTGCTGCGGCCCGAAACCACCGTATTGATGAGGCAGATGATGGAAGGCGTTGTGCTCCGCGGAACGGGAAAGAACGTCATCAAGCTGCATGGCTGGTCCGCGGGAGGCAAAACCGGTACGGCCCAGATTTTTGAACACGGCCACTACACGCACCTCTACAACGCTTCATTTATGGGTTTTGCTCCGCTCAACAATCCGGCGCTAGTGGCGATTGTCACTATTAATGGCACGGAAGGGAATTTGGGTATGGGAGGAAGTGTCGCAGGGCCGGTGTGGAGCACCATTATGAATGAGGCGCTGCGGCTCTACGACGTACCGAAGGATGTTCCTGAGAAAGACGTTCCGCAAGCGGCGCCAGCAAAGGTTGATGAGTCGGTTGAAGTAGCCGATATCGAGGGCGACCTGGGGCAGAATGTTCTGGAAGACGATCCGTCCGTGATGCCGAAGCTGGAGGACATTCCCCAGGTGGCCACGACGGTAGGCCCGGTGGTTCCCGATTTCCGCGGCAAATCGATGCGCGCAGTGGCAACGGAAGCCTATTCACAGGGAATCAGCGTCACCCCGCAAGGCAGCGGCGTTGCCCGCAACCAGTCGCCTGCGCCGGGAACTCCCCTTCATCCCGGAGAAGCCATTCGGGTGCTGTTCACCCAATGAACTTACAAACAGTGCTTGCGGACGCCGGCTTGAAGCATCCGCTGCCGCCGGCGCTGGCCGGCCGGGATGTGGAGGGGCTGGATTACGACTCCCGCCGCATCGCGCCGGGCTGGTTGTTTTTCGCCTTTCCGGGCTCGAAAACGGATGGCCGCCAATACGCCTCAAACGCCATGCAACAAGGCGCACTGGCCATCGTGAGCGAACTCCCGGCGCCGGAGGGGTTTACCGAACCCTGGTTGCAGGTGGAGCATGGCCGCCACGCGCTCGCAGTAAGCGCACGCGCTTTCTATCACTATCCAGACCGCCGCATCGCACTCACGGGCATCACCGGCACCAACGGCAAAACCACCACCAGCTACCTGATCGATTCGGTTCTGCGCGCGGCCGGAAACTCAACCGCGCTGATTGGGACCATCGAATATCACGTGGCGGGAAGAGTGCTGCCGGCCGTGAATACGACTCCCGAGTCGCTCGATCTTTGCCGCATCCTCGAAGAGCTTTTCAAGCTGGGCGGCTCGCACGCCGTGATGGAAGTTTCTTCGCACGCGCTTGAATTAGGTCGCGTCTGGAGCTTCGACTTTCAAACCGCGGTCTTCACCAACCTCACGCAAGATCATCTCGATTTTCACGAAACCATGGACCGCTACTTTGCGGCCAAAGCTCTCTTGTTCAATGGCGGCAACGGAGCACCCGCGCCGCGCATCTCGGTCATCAACGCGGACGATGAATACGCGCGCAGGCTGCGGCCGGACGGACGAACCCTGCTCTACGGCTTCAATGCCGACGCCAACGTGCGAGCTCGGAATGTAGCGTCCACCATCAATGGGCTGCGCTTCGAGGTCCACTTCGGAAAGCTGCGGTTCGATATCGAGAGCCAGTTGATTGGCCGCATCAATGTCTACAACATTCTGGCCGCGTGCGCGGTGGGCATCGGCTACCAGATTCCATTTGAGGTGATCGCGCAAGGCATCGCGGCCTGCACGGGAGTTCCGGGCCGCTTCGAACGGGTGGATTCGGGCCAGCCCTTCGCCGTCGTAGTGGACTATTCGCACACCGACGACGCCCTTCGCAATGCGCTGGCCGTTGCCCGCGGATTGAATCCCCGCAGAATCATCACGGTGTTTGGGTGCGGGGGCGATCGCGACCGGCGCAAACGCCCCCTGATGGGGCAGGCGGCATCCGAAGGCAGCGACCGCGTGATCCTCACGAGCGATAATCCGCGATCCGAAGATCCGCTGGCGATCATGAACGACGTTATGGTGGGGATCCGGCGCAACGATACCCCATTCACCATCGAGCCGGACCGCGCTGCCGCCATCGGCCTTGCCATCAAGTCCGCGCAATCCGGCGATCTGGTTCTGATCGCGGGCAAGGGCCACGAGACTTACCAGATCTTCGCGGACCGCACCATTCATTTCGACGACCGCGAGGTGGCGCGCGCGGTGCTGGAAGGCTTCGGGTACGGGAAAGCCTGATGCGCATCGCCATGGAGAAGGTTCTTCGCTGGATGGACGCCGAAGGGACCGGTGAGGGCTATGCGACGGGCTGGAGCATCGACTCGCGCACGGTGGAACCCGGTGACATTTTTTTCGCCATCCGGGGCGGGCGTGAGTTTATACCGGAGGTGCTGGCGAAACAGGCGATTCCCGTTGTAGATAGTGACATTCCAGAAACGATCCAGGTGGACGACACGGTGCGCGCGATGCAGCGCCTGGCCACGCATGCACGGCAATACTGGGGCGGCAAAGTCGTCGGCGTCACAGGGAGCGCGGGTAAGACGACGACCAAAGATGTGATCGCGCACTTCCTCTCCACAGCAATTCCGACGGGTAAGACGATCGGCAACTTCAATAACGAGATCGGATTGCCGCTCTCGATTCTGCGTCTGCCGGATTCGAGCCGGGTCGCGGTGCTCGAGATGGGAATGAACCACGCGGGCGAGATCCGCGAACTCTGCAAGATCGCCAAACCCGATGTCGCCGTGGTGACCAACGTGGGCTACGCGCACATCGAATTCTTCGACTCCATTGACGGGATCGCGCTGGCCAAGCGGGAACTGGTGGATTCCCTGCCCCCTGGCGGAATCGCCATCCTCAATGCCGACGATAGCCGGGTGGCCAACTTCAAAGCGGGGCGAACCATCACCTACGGCTTCAGCGAGCTGGCCGACGTCCGGGGTTCGGATCTGCAGGGTTCCACATTCCGCTGTAACGGCGTTCGCTTCGAAACGCCTCTCTCCGGGTTGCATGGAGCGCTGAACGTGCTGGCTGGAATCGCTACGGCGCAGGCCTTCGACATTCCCGCCGCGGACCTGGTGGAGGCGGCACGCACCATCCCGATCGGGAAGATGCGCGGCGAGCGCATGCTCTACAACGGCGTCACGATTCTGAACGACGCTTACAATTCGAATCCCGAAGCCGTGCGCGCCATGCTGGATGTGCTGGCATCCACCAGTGCTCAAAAACACGTCGCCGTTTTGGGAGAGATGCTTGAACTGGGCTCGGAAAGTGAGAAACTTCACCGCTCGGTAGGCGCTTACGCAGCGCAAAAGAAAATCGACATTTTGATTGGGATTCGCGGCTCCGCGCGTGAGATGCTCGATGAAGCGGCACGCGCGGGAATGCCCTCGGAGTCCATTCTTTTCTTTGAAGATCCGGCTGACGCCGGTGTGAAATTGCGCTCTCTGCTGCATGCCGGCGATGCGGTTCTTTTCAAAGGGTCCCGCGGAGTCCGGGTGGAACGTGCGCTGGAAACACTGATGGAGGCGGCGGCCTGAATGCTGTACTACCTGCTCTACGAAAAGCTCTTTCCGGCCGTGAGTCCCTTTCGGGTATTCCGCTTCGTGACGTTCCGCGCGGCGTTCGCCAGCATCACGGCGCTGTTTATGTGCGTTCTGGTGGGTCCCTGGTTCATTGCCAAGCTACGCGCACTTTCCATCGGCCAGCACATCCGCGAAGAAGGCCCTAAATCGCACCAGTCCAAAGCGGGCACACCGACCATGGGCGGCCTTCTGATTGTAGTCTCCATCATTGTTCCGACGCTGCTGTGGGCCAACCTGGAATACGCGTATGTCTGGATCGCGCTGTTCGCGCTGGCGAGCTTTGCAGGGATCGGCTTCATCGACGATTACGCGAAGCTGATGAAGAAGCGCAATCTCGGACTTTCCAGTCGGCAGAAGTTTCTATTGCAGGTGTTGGTGGCTCTTCTTCTGACCATGGTGCTGGTGTTCATGAGCCGGTCCGACGCTTATTCGACGGCCATGAACATTCCGTTCTTCAAGCAGTTTCAGCCGGATTTGCTGATCCACTCGATGCTTGGGTCGCCGTGGACCTACACGCTGGCTTTTATTCCGTTCTTCATCTTTATCGTCCTGGTGGTGGTGGGCTTTTCAAATGGAGTGAATCTGACCGACGGCCTGGACGGGCTTGCCATCGGGTTGATGGTGATCGCGTCGGGCGCGCTGACCATTCTGGCCTATATGGGCGGCCACCGCGAGTTTGCTCAGTATCTGCAGATCGCGCGCAACCCCCGCACGGCGGAGTTGACCATCTTCTGCGCTTCCATGGTGGGCGCCAGCCTCGGATTCCTCTGGTACAACGCCCACCCCGCGGACGTGTTCATGGGCGACGTGGGTTCGTTGTCGCTGGGAGGCGCGATGGGCGTTGTGGCCATTCTGATCAAGCAGGAAGTGCTGCTGCTGTTTGTCGGTGGCGTGTTCGTGATCGAAACGCTTTCGGTAATTCTTCAGGTGGGCAGCTTCAAGCTGCGGAAGAAGCGCATCTTTAAGATGGCGCCCATCCATCATCACTTTGAAGCGCTGGGATGGAGCGAATCGAAGATCATCGTGCGGTTTTGGATTGCGGGATTGGTGCTGGCTCTGTTTGCGCTCACCACGCTGAAGCTGAGATAGGCGCATATGGAGCTCAGGAATCGCAACATCCTCGTCGCCGGAATGGAAAGGTCGGGCATCGCCAGCGTCGAATTTCTGCTGCGCCATGGCGCGCACGTTACGGCGGCGGACGCGAAGCCGTTCGATCAATTGAATGCGGCGGCGCGGGCGCTGCGCGACCGCGGAGTGCCGTTCGCCTTGCAGAAAGACGGCGGCTTTGAGGAGTTCGACGCGGTGGTTCTTTCCCCCGGCGTTCCGTTCGACGCGCCGGAGGTTCAGGCCGCCCGGGACCGCGGGGTTCCCGTGATCGGCGAACTGGAACTGGCCGCGCCATTCCTTGCCGGCCGCACCATCGGGATCACCGGGTCGAACGGTAAGACCACCACAACCGCGCTTACCGGCCACAGTCTGGCGGAGTGCGGCGTGCCGGTTCAGGTAGGCGGAAATATCGGGACGGCCGTAACAGCGATGGTCGCTACGTCCAGGGAATCGCAGTGGAATGTTTTGGAGCTATCGAGCTTCCAACTGGAGAGCACGGTGTCATTCCGGCCCCACATCGCGGTGATCCTGAATATCACCCAGAACCATCTCGACAGGCATCACACGATGGATCGGTACGCGGACGCCAAGGGCCATATTCTGGATCATCAGGTGGAAACCGATCACGCGGTTCTGAATGCGGACGATGCGTACTGCCGGAGTTTCGAGAACCGCGGATCGGCCCAGCGGGTGTGGTTCAGCAGCACGCGCAAGCTGTCGCGGGGCGCGTATCTGGATAACGGCGATATCTGGTTCAATGGCGAGCCGGTGCTGCCCGCGGCGGACCTTCAGATCCGCGGCCGCCACAATGTGGAGAATGCGATGGCCGCGATTGAGGCATGCCATCTGGCCGGCGCTGCGCTGCCCGACATCGCGCGCGCGGTCCGCACGTTCCAGGCGGTGGAACACCGTCTGGAGTTCGTCGCGAGGGTGAACGGGCTGGATTTCTATAACGATTCGAAAGCCACCAGCGTGGACGCGACGTTGAAGGCGCTGGATGCCTTCGACGAGGGCGTCTGGATCATCCTGGGCGGTAAAGACAAGGGCAGCGACTATACAACGCTGCGCGCGCCGCTGGCGAAGAAGGCTCGCGCCGCTTTGTTGATCGGCTCCGCGAGTGATAAGATCGGGCGCGCTCTGCAAGGCGCGGTGGAACTGATCGCCGCGGGCACGTTGGAGGCGGCAGTGCGGACGGCTTACCAAAACGCGCGCCCCGGCGACACCATTCTGCTGGCGCCCGCCTGCGCCAGCTTCGACCAATTTCAAAGCTACGAACATCGCGGCCGGGTCTTCAAAGACCTGGTTCACGGGCTGGAAACCACGGAACATGGCACAACGGCTTAAAACGGACTGGTATCTCTTTATCACCATCGTTGTGATGGTGTTCTTCGGCGCGCTCATGATCTTCAGCGCATCCTCTGTGACGGCCAGCTTCAAGATGGGGTCGAGCTACTACTTCGTGATCCGGCAGATCTTCTGGATCGTGGTGGCGATGGGCGTGATGATGGCGTTGAAGCGCACGCACTACCGCAAGCTACAGCATCCCGCCGTCGCGTTTGTGGGCATCGGGATCGTGATGATGATGCTGATCGCGGTCTTCTTTGTGGATACGCACCAGCACCGGTGGATCCGCATGGGGTTCGTCGGCGTTCAACCTTCCGAACTCGCCAAACCCGCGCTGGTCGTCTTTCTGGCGTTCTTTATCGCTTTGCGCGCGCGTGCGATCAACTCCAGGCACACCTTATTCCCGGCGGCGGCCGCGGTGCTTGCTCTGACGTTCCTGGTGGTGGTTGCGGACCTGGGGACGGCGGTGGTTCTAGTGGCGACGGCGGCAACCCTGTTCCTGGTCGCGGGCCTCGAATGGAGATTCTTCATGGTGGCCCTTCTGGGCATTCTGGTGGCATGCCTCTTCGCAGTCGCTTCCAAGCCCTACCGCCTGACGCGCATCATCGGCTACGTGGATCATGACTACGCCATCGTGCAGAAAGTGGACGCCACATTGCACATCCATCTGGCGGAATACCTGAAGAAATCTCTCACCACCAAGGACACGCGTTATCAAAGCGACCAGGCCCGCATCGCGGTCGGTTCCGGCGGCGTGACGGGACTCGGGTTGATGCAAAGCAAACAGAAAGAAGGCTACCTGCCCGAGCCGCACACCGATTTCATTTACGCCATTGTTGGAGAGGAATTTGGCTTTCTGGGCGCGGCGGCGGTGCTGATCGGCTTTGGGATTATTTTGTGGCGGGGGATGCGGGCAACGGTGTTGATCCCGGATGATTTTGGCCGGTATCTCGCGCTGGGCATAACCACGCTGCTGGTAGTGCAGGCTTTCATGAATATGAGCGTCGTGCTGGGCATGATGCCGACAAAAGGGATTCCGCTGCCGATGCTCAGCTTCGGCGGCAGTTCTCTTCTGAGTACGTTGGCCTGCCTCGGGATTCTTCTCAACGTTTCCGAGCATGCCGGATAAGTTTCTTTTCGTGATGGCTGGCGGCGGTACGGGTGGACATGTGATTCCTTTGCTTGCAGTAGCGCGGGAACTCCGATCGCGCGGGGACGACTGTATTTTCGTTGGGACTGAGCGCGGCGCGGAAGCACGCCTGGTTCCGGCGGAAGGGTTCCGGCTGGAGTTTATCCGCGCCGGCGGCTTGCAAGGCGTGAGCGTTGGCCGCAAGATCGCGGCGGCGTTTGAGCTGGTGTTCGCGACATGGAACCAGTTTCGGAAGATGGGATCGCGCCGGCCCGCGGCGGTGTTCAGCCTGGGCGGTTATGTGGCTGGACCGCCGGTGCTGGGTGCGCTGTTCCGCCGCATTCCCGTGGTGGTGATGGAGCCGAACGCCGTTCCGGGGCTGACCAATCGATGGATCGCACGCTATGTCCGATTGGCCCTGATCAATTTTCCGGAGACCGCGCGTTTCTTTCCAGCGGGCCGGGCGGAGATGACGGGATTACCCGTTCGCGAGGAGTTCTTCCACATCGCGCCGCATGCCGGCACGGTTCCCTTTACCGTGCTGATTACCGGGGGCAGCCAGGGTGCGCTGACTCTGAACCGAGCCGCACGCGACGCATGGCCGAAGCTGCGCGAACTGGGCGACGCGATCTACGTGATTCATCAGACGGGGTCGTTGCATTTCGAGGAGTTTCGGATCGGGTTTGAAACTTCTGGAGTGAATGGAGAAATTGTCCCCTTCATCACGGATATGCCTTCGGCTTACGCGCGGGCGGATCTGGTGATCTGCCGGTCGGGCGCGGGCGCGGTTTCCGAACTCGCCGCCGCGGGGAAGCCCAGCGTTCTGATTCCCTATCCCTTTGCGGCCGACGACCATCAGCGGCACAACGCGGTGGAGTTCCGCAATGCCGGCGCCGCGCTGCTGGTGAGCAACGCCGAGTGGACGGGCGGCAGGATGTTTGAGATCATTCAACAGCTTTCGGGCGATCGCGGCAGGCTGCACACAATGGGCGAAGCCGCACGTTCTCTCGCGCATACTGGCGCCGCAAGCCGCGCGGCGGACATTCTGGAAGGAGTGGCGAGAGAAAGTCGTTGACAGACCGCTTCGTTCGCCGAAACAATACATTAAGGTAATGTTCTTTTCCAAGCAGCATCTTCATTTCGCGGGGATCGGTGGTATCGGCATGAGTGGAATCGCCGAGGTGCTGCTCAATCTGGGTTACGAGATCAGCGGGTCGGATCTAAAACTGTCCGCGACGACGGATCGTCTGCGTAAATTGGGCGCGGTTATTTACGAGGGTCACGACGCGCAGAATGTCACGGGGGCGAAGGCTTTGGTAGTCAGTTCGGCGGTTGATGAATCGAATCCGGAAGTGCAGGAGGCGCGCCGTCTGCAAATTCCGGTGATTCCGCGTGGTGAGCTGCTGGCGGAACTCATGCGGCTGAAGTATGGGATCGCGGTGGCGGGAAGCCACGGGAAAACGACCACCACTTCGATGATCGCGACCATTCTCAACCATGCGGGCAAAGACCCCACGGTGGTAGTGGGCGGCAAAGTCGCGACCATGGGCGGTTCGAATGCGCGCGTGGGGCACAGCGACTTCCTGGTGGTGGAGTCGGATGAAAGCGACGGGTCGTTTCTGAAGCTCGCGCCGATTCTGGCCATTGTCACCAACATCGACCGGGAGCATCTGGATCACTACGCTTCTCTCGAAGAGATTCGAGACGCTTTCGTAGAGTTCGTGAACAAAGTTCCTTTCTATGGGGCGGCGTTTGTTTGCGTCGACGATGAAAACGTTCAGAGTATTCTGCCGCGCGTACGCCGCCGCACGGTGACTTACGGACGCAGCGCGCAGGCGGATCTGATGATCCACGACAGCAGTTGCGGCAGCTTCAATTCCGATTTCGAAGTACGCGCGATGAGTGGAGAACTGGGCCGCTTTCAACTGCATGTTCCGGGTGAGCACAACGTGCTGAACGCCACCGCGGCAATTGGCATCGCGCTCGAACTGCATGTAGATCTGGAGGCAATTCGCGAAGGGCTGGCTTCCTACCGCGGGGTGGATCGCCGCTTCCAGGTGAAAGGCGCCACGCGCAACATCACCGTGGTGGACGACTACGGACACCACCCGACCGAGATCCGCGCCACGCTTGCGGCCGCGCGATCCACCGGCGCCAAGCGCGTCCTGGTTCTGTTTCAGCCGCATCGCTACACGCGCACGTTTCACCTGATGGACGACTTTGGACGGGCCTTCATGCAGGCGGACCGTGTGTTCGTTCTGGACGTCTACGCCGCGTCGGAGAAGCCGATCGAGGGCGTGACGGGCGCGGCGCTGGCTGAGCGGATGCGGCAGTTCGGCCACAAATCCGCCGAGTACGTACCCTCGCTCGGCGCCGGGGTTGAGGCCATCACCGACGCGGCGGAAGAGGGCGACATGATCATCACGCTGGGAGCGGGCAGCGTCTCGCAGGCCAGCGAAATGATTCTGGAGCGGCTAAGACCAGCCAGCGAGGTGTATCATGCCTAAGCTTTCGCGCACTCTCGAAAAGAAACGGCCGCGCATTCGCGCGCGCACCTACCTGACTATGGGTGCGCTGCTGATCGTATTCGTCTCGACAGCTTTTGCGGCGCGGACCTTTCACGGTTTTTTGGCCCACGATGCACGCTTCCTGCTGAACGCTCCCACGTACCGCGCGCGGCAGGAGGGGATTACGGTTCTCGGCGCAACCAATACTTCGCTGGGCAGCGTGCAACAAGTGTTCGCGCAGGATTATGGCCGCAGCATTTACGACATCTCGATCGCCGAGCGCCGCAGACGCCTGCTGGCGGTGGATTGGATTCAGGACGCGACGGTATCGCGCGTGTGGCCGAATCGCATCGTTGTGCGCGTCCACGAGCGCAAGCCGGTGGCATTCGTGAACGTGCCGCACGAATCGGTTCTGCTGATTGACGGGGAAGGCGTGTTCCTCTCGCCGCCGCCGCGGGCCAACTTCGAACTCCCCGTGCTGAGCGGAGTGTGGCTATCGCAAACCGAAGCCGAGCGCAAACTCCGTGTGCAGGCGGCGCTGCGTTTGCTGGACGACATGGGCCCCGCGGCAGCCACGGTTTCCGAAGTGAATGCGACCGCGATCGACGAAATGAGGGTGGTGGCGGATATTGATGGCAAGGCCTACGAGCTTTGGCTGGGCGATACGAACTTCGGATCCCGCTTTCACAATTTCACCGACCATCTGGCGGAACTCAAGGCCGGATCTCCAGGCGCAACAGTTTTTGATTTAAGGATTGACGATCGGATTACGGCCCGGTAAGCAGCAGGCAGAGAAGCACAGAATGAATACAACCAGGCAGACAAAACCCATCTACACCGCGGGCCTCGACCTCGGTAGCACGATCACGCGGTGCGTGATCGCCAGACTCGACGGTTCGCGGCTACACTTCGCCGGTGCGGGGGCCACTCTGTCCGGCAGCGGCTGGAACAAGAGTCGCGTGGTGGACCGGCCAGCCGTTTCGGCGAGCGCGCTGAAAGCGGTGCAGATGGCGGAGACCGAAGCGGGCGTACAACTGGAAAGCGTGGTGGTGGGCTGCGGCGGGTTGACGGTGCGCGGCGCGAACACTCGCAGCCGCACGGAAACCGGGCGTCCGCGAGAGATTGAGCAGCGCGATGTGAACCGGGCGTTTGAACGGGCCGCGCGTGTTGAGCTTCAGGACGATCGAATGATTCTGCAGCTTTGTCCGCAGGAGTTCGCTCTGGACGACCGTCCCGGCTTTCGCGATCCGCGCAAGATGGTGGCGAGTTCGCTGGAGGTAAACGCGCACCTGATCACCATCTCCGCGCTGGAGCACAACACCATTGTGGATGCCGTCAATCATGCGCACCTGACCGTGGACGAGACGGTATTCGAGGCCGTGGCAGCGTGCTATGCGGCCGTACTACCGGAAGAGCGGCGCGATGGACTGGCGCTGATCGATATCGGCTCGCAATCGACGCAGATGGTGGTCTATTACGGAGACGCCACGCAACTGGCGAGCACCATCCCGGTGGCGGGTGATCACTTTACGCGCGATGTGGCCCACTATCTTCGCGTCGGCTACGACGATGCGCAGCAGGTGAAAGAGCAGTACGGCTGCGCTCAATCGGGCACCACGGCCGAGAACTCCTACATCTGCCTGCCGGCCCCCAACGGGCGCGAACCACGCGATGCGTCGCGCGCCATTGTCAACGAAATACTGGAAGCGCGCGCCGAGGAGCTTTTCACGCTGGCGCAGCAGGAACTCGCGAAGGTGGGTATGGACCATGCGTTGTCGAGCGGCGTGGTTCTTTCCGGGGGCGGCGCGATGCTGGCGGGAATGTGCGATGTCGCCGAGCGGATTTTGAATTGCCCAGTGCGGCTGGGATTGCCGACCGGTCTGATGGATTTTCCGGAAGACCTGGACGCGCCGGATTGGACAGTGGCCGCGGGCCTGGCGATGTACTCGGCGCGGCTGCATTCGCTGGTGGACCTGGAACGGCAATCCATTGGCCTGCTGGGGAGAATCTTGCGGTAACTACTGAAAGGAGCCTATGTCAATCTCTACGGACCTCAACTCACTCAAATACGAAATGCATGAAGAAACGCGCAAAGGCGCGCGCATCAAGGTGATCGGCGTGGGCGGCGGCGGGTCGAATGCCGTGGCGCGTATGATGCAGGAGGGTCTGGAAGGACCGGAATTCCACGTCCTGAATACGGACGCACAAGCGCTTTCGATTTCGCCGGTGCCGAGCAAGATCCAGATTGGGGCGAAGTTGACGCAAGGGTTGGGCGCGGGGTCCGACCCGGCGATTGGCCGGCAGGCCGCCCTGGAAGATACCGAACGCATTCTGGAATTGCTGCAAGGCGCGGATATGGTTTTCGTGACGGCCGGACTGGGCGGCGGAACCGGAGCCGGAGCCGCGCCCGTGGTGGCATCGCTGGCCAAAGAACTGGACGCGCTCACCGTGGCCGTGGTCACCAAGCCGTTCTTGTTTGAAGGTGGGAAGCGCATGCGGCAGGCCGAGAAGAGCCTGACCGAACTGGCCGCCTGCGTGGATACGCTGATCACGATTCCGAATGAACGCCTACTGGCGATTGTGCCGCGCGGCACGAGCTTTGTGGAGGCGTTCCGCGTGGCGGACGATATTCTGCGCCAGGCGGTGCAGGGGATCAGCGACATTATTCTGACGCCGGGCATTATCAATCTGGACTTCTCGGACATTCGAGCCACGATGCTGGGGATGGGCCACGCCATGATGGGAACGGCCATCGCCCGCGGAGAAAATGCGGTGGTGGAGGCGGCGCGCATGGCGATCAACTGTCCGCTGCTGGAGGATACGCGCATTGCCGGTTCGCGGCGGGTGCTGATTAACCTGACCGGATCTTCCAACCTGGGCCTGCATGAGTTAAATGAGGCGTGTTCGATTATTCGAGAAGCGGCGCAGTGCGAGGATGTGCATATTAACCTGGGCGTGATTACCAATGACGGCATGGGCGATGCCGTGAAGGCTACGGTGATTGCGACTGGATTCCGGATGGAGGAGAGCCGGAGGGAGGAGGAATTCTTTACTCCCCGGGAGGTTTCGACGGCGGCGGCTTCGGCGGCAGCATCGTCGGAGCCTGTGGAGCAGGTGGCGCAGGAACCGGCCGCGGCGCCTCTTGATGAGTTTGATCCTTATGATCTGGAAGCGCCGGCGTATTTGAGGAACCGAAGGTTGGTGCGGTAGGGGAGCGGCCCGGCCAATCGAGTTAGTATGCAGCGGCAGAGGCCGTCGCCCTGCCGCCAGCGCCTACGCGCGCCGGCCTTCCGCGCACGGTGGTGGCGGGGTCCCTTAGGGGTCGCGAGCCACGCGGAAGCCGAGGTTTCCGGTGCAGGTATCAGCCGCATTTCCGCTGCGTGCGGAGTTGCGACTGGAAGGCGGGCTTCCCCGCGGCTCCGCTGCCGCTCGAGCTGTAGGCCGTTAGGACGTCGGTGCCGTTCCAGCCCACGATCTGGCTGGACCCCGACTGGAAATTAGCGGGGCTGTAAGGGCTGAAGCCGCTCAGCGCGGGTTAGTAGTCCGGGTTGTCCGGGTTGCTCCTCCCGTCGTACCCCGCGGTCGCGGGCGGGGCGAAGTGGTAGTTTGGGGTGCCCCCGTGGGTTGGATGAAGGCACAGGTTGAGCTCGAGTAGGAGCTGCAGGTATTTGGGCTGCACCGCGAACTGCTACCGGTGAAGCCGTAGTAGCTCGGGAACGAGGCGATGTCGTGCGGATTGACGAAACTAACGCAGCAGAGCCAGGGCGGCTGGGTCAGGCCGTTGCTCAGAAGGTTCGGAAGCCAGATGTGGTCGAGATAGTAAAGGATGTCGTAGTCGGACGTGTAATACTGAGGCCTGCTCAGCATTTTCCCGCCGGTGTTCCCTTCGTTAGCCCAGCCGATCGCAGGGATTCGAGGTTTTGACCGAAACCGTACGGAGCCAGGTCGCACGATTGGGTCTCATTTTCAGCCGAGAGATGCCACTTGCCTACCCAAGCGCAGTTGTAGCTTTTCAACGAATCATTAGACGTCCACTGGCTGATATTCGACGGCGCGTTGGCGAATGTCGGGAAGCCGACCTGGTTGCCGCTCAATGGTTGCGTAGCGCTCGTGTTCGCCGGCATCAGGACCGGGTCGGCGCTTGAGCTGTCCGCCTGGAACATGCACGTCTGCTGGGTATAGGGTCCGGTTAGCAGAGTGGACCGGGCGGGCGTGCAGTTTGTGGCCGCGGTGAAATAGTTGGTGAATTGGAAGGCCTTGCTGTAGATGTTCGCATAAATATTCGGGGTGACGGCCTCAAGGAAACTGCCCGCGCTTGAATACTGTGGCGGATACCACTTCGGCTGGCGCATCTGATCGACCATGATCATGAAGATGTTGTATTGGACAGGGTTTCCTGATGGAGTAAACTCGTCGTCGCTCTCCGTAAAGAGTTGCGCGGACGGGAGCGCGCCAGCCGCGCGCGCTGTGGGGTTCGCCGGAGCCATCGCCCCGGTGTTATTCACAAAGCTGTAGTGGGGGGACTATGAAGCCGCCTCAGCCGTGGGGTGGGAGGCCAGATGCATGGCGGCAGCGGCGACCCCGAGCTTCCCGATGAATTTCCTTCGATCCATACCGTTGTCTTCGCTCATAAAGCCTCCTTGCTCCCTCCGGCGACAAGCCGGAGCTCCGCGCGGTGTGCGAAGTGTCACCCACCGGGCGGACGAAAAGAGGTTATCTTTTTTCGTATAGGAAGGCAAGCGAAATCAGGAGGGATGTAGGATTTGCTGGGGAATGGTGGCTAAGGTGGTCCTTCCCGCTGCAAATGGTTGTAACTCCGGGTCAGGAACGCGTCAAATGAATTAGCGACTGCGGCTAAGTCATCCATTCGGAAACAAGAATATCAACATGCCACCGGCTCGCGCCCCCCGGGCACCCTCATTATGCCCCGCGCCATCCTCTTCCACATAGCTCACCATGGCCCCAGCCCTTGCGCGCTATCACATCGCGTAACGTGCGGCCATCCGCAAGAATTCTTGCCGGCAGGTTTCCTGCGGCAGGTTCCAATATCCAGCCACACCTTCAGCTCGGGCTTCTGCCGCGAGCGCCGAACATCCTTCGAAATCGCCCGGCGATCCCGCCACACCGAAGGCCATTGTGCCGCGCGGCACCAGCTTTGCGGAGGCGTTCCGCGCGTGGAGGAACCGAAGGTTGGTGCGGTAGGGTTTCGCCGACACTACACTTAGGTATCTTGAGTCAATCAATCCTTTGGCCCCTTGCCGTTGCCGGCGCAGTCGCCGGAGCAACGGGCTATGGCATCGCGGGGCGGTCATCACAGATGTTGGGGCGCTCCGTGTATCGCGGCGCGGGCAAGCGCCGTTCCATTTCCTTCAGCTTTGATGACGGGCCGAGCGAGGGGAGCAGGCGGCTTCTGGATTACCTTGCGGCCGAACAAATCAAAGCCACCTTCTTCGAATGTGGGATGAATGTGGCGCGGCATCCGGCCATTGCCCGCGAGATTCATGCGGCGGGACACGAGATTGGCAACCACACCTTTTCGCACCCTCGGCTTTGCCTGCGCTCGCCTGGCACGATTTACTCGGAGTTATCCCAGGCGCAGGAAACCATTGAAGCCGAGACCGGCGCGGTTCCCACGCTATTCCGCGCGCCTTACGGGCTCCGATGGGTGGGGCTGGACGCGGCACAGCGCCGGCTGAACCTACTGGGAGTGATGTGGACTGTGATCGGGAACGACTGGATGTGGCCGGCACAACGGATCGCGGACCTGGTTCTGAGGAAAGCCGACGCGGCCGGCATCATTTGCCTGCACGATGGACGCGACGTGCAGCCAAAGCCCGATATATCCGAAACTCTCGCCGCGATGAGACGGATTGTTCCTGTACTGAGGGAACGAGGATACCGTTTCGAGACGGTGAGCGAACTATTGCGGCCGGATCTGGCGATTTAGGTCAAATTTGCGAAGCCGTTCTTCTGGAGCCAGAGGCGGCGATAGGTTTTTGCGTTGGGTCCGGTGAAGCTGGGCATGTGCTTGGGATATTTGTGCGGAACAAACCCAGATGGGGGAGTTGGTGGGGCTGGATCGGGCTGTACGGCGGGTTGTACGGCGGGTTGGGCCGCGGGTTGCTTTGGTGGTTCCGGGGGCCGCGCTGCGACCAGGGCTTTGAGTTCCCGCTGGGCGCGATCGAGAGCACGCTGCAGGCGGCCTTCGTGACGCCAAAGCTGGTCGAAAGCGCGCGCGTTGACCTGAAAGCCCGTGGCTTCCGCGAGCGCATAGTGATCGTCCGCCGGCACCTGGCTGAACTTTTCGCGGATTTCTTCGATGTGCTGGTGAGCGCCGAGGGCGTAGAGGGCTGTCTCGGTTTGGACGACGCGGTCGCGACGCCATGTGGTGTTCTGGATGGTGAGGATGAGTTCCCGCTCCATATCGGTGCGGGGTTTCCAGTATTCCGTGAGCCCCGCGCCAATGGCCTGGTAGTCGGCCAGGTCTTCACCGGGCAGGACGATGGTGCGGGCGAAGAGGCCGGATTTGAGGGCGTTGAATTTGATGCGGTCTTTGCCTTCGGGGGTGACCGGGCCCGTGCTGTGCTGGGCGTTGGCGGCGTTGCGTTCGTTGATGGTTGCGTTTTGGGCGGCTTCGTTGACAAGTGGGTCGTTGGCGAGTGCGGACATGTTGTGTTTCTCCTGCCCTCAGGGTAGAGGGGGAAAAACGGGCTGGACGGTGAATTCCCGCCGCGAGGCTTTGTTTATGGGGAAAAATAATTATTTTTTCTCTGTGACTGGAATGCGGGGTTGACCGTGGTGAAGTAGCAAAGCGTGACGGCCGCCTTGCCTGGTATGGCGTCGCGGGACTGTCGGATGGGTTGTTCAATATCAGGCCGAAAAAAACGCGCCCGCCGAAGACACACAGGTTGCCGTTGCAGTTTCCGTCGGCCGGACCGACGCATGTCATAGCAAGTACAATGCGATCATGGTGTCCCGCCTTGTATTCAGCCTGGTTGTCGTTGCCGCTTCGGTGAATCCGGCGACCACAATCACGGGTACGATGAAACTTCCGGCGGGCGCGACGCTGCTGCATTCCGAGATGCTTCTGCCTGCCTCCGCGCATGATCTGGAAATCGATGGCCGCGGCGTCACTTTGACGCTGGCCCCGGATTTCAAGGGCCGCGCCGCGCTGGTGATCCCCGGCGGGAAGAATATTCATGTTTTCGGGTTGACCATTGATGGCGGGCGCGCGAACATCTATCACCCCGCGCAAGGGCTGCCGCCCGACACGGCATTCGCCGGATTCACGCGGGATAACGGGATTCTGGCGATCAAAGTGGATGGGCTGCGCATCGATTCCGTCAAGCTGATCCACATCGCGGGGCACGCCATTCTGGTGAATGGGTCGAGCAACGTCCACATCACGGGCGTTCACGTGGCGGACAGCGGTTCGCGCAACGCCAGGAATCGCAACAACACCACGGGCGGGATTTTGCTCGAAGAGGGCACGCGCGATTTTGAAGTGGCCAACTGCGATCTGGTGAATATTCTGGGTAACGGGATCTGGACACATGCTTACGACTATTCGCCGCGCAACGCGAACGGCCGCATTACCGGGAACCACATCACGGGCATTGGACGCGATGCCATTCAGGTGGGGCACGCGACGCATGTGTTGGTGGAGAAGAACGTCGGAGCGCGCGTTGGATATCCGGTCGCGGCGGTGGATGCGGAGTCGGAGGCGTGGCCTTGCGCTCTCGATACGTCGGGCGACGTGGATTTCACCCAATACCGCTCGAACAGTTTCGAAGAAGTGAATGGGAAATGCATCGACCTGGATGGCTTTCACGATGGCGAAGTTCGCGATAACGCCTGCATCAACCACGAGGGGCGAGCCGACTACCCGGACGGACAGATGGGCATCGTCATGAACAACACCTATCCCAAGATGCAGACGAAGAATATTCTGGTGTGGGGCAACCGCCTGGACGGAATGCTGTACTCGGGCATGCTGGTGATCGGCAGCGGGCACCGCATCAGCCACAATCATTTCTCGCAGGTGAATCTGGCGCGTTGCAATGAGAAATCGCAGTACAACTGCCTGTTGATCGGCAACGAGCCGGACTTTATGCGCAGCGGAATCTATCTCCGCAACGGAGCGTCGCGGCCCACGGTGACAAAGGACAACACGATCGAGGACAACCAGATGGACGGGTTCGGAATCGGCGTCAAATGCGTCGTCTTCGGACCGGGCGTGTTGCCCAGCGCGAACCGGGTGGGCCGCAATACCTGTGAGGACGATCAGCCGGTGAATGCGTTCCGGTCCATGACTCTGCCGATGGCGTTCACGAGCTTCCTGACGGGCGGATCGTCGAACTTCTCGAAGACCAGCAGTTCGCCGTCGCACCATGTGGAATAGAACCAGCGGGCGAGGATGGCAAGGTGCTCGCGGCGGCCAACGGGAGCAAGGTTGACGCAAGTGGTGGCGGCGAATAGCTCGCGCAGCTTGCGGTCGATGGAGACCGGCTTGCCGTCTTCGAGTTCGAAGCCGATGCGCTGTTTTCCCTGCCAGTGGCCTTCCCGGAGCAGGAAAAGATCCGCGGCGTTGTCGACCGAGGAGCGGGTTACGGCGCAGGCGTTCAGGTGGTCCACGTCTCCCGCCAGTTCATCGCGGAGGCGCAGCACCTCTTCCACTTTTTCGAGCCGGCGGTGCTGGCGAGCGGCTTCTTCGAACTCCATCTCGCCGCTGAGCGTGTCGCGGGCGGCGGCGATCCCGCGGAGGAGCGAGCGTCCGCCGGTGCGTAGAAACTCCGAGGCGCGGGCAACTTCCTGAGCATATTCCTCGCTACCGACGGCGGTCTGGCAGGGGCGCGAGCATTTGTTCATTTCGCCGAAGATGCAGCCGGGGTGGTCCGGCGATGGCGTCAGATCTTCCTGGCAGCGGCGGATCTGAAACAGGTCGAGATAGCCGGATTCAAAGGCCTCGGCGCTGATCCGGCTGCGAAACGGTCCGTAAACCAGCGATGTATTCCCTCCGGAATGCGCGGTGACCATGGTGCGCGGCCATGGGTTCGCCGCCAGCAGCTTCACATAGAATGGCATGCGCAGGCGGAGCACGCGCAAGTAGTCCTCCGGGAAGTGGAACCGGGCCAGTTCGTAATGCATGAGGGAAGCATCGAGGGCCGAACCGGTGAGCCAGTAATCGAGGCGCGTGAAAGCCCCCCGCAGATTCAGCAGGCGGGAGGGTGTGTCGCGACGGGCCAGCAAACGCAGCGCACGGCGGCGAAGCACACTGGTTTTGGCGATGTAGGGCCGGCCTTCGCCGGCAGTGATCCGGAAGAGCGCGGGCGCTTGCGGCAGCGCGAGCAGTGCCGCGTCCGATTCGGCGAGGTCGGCGATGCTGAGGGAACCGTCAGGCGTCAACAGGGCGGTATAGCTTTTCGTAGTCCAGAGTGCTCATGGGAGGCACTCCGGCTACCTCCAGATTCTCACGAACATGCTCGATGTTGCTCATGCCCGCGAGCGCAATGGAAATGCCGGGGGTTGAGCGGGTGAACTGGATGGCGCGCGCGGGATCGCTGTGCAGCCCGGGAATGCGGGTGCGGATGACCTCCGGCAGATTGATGAGCTGACCCTGATGCAGAGAGGCGCTGGCGACTACAGTAATGCCGGCGCGGGCGGCGACTTTCAACACGCTCACTCCCTGCTCGTCGCGTTGCAGATAGGCGTCGATGGTGCCGAGGTTGAACGGCAGTTGAATGAAGCGGAACCGGTGATCCTCGCCGCCGACGTAGCGGGCCAGGTCGATCAGGCGTTCGAGGCTCAACTGTTCCGGGCTTGTGAAGCCTTCCCATGTAGCGACGCCATAGTAGCGGATTAAACGCTCGGCGCTCAGTTTTTCCAGACGCTCGAAGGCCAGTTGGATGCGATGCTCCACTGCTTCGAGTGGCGCGAAATGCAATTGCGTTTCGGGATTGTGCAGGTAGAGGAGGTCGAGCGTATCCAGAGCCAGATTCTCACGGCTGCGGTTGAGTTGGTCTTCGATGAAATCCGGGTGGAGGGAATGGATGCCGCCGGCGACGTCTTCTTGCTGGAGAGATTCCGGGATTGCGCCGGGCGTGAGGAAGCCTGCTTTGGTGGCGACGAAGACCTGATCGCGCTGCAGTTCATTCGCATTGATGAGGGTCCGCAGCGCGGTCCGCAACGCTCTTTCGGAGCGCTGTTCACGATAGTGAATAGCTGTATCGAGGACATTGAGGCCCGAACGGAGAGCCAGCAGCGCGGCCTGTTCATAGGCCAGATCGGTGGCGTCGTCCGACGGACCGAGGTATGTGCCGAGGCCCAGGGAGGAAAGGTGCAGACCAGCGATGTCGCGATAAAAGCCCGAAGTGTTGGGGAACCTCTCCGACAGCAGGCGGGTTCCATCGGGAGTGGCGAATCCGTGCAGCAATTTTCAATTCTAGTGCATTGGGGGAGAAATTCAGAGGAATGCGGAATGCCGCTCTCCCGGGCAGAGCTACCTGGAGGGAGTAGCGTCATGCCCGGAAGTCACACCGAACGGCGACAGGGGGGTGTCGAATCGTTGGCGTTTGTCGGCTTGTTAGTGAAGACGAAGCAAACGCCGGTTTTGTTTACAAAAAAGTCCCGGTTCCTGCAAAAAAATTACTGTGGCGGTCCGCAGGCGACGGGAACGGCGACACCGGTAGCCAAACAGGTGTTGCTGCGCGTTGGCGGCGGCGGCGCGGGCGCCGATAAGGCGGCCGGCGTAGGGAAGTCGAACGTGGGCACGTATTGGCCCATGAACCCGCCCTTATTATTGTATTCCATCGTAAATAGCGGGACGTTGGCGTTGGAGCAACTGAATGCGCCGCTGGGCAGTAAATGCCGGATCTCGATTCGGGTGAGGCTGGTGTAATTCGGGATCTGCGTCAAATCCACATAGGTGTAGTAGTTCGCCGGAGTTACGAAAGAGGGCGGCTGCGCCCCCAAGCCGATCAGCATGGTGACGTTGCCGTTTGGATCTTGCGTGAAGGCCGTGTCGCTGATGGATGTCAGCGTCGTCTTGCCGGTTGGGGTGGTCGCCCCCAGGAAAGAAATGCTGTAATATCGCAGATCCTCGTTACCCGTGAGCGTGCATCCACCGTTTGCGCAAGGAATATTAGGCGTGGACGGGGCTGGAAAACGAAGGCGGATAAACTGCTGGCCGCTCAGCAGCGGCGCCATATTGGTGGAAGTGAGATTCACATCCAGGCTGGCTCCAAGATTCGCCAGGGGGATGTAGTCCACCGAACGGAACCATTGCTTGCTGTTGTTTGAATCGGCGTTATAGCACTGGAGCTGTTCGATCTGGTTCGAAAACTCCTGGTGCGCGGCGATTTGTGGCTGATTCAGCAGAGTTTGGGAAGTCAATCCCTGCGACAAGTTCAGTATCCCCAACTTTAGAGCTGTTGTCGCGGGAACGGCACAACCGTTGGACGTCTGGCGGACGATCACCGTCTCCGGGGTGTTATCCGCGATGGCCAGATATTTTCGGACCATCAGCAGACCCGATGAGTTCGCGCCGGTTTGATGGGCGGGGAAGCCGACGGGCAGGCTGGGGGTGCCCGTGTAATTCGCCCAGGTCAAGCCCGAGTGAATTTGAGACGCATTCAGAACGGTTTGATCGATGGTTGTGTCGTCCGCACTGCAACCGGGGGCGGGGGTCGCGGTGAGCGGCGAGCCAAGACTCACGGTCAACCCGTATAGCTGATTCGGCTGGAATACTGCGCCGATCTCATACGGGTTTGACATGGTGCTCAGAAGCGGCGGAATATTCTGGTCGATCGCGCTGCTGGTAATGGCGAGATGTTCGTCGTAGACCGTTACCGACATGAAACGGCCGTTCGGGTAGGTTCCCAGAAGAATGATTTCGTAGCCAGGCTTGACCACGTAGTAAATGGAGTCGTAAGTGGCGTTTGAATCGCCGGATGCGTTCAAGCCGCCTCCGCTATTCAACGCGACCGTGTAGCACGAGTTGTTGAAGTTTGTCAGAAAGTCGGCTTGGGTGTTGATCGCGGGGCAAGGCCGATTGCCCTCCGCTCCAAACGCCGAGCCAAGAGACACCGAGAGAAAAGAAAACAACAAAGCCGATTGCGCGAACCGGCTCGAAAACTGACGAAGTGCCATATGCGTAACCCCCGTAGCGCTGTTTGCGCCGACTGTCTCGAATCGTCACGAGGCACCCGCCACACAGATGTGTAGCATCGAATGCTGCGTAAGTAACGATACTTATACAGAATACGGGAAAACACCCTGCTTCGGCTACATTCCCTTAGGTAATTTTCCTAGTTCTTCCGTACCGGAGTAGTAGTTCTGGGTTTAGATTGTTCTCATATGTACTTCATGGAGCGCATTGGCGAGGAATTCGTCCACTGAAAGGGCGCCCAGATCGCCATTTCTTCTGTGCCGCACGGAAACTTGTCCATTCTGGGCCTCCCGGTCACCGACGACGAGCATGTAGGGAACCTGCTGGAGTTGGGCTTCGCGGATTTTCAGATTGATTTTCTCGGAGCGGTCGTCGAGGTTCACGCGCAACCCTGCAGCAGTCAACTGGGCAGCCACTCCGCGAGCATATTCCCCTTGCCGGTCGGTAATGGCCATGACCACCGCTTGCACAGGGGCCAGCCAGAGTGGATACGCGCCGGCATAGTGCTCTAGCAAAATCCCGAAGAAGCGTTCCACAGAACCGAAAAGAGCACGGTGCACCATGATTGGGCGATGCTTTTTCCCATCTTCGGCGATATATTCCAGGTTGAAGCGGCGCGGTAAAGTAAAGTCGAATTGCACGGTGGAAAGCTGCCACTTCCGCCCGATGGCATCGAACAACTTCATGTCGATCTTGGGACCGTAGAACGCCGCTTCGTCGGGGATCACCTTGACGGCCAGGTTTAAGCGGTCGCTGGCCTTCCGAAGCGCGTTTTCGGCCAGTTCCCATTCTTCGGGAGTGCCGTCGTACTTCCCACTCGCGCCGCCATCCCAGGTGGAAAGCTCAGCCTCATACTTCTCGAATCCGAAAGTCTTCAGAACATCAATGGCGAATTGGAGGCAATTGGCCACCTCATCCTCGGCTTGGTCGGGGGTGCAGAAGATATGCGCATCATCCTGGGTAAATCCACGAACGCGGAGAAGACCATGCAAGACACCGGAACGTTCGTAGCGATAGACCGTGCCCAGTTCTCCCAAACGCACCGGCAACTCGCGGTAGGAGTGCATGCGGTCGGCAAAGATCAGGATGTGGAAAGGGCAGTTCATCGGCTTGAGCTGGTATTCCGCGTCATCCAGCTCCATGCGGCTGAACATGTCCTTGGAGTAGTAGTTGGCGTGACCCGAGGTTTTCCAAAGATCGTAGCGCGCCACATGCGGGGTATAGACCAGCGAGTAACCGCGTTTCAAATACTGGTCGCGCATCCAATCCTCCAGTTGTTTGCGGACAATTCCGCCCTTGGGATGGAAGAAGATGAGACCTGGGCCGGCCAGTTCCTGGATGCTGAAAAGGTCGAGCTCCTTGCCAAGCTTGCGGTGATCGCGCTTTCTGGCTTCTTCAAGCTGCTTAAGGTGATCTTCAAGTTCCTTCTTGTTGAAGAACGCAGTGCCGTAGATGCGCTGGAGCTGCTGGTTATGCTCATCGCCCTTCCAGTAAGCTCCGGCCACGCTGAGCAGCTTGAAAGCCTTGAGCTTTGAAGTGGACGGTACGTGCGGGCCGCGGCAGAAATCGATGAAGTTCGGTCCGAGGGTGTATTCGGTGAAGATGGGATCGGCCTTTTCCTCGATCAGTTCCACCTTCATGGTTTCGCCGGCGGCGCGATACTTGGCGAGTCCTTCCTCTTTGTTGGTGAGGACGCGCTCGAACTTAAGATCTTGCGCCTGCAGTTCCCACATTTTGCGCTCGAGGGCTTCCAGTTCCTCGGAAGAGAAAGGCTGGGAGCGCTCGAAATCGTAGAAGAAGCCCGCTTCGGTGGGCGGTCCTATGCCAAGGCGCGTTCCTGGAAACAATTCGAGGACGGCGGCGGCGAGCAGATGCGCGGTGGAGTGGCGGGTGACTTCCAGGGCCTCCGGATTTTTGGCGGTCAGAATTTCGACAGTCGCATCGCTATCGAGCGGCCGCGTCAGATCAAAAAGCTTGCCGTCAACGCGCGCCACAAGAGCGGCGTCGCCGAGGCGAGGACTGATGGATTGGGCGACATCGATGGGCCGGGTTCCCCCCGCAACGGTATGGACACTTCCGTCCGGCAAGGTGACGCGAATCTCACTCATAGGGAAGTATTTAGGTTATCACGCAGTCGTGGATGAGGCGGCGATCCGAGGCACCCGGAAATGTTGTACTATCGGGCTCATACCATGAGGGTGGGTGCACGCCCGGCTGAGGGCTTAAGAGATCTCGACCTGCGCACGCTGGCCGCTCCCGAATCGGCCGCCCTGATTGGAAGCGGCCAGAACTCATTCTCTTTCCTTCAGTGCGCGGAGGCCGCGGAGGGTATCGCGCAGAAGCTCCAGGAAGCGGGAATCCGAAGCTCCGACGTGGTGGCCCTGGCGATGCCAGACGCTGAATCTCTGTTGCTCGGAGTTCTCGGGGTTTCGCGGGTGGCCGCCGCCGCGCCGGTGGATGGCAAGCTGGCCGAGCGGGAATTGCAATCACGGCTGCTTCTGTTGAATCCGAGAGCTCTCGTCACAGCGGTCGACGCCGATCCGAAATTGCTGAGGGCGGCCGAAGGGGCTGGAGTACCAGTGTTCAGTTTGCGTTTCCTACCACCCACCAAACGAAGAGTCCGAAGCGTCGCCTCCGACGTTGCCGCAGTGCTTCAAACTTCCGCTACCACGGGCGCTCCAAAAATGGCGCCGCTGACCGAAGGAAACCTGTCCGCGATGATCGCGAACGTGCAGCGGGCCTTCGACCTGCAGACCAACGATCGTCTACTTTGCTTCATGCCGCCTCACCATCTGGGAGGCCTTCTGTCGTGTCTGGCGCAACTGTTCGCTGGCGGGACGGTAATCTGCAGCAGTGCGCCGGGTGACTTTATCGAATTGCTGGGGAGGCATCGCCCCACCTGGTACCTGGCGGGACCCGCCATGCACCGCGCCATACTGCGAGCGGCTCAGGAGAAGCCGGACGGACTGCGGCGAAACTCGCTGAGGTTCATTCGTTCCGGGAGCGCGGCGATAACGCCGGATTTGATCGAAGCCCTGGAGGCCGCTTTCGAGGCGCCGGTGATTCACGGCTACGGAATGACTGAGGCCGGCGTCATCACCAGCACGGGTTCGACTGAAAAGGGTTGCGTCGGAAAGAGTATCGGCGTGGAAATCGGGATCATGAATGCGGAAGGGTTGATTCTGCCAGCCGCCACGGAAGGGGAGATCGTACTGCGCGGGGACGCGGTCATCAGCGGCTATCTGGACGACCGGGATGCCAACCGGACGGCCTTCACCGAGGGATGGTTTCGAACGGGTGATTTGGGGCGGCTCAATCGCTCCGGCGAGCTTTTCATCACGGGCAGGCTCCGGGAAATGATCAATCGCGGGGGCGAAAAGATCTTGCCGGACGAAATCGATTGCGCCCTGGCTGAGCATCCCTCGGTGCAGGCGGCGGCGGCGTTTGCCGTGGCTCATCCGACGCTGGGAGAGGATGTCGCCGCAGCGGTAGTCCTTCGCGCTGGAGTGAGCCCTGACGAATTGGAGCTGGCGACGCACATGGCGTCTCGGTTGGGGCCAGCCAGATTGCCGAGCCACATTTTCTTTGTGGACGAGATTCCGGTCGGCGAAACGGGGAAACCGCGGCGCCATCAACTGGCCAGGAGTTTTGCCCGCACCGCGGAAATGCATTCGCCGATGGCGACTGAGGGTTTGGTGGAACGGCAAATTGCCGAAGTGTGGGCGCGCGTTCTCGGACGGTCTGTGCTTCCGGGGAAGAACGAAAGCTTTTTCGCGATTGGCGGGGACTCTCTGGCCTGGGCTCGAATGACAGCCATGCTGGAGTCGGAAATGGGGGTTGACGTGCGACTGCTCGCTCCTCCGCTCTTATTAGCCTCGCCCACCATCACGGTTTTGACGGATGTGGTCCGCCAGCATCGGACGGTTTGCAAGAGTCCGCGGGTGGATGCGGTTGTATTGGATGGAAGGGATGGTCGCCCTTTTTATTGCTTTCCGGGCGCGGCGCTCGATGCCACGTATCTGCGCCCACTCGCGCGCTTATTGGGACAACCCTTTATTGTTCTGCGCGACACGCGTTGGGACCCTACGGCTGGCCCGGCAGCCTTTGAGGAACTCATTCAGGGATTTGTGGATTATGTGATTCAAACGCAGCCGCCGGGAGCGATGGGCGGCCACTGCTTCGGCGGAATACTGGCATTCGAGTGCGCTCGCCGCTTGGAAGCTCTCGGATGGCCGGTTCCGTTGGTCGTGCTGTTCGATACGGAGGCGCCGGGTTATCCGAAGGCTTCCAGACACTGGAGGCGATATTTGAGGTGGGTTCCTGAATTCGCTCTGAAGATTCGAGCGGGGAGCGCTGCTCGCGCTGGGACCACACCCTTCACGGATGCGGTAGCTGTACATATGCGCAGCTACGTTCCGCGTCCCTTTGGAGGCCGGGTTGTTAGTTTCATGGCTGGCGACCGGCCGGTCACGTCTCGCGTGTTAGAGGACGCCAGACTGGGGTGGCGCGATTTTGCGAGGAGCGGATTTGAATCGCACCTGGTGGCAGGCGATCATGATTCCATGTTCTCCGAAGAGCAGGTTCCAGGAATGGCTGAATTGCTGAGGGGCGTGCTGCTTCGCAACCGGATTTAGTATATAGTATCGGCAATACTCATTCAGGAGCAAAAGCATGAAACGATTACTTCTCGGCATGACCCTCTTCGCCCTTTCGGCTTTCGCGTCCGACCCCACCGGGACATGGAAAGTCACGGCCGAAGGTCCCAACGGTTCAATGGACCGCACGTTCACTTTCAAAGTGGACGGCGCCAAACTCACCGGCGAGACCAATAGTGAATTGGTAGGAAAGTCCAGCATCGACGACGGAAAAGTCGAAGGCGAGAACATCTCGTTCAATATCAGTTTTGAACTCCAGGGCAACCAGATGAAGACCAGCTTCAAAGGCAAGACAACCGGCGACGAGATCAGTCTTTCCGAAGTTGTAGGCGACACTGGTATGACCCTGGAATGGAAGGGTAAGCGCACCCAATAGAGCTGGTATGGCATCATAAGTAGTCCTATGGCAGTGGAGATTAGCCGGCCCGGCACAGAAGATGAATCGGCAGATCTGGCGCTCGCCCGCGGGGGCGACGTCAAGGCTTTTTCGGAACTGATTCGCCGTTATGAAGGCAAGATTTTTCGCCTCGCGCAGCACATCACGCAGAACCGCGAGGATGCNNGATACGCTGGTCCGCAAGTACGAGCGCCAGCTCTTTCGCATCGCCCAGCACATCACGCAGAATCGCGAGGATGCGGAAGACGTGCTTCAGGAAACCTTCCTGAAGGCTTACGAGCACCTGGACCAGTTCCAGGGAAATTCCAAGTTCTACACCTGGATCGTTCGGATCGCCGTGAACCAGGCGTTGATGAAACTGCGGAAACGGAAGTCCGACCGGTCCGTTTCACTCGACGAAGGCATCGACACGGGCGAGGATATCGTGGTTCGCGAAATCGCCGCCTGGGATGAGGACCCCGAGCAGCAATACTCCCGCGAAGAACTCGGCCGAATTCTCGACGAAGCCGTGCAAAGTTTAGCTCCACCCTACCGAACCGTTTTCGTACTTCGCGACATCGAAGAATTGTCTACAGAAGAGACTGCGGAGGCTCTCGACTTATCGATTCCAGCCGTGAAAAGCCGCTTGTTACGTGCGCGCCTGCAGCTGCGGGAGAAATTGACCCGCTTTTTCAAGCGCAAGGGGGACGACGCATTTGCTTACATGTAAACACTTTTTGGCCGAACTGACCGACTATTTGGACGAAAAGACGGACGCCACGTTGCGTGCCAACCTCGAAAAGCATATGTCTGAATGCCCCAACTGCTGGGTCATCTGCGATACGACCCGGAAGACTGTCGCCGTCTATAAGGGCCACGAGAAGCAATGCTGCATCCCGGCTGACGTTCAGAGCCGTCTCATTGAAGCCGTTGAGCGGAAGATTGCCGCTAAGAAATCGTGCTGATCGCGGTTTCGTTTTCACGACGCGTACCGGGAGGATCTATCGCTTGTTGCACGTGATCGGGCATATGCTATTCGGCTTAGTGATCGGCGTGGTCGCGAAGCTACTGATGCCGGGGCGCCACCCAGGTGGGATTATCGCAACCATGATTATCGGCATCATCGGCGCATGGCTTGGCGGGTTACTGGGGCGCGCCCTGGGTATGTATCCGGAAGGGCACCCGGCGGGGTTTCTGATGGCTCTGGTTGGCGCGATCGTTGTTCTGGTGGCCTACGGATTCCTGACGCGGCCGTCGACGACCTCAGCCCGCGTTCCGGGAACTACGGAATACAGCAAATGCCGCTTCGATCCGAGACTGGCCGGTCCCGGTATAATACGGGCTTGATGAAAGCCCGCGTCCTGGTGTCGTTGAAATCCACCGTCCTTGATCCGCAGGGCCAGACTGTTCGCGCCGCGCTGAACGGTCTGGGCTATTCCACCATTCGGGATGTCCGCCAGGGAAAGGTTTTCGAGGTGGAATACGATCATGAAGCTGATTTAGAGGCCATCGCGCGCGATGTGCTGACCAATCCGGTAATCGAGGATTACCGGATTGAGTACTTACCCGCCTAGAAGTTTGCGCTTGGAGTGGTATGGAACTCAAGTTGCATTCGTATATGCGTCGCTATGTCTTCGTCGCGTAAGTTCCGCTGCTGGTTCGCCTTTGCACTGATTGGAGGGCTTTCCGGGCTGGCCTTGATCGCCCAGCAGGATACCGAACCGGTGTTGCGGGTGACCAGCCGGCTGATCCAGGTGAGCGTAGTGGCGCAGGATAAGAATGGAAATCCGGTCAGAGACCTGACCCGAGACGACTTCACGATTAGCGACGATAACCATCCGCAGAAGATTTCCGTTTTCTCTCTCGATGTGGCTGAGCCCGTCACGGTGGCCACGCCACGGCAAGGGCTGACGGCGTCCGGTGGGATTCAAGCACCGCTGGTGGTAGCCAACCGTGCTCTGGAGCCGGAAGAAAAGCGCATGGGAGTCACCGTTATTGTTCTGGATGCCCTGAACCTCGGCTCCACCGATGACTTCGTTTACGCCAGGAAGCAGTTGCTGGAATTTCTGAAGACACTGCAGCCGGGCGATCCCGTGGCTCTTTACTCGATCAACGGGCCGCAGGTTTTGTTGATTCACGATTTCACGGACGACGCTTCCGATTTGATCCAGGTAGCGCGGACCTTGTCTTCCCCCAAGATCGACCAGGAAGCGGGGGCATCGCCGGTTACGTTCGCAGGCGACCCGAGCATGTCGAATATTGGAGGCGATCCACACTTCGCCGCCATCGCTTCGAAGCTGATGCAAGCCAGCCAGGCCGATGCCGCCACCAAGGCTCGCATCACAACGGAATGGACATTCACGGCGCTCGAGTCCATCGCGCGTCACCTGACGGGGATCCCCGGGCGCAAGAACATGATTTGGATTTCCAGCGGGTATCCGATGAACATCGGCCTGAATCCGGAAGCGTTCGCGGCGGCGTCGGGGGCGGGTGTGAATCAGGAGCTGTTCGGCTATTCGGATCGCACCGACCGCATCGCGCGGTTGCTTGCGGAAGCCGAGGTGGTGGTTTATCCAGTGGATCCCGGTGGCGTGAGAACGGATCATGTATACCGGGCCAGCAACAACGGGCGTCCCTCGAACGGGCGTTTTATTACGGCCGGCGAAAAAGCTGCGCCGCAGACAGCGACCATTCGGGCTATCGCCCGGCAGACGGGCGGCATCGCCTACGTGAATAACGCGATCGCCAAGAACATCCGCGAGGCGGTGGATGACGGGCGCATCACTTATACAATCGGATTCTATCCGTCCCAGGCGGCCTGGGACGGTAAATATCATTCTCTGAAAGTGACCGTAAACCGGCCCGGCGTTGAGGTTCGGACCCGTGCCGGATATTTCGCGAAGTCGATTGCCGAATTGCCGCCCGAGCGCGAGCATGCGTTACGGCTGGCGGTATCGAGTCCGCTCGAAGGCGAAGCTATTGGCGTAAAGGTGACGGTTCCCTCGAACCCGCTGGGGTGGGCATCTCAGGATCTTGCGGTGACGATCGACCCGCGCGATCTGCGGTTTGAAGCGAAGGACGGGCGGATGCAGTCGGGCGTCGATGTGGTATTCGCGCAGCAGGCCCAGGACGGGCATATCGTTAAGGGCGAGCAGAAATCGATTTCGTTCAATCTGACTCCCGACAAATATCAAGACGGGATGAAGAACGGGCTGGCGCTGCCGGAAAAGCTATGGGTGGAGCGGGATGCTTCGCGCGTTCACGTCGTGGTGCGGGACACCGCCACGGGCGCGGTGGGGTCTGTATCGGTACCGATTCGACGAACCGCCCAGCCCTGAACTTTTTGGTGGTATTTTAAGTGAAGGGATTGAGATGCGGGCACGCATCTCAATCCCAAGATCGTCTTCTACCGTTTCCGGCGGAAGATAATCTCGACTGTGTAGGTTAGCCACACAATCTTCAATCGAAGTGTCAGGCAGCAAACACCCCTTTCTGCGTCACAGATTGGAAGAAAGCCCTCCGCCCTATGGAGGCTTTTTCGTTTTGAAGCTCAAGTGCTTCGCCACGAAAACTCGCCTTTTCGTCCCTGCGGCAGAAAAAAGGGAGTGCGATCAGAACGCTGGCGTTCTCTTGCTCTTTCGAAGGCGCGACCAATACCACCAGTCCCTCTGCTCTTCGGGCAGGCGCGGGTTACGGGCCTGGGCGACGGCGCAGCGGAAGGTATCGAGCACGCACGGATCCTGGCGCGTTCCCGTGATTTCGTTCAGCCGCTCGTAGAGAGTGGCCCCATTCTGCCTCGAGAGTTCGGCAACCGTGCGGATTCCCAGGATCTCGAAATCCTTCATCATGGCCGGGCCAATGCCGCGAAGCTGGCGTAGTGTAGTTGGGTTCGTTTTGGGCATAACACCTCAGCGTTGCACGCGACCGGACGCGTCACCTTTCAACAAGTGATTGACTTCCTCCAGAGTAAACCTGTTGAAGTCGCCTGGAATGGAGTGCTTGAGACAGGAAGCGGCTACAGCGAATTCGAGCGCATCGCGTTTCGAACTCAGCGCGAGCAAGCCGTAGACCAGGCCGCCGGCGAACGAATCGCCGCCGCCCACGCGATCCACGATGTGCGTGATGTCGTACTTGCGGCTCTGGAAGAATTCCTCACCGTCATGGAGGCATGCCGACCAGCCGTTATGCGAAGCGCTTTTCGATTCGCGCAGCGTGATCGCGATCTGTGTGAGATTCGGGAAGGCGGTCAAGACCTTTTCCGCCAGTGCCTGATAGACGGAAGCATCGAGATGACCCGAATGCACATCCGCATCGGCGGCGATGTCGAGGGCCATCTGCACGTCTTCCTCATTCGCGATCAGAACATCGGTGTAAGGAACCAGCGCGCGCATCACCTCCGCCGCGGACTTACCGTATTTCCATAAGTTCTTCCGGTAATTCAAATCGCATGAGACGGTGAGCCCGTGCGCCTTGGCGGCTTGAACCGATTCGAGAGCCAGGGCGGCCGCGGAAGCGCTAAGGGCGGGAGTGATGCCGGTGATGTGAAACCAACCGGCGCCTTCAAACGCGGCTGTCCAGTCAACAGAGCCAGGACCGGCCAGCGCAATGGCCGATTGGTCGCGATCATAAACCACCTTGGAAGGCCGCTGATTCGCTCCCGCTTCCACAAAGTAGACACCCATGCGGCCCTTGGCTCGAACGATATGGCTTGTATCGACGCCGAACCCACGCAACTGATGGATGACCGCGTCGGCGATGGGGTTCGATGGCGGCAGCACGGTGACGTAAGAAGCCGGCCAGCCGAACCCGGCTACGGTGACGGCGACATTCGCTTCGCCGCCGCCAAATGTGGCGACGAACTGCGGCGATTGCAGGAAACGCTCGTAGCCGGGCGGGGACAGGCGAAGCATGATCTCGCCGAAAGTGACTAATCTTTTTCGCATAAGATTAAGGCTGAGTCGTCGCCGGCGCCACAGCTTCCAAAGCAAACGCGGAATCCATCCCCGGCAAACTCTCGAATTGTATCTCGCTCACGGGCGCGGGACCTTTCACGAACTCCATGTGTATCCGCGCAGCCTGCGCCGCAATGGAAGCGGAGAGCGGATAGATATGCAGCAATGCCGCCGATTGAATCGATGCACCATACCCACCCAGCAGTTTCTCGAACCTCCGGTACGCGAGGCGAGCATCATCGGCGGTATATCCGAAAGCTGTTTGGGCGCCGGTGAGAACTACGCGGTCCGAATTGACATAAGTTACGCCCGGTGCGGCCGGGGGATTCAGGACGGTCGAACGCGCAACCGCCTCGCAGGCAACGGTTGTGTGCGGGGAAGCGCGCCGCGCCTGGACCAGATTGAGCGCGGCTCCAGGAAACGCGCTGGACATGGCGGTGGTAATGGCGCCAGCCGAATCGAGTGAAGTGGTGAAACAGGTGACGCGAACGGCTTCTCCGCGGCCGGACAAGGCCGAAGCGATGTCATGCAAAGACTGATCGGCCAGCGGTCCGAGCGGCTGCAAGGGCTGCTCCGAGGAGTGCTCGCGAGCGGAAACGAAGAGCAGACCCAGCGGGTTCACATCACGCTTCGCAACGGACGTGATTTCGAGAACCACCTGAGCGTTTTCAACCGGCAGTCCGCCCGCCTGAATGACGCTGACGGCGGGAAGCTGGAGATGTTTCTTCTCCGCGAACGTTTCACCAACCAATTGCGGCACACGGCGCAAATCACCCGTTCCAGCAACGAAAGCGCGGATCTGAACAACCTGGTTGCCATTATTCTGCTTGATGATCTCCCGCAGCGCTTCGCGTGTTTGCTGCGACAGTAGGCCCTTGGCGCTGAGGGGCGATGTCTGGAAAACGAGGCGGCGGGTTTCCGCCACAACAGCCTGGGGAGGGTCCGGTGGATTTTCGAGAGTTTGTGTCGCTTCTTCTTTCTTCTTCTTCGCCGGAGCGCCGTCCGCAGCGACGCAGGCGAAAATTAAAATGCCCGCAATGGTCAGAAAGATAGGGGAACGCATATCGCGGCAGAGTTTCAGTATAGACGGGGGAGTTGTGAACCGATCAAGACCGGCCCACCACGCCGGCCAGGGGACTGCTCGCCGACGCGTAGAGCTTCTTCTCCATCCGACCCGCCTCGTAAGCGTAGCGTCCCGCTTCCACGGCTAGCCTCATGGCCTGGGCCATCTTGACTGCGTCGCCGGCGGCCGCGATGGCGGTATTCATCAGAATCGCGTCGGCCCCCAGTTCCATGGCCATCGCAGCGTCGGAAGCCGTACCCACTCCCGCGTCAACAATCAATGGGACTCCCGTGATCAGTTCGCGCATGATGCGCAGGTTGGTGATGTTCTGAATGCCTAACCCCGACCCGATGGGCGCGGCCAGCGGCATCACGGCGGCGGCGCCGGCATCCACCAACTTGCGCGCATTGACAACATCGTCATTGGTGTACGGCAGGACAACAAAACCTTCTTTCACCAGCACGCGCGTGGCCTCCAGCAAGCCTTCATTGTCGGGGAACAGTGTGCGCTCATCGCCGATCACTTCCAGCTTGACCCAATTTGACAAGCCCACTTCGCGCGCCAGTCTGGCGGTGCGAATGGCGTCGTCCGCTGTGTAGCAGGCGGCGGTGTTTGGCAGAATGAACATTTTTTCGCGATCGATGTAATCCAGCAGGGACTCTTTCGAGCGGTCCGTCAGATTCACGCGGCGCACGGCCACGGTGACTACTTCAGCTCCCGAAGCTTCGTGGCAGCGCTTCATTTCCGGGAAGCTGCGATACTTCCCCGTACCGACGAACAAACGGGAATGGAAGGTTCGACCGGCAATTGTGACAGGCATAATTCCAGTGTAGGCCCGACACGTAAAGAGCTCCTCGAATGACGCTGCGTGTATGATGATCTTTCCCGCCATGCTCTCACGCCGCGCCTTCACGTCCACTCTCGCCGCCGCCCCGTTTGCCGCCCGCGCATTCGGAAGCAGTTCAGTCGCCCGCATCAAGATCGATCCCGACCGCAAGATAGGCGCGATCGACCGCAAACTCTACGGAAACTTCGCCGAGCACCTGGGCCGCTGCATCGAAGGCGGCATCTTCGACGAAGGCTCGAAACTCTCCGACGCCACCGGCTACCGCAAGGATGTGATGGAAGCGGTGAAAGGACTCAACGTCTCGCTGCTGCGCTGGCCGGGAGGGAATTTCTCTTCCAACTACAACTGGATGGATGGCATTGGTCCGCGCGACCAGCGGCCGGCGCGCCTCGAGATGGCCTGGGGCTCGGTGGAGGACAATCGCTTTGGCACGCACGAGTTTTTGACTTACTGCAACATTCTGGGGATCGAACCGTATCTGTGCGCCAACTTCGGTACCGGCTCCTGGCAGGAGGCTCAGCGATGGGTTGAGTATTGTAACTCCTCGGAAGCTACGGCGATGACGAAACTGCGGGCGCGGAATGGGCGTGAGCAACCCTGGAAGGTGACTTACTGGGGACTGGGAAATGAGATGGATGGCCCCTGGCAGATGGGACACCGCAGCGCGGAAGACTACGGTAAGTTCGCCCTGGAAGGCGCCAAACTGATGAAGTGGACCGACCCCTCCATCAAGCTCATCGCGGCGGGGTCGTCCAACTTTTCTCCGAGCGCGGACTGGACGGGTTGGAACCGCACCGTGCTGGAACACTTGAAGCACCATGTCGACTATCTCTCGCTGCACACCTACGTGGGCAACGCGGCCAACGACTATTACGATTTTCTGGCCAATTCCCTGTTGCTGGACGATCGCACCAAGACGGCGGAGGGCACCATTCGCGCGGCGCTAACGGGAGAACCTCGAGACAAGAAGATTTACATTGCGTGGGATGAGTGGAATGTCTGGTATCGCGAGCGCGGCGAAGGCAAGGAAAAGGGCCGTCACATCCTGGAGGAGCACTATAACCTGGAAGATGCTTTGGTTGTCGCGACGTTTCTGAACACTTTCCTGAACAACGCGCACATCGTGAAGATTGCGAACATGGCACAGATCGTCAACGTGATCGCGCCGATTTTCACCAGTCCAACGGGCTTGTATCTACAGACGATCTACTATCCGCTGGCCTTATTCGCGGCGAACTCGCGCGGCACCGCGTTGGAGGTTTTCGTGGACGGGCCCACTTACAAGACCAAGCGATTTGACAGCGTTCCCTTCCTGGATGTTTCCGCCGCGCAGGATGGGGAAACACTGGTCTTGAACGTTGTCAATCGCCATCGCGATGAGGCCATTGAAGCCGATATAGAAGCGCAGGATGCGCATTTCACCGGCGCATACGAAGTCTCCGAAGTGAACGGACCGGATATTAAGGCGGAGAATAACTTCGATTCGAGTCCCGTGAAGACGACCCGGAAGACGGTGAACGGGGACGGCGCACGGATGCGCGTCAGCTTTGCCCCGCATTCGTTCACCATGATCAAGGGGAAGCTGGCTAAAGGTTGAAGGCCGGCAACTGTGGCGCTTCTGGTAGCTGCACTGCGCGTGGAGTAATCGTCATGGGGAAAGCGACAATTGCGCTGCTGCTGGTTATGACCTGTATGGCGGAGGACAGCGCGGAGTTCACGCCCGCCGGGCTTCTCAAGCGTCCGCGCGATTACCGGGAGTGGGTTTACTTGAGCTCCGGTCTGGGGATGACTTATGGCCCCATGGCGGCGGAAATGCACACGGAGAATCCGCCGTTTGATAACGTCTTCGTCAATCGCGATGCGTATCGCGGCTTCCTGGCGTCTGGACATTGGCCGGATAAGACCATCTTCGTGCTTGAAATCCGAGCGTCCCAATCTAAGGCGTCTATTAATACGGGTGGCCATTTTCAGACGGCAACGATGGCGATGGAAATTCACGTGAAGGATGAAAAACGCTTCGCCGGTAACTGGGCTTTCTTTGAGTTTTCAAATGGCGCCGGGACGGCGAAGCAAATACCCGCCTCCGCGAGTTGCTACTCATGCCATGCGGAACACGGCGCTGTAGATACTACCTTCGTGCAGTTCTATCCAACGCTTCACGAGCCAAAGTAGCCAGTGGCGATTTAACTCCGCGCGACCTTCTCCATGGCGTTTGCAAACATCTCCACTTCGCGCACGGTCGTGTAGATGTTCGGCGTCACCCGCACCCCCTCGAAATCGGCGCGGACGATGGGGACGGTGAAAATACGGTACTTGTCCAACAGCTCGTCCGAAACCTTCGGCGCCGGTTTGCCCTTCACCGTCACCAGTACAATGCCGCAACTCTGCGCGGGATCTGGACTGGTCAGAATCCTGACTCCCGGCAGTTCGCCCACGCGGCTGGTCCACAAGCTTCGCAGGTAGCGCAACCGGGCTGCTTTTCGATCCGCGCCGATGGTCTGGTGAAACGTCAACGCTTCGGAGATTGCGTTATGGTTTGCCGCGGGATGTGTGCCGATCTCCTCAAACTTGCGGATGTTCGCATTCATGTTTTCAGCCGCGGCCATCATGGGCCAGATCTTTGGAATCTTCTCGCGCTTCACGTAGAGGAAACCTGTTCCGATCGGGGCCAGCAGCCACTTATGAAGACTGGTTCCGTAATAGTCGCAACCTAAATCAGCCTGGGTGAACGGGAACTGCGCGTACGCGTGTGCGCCATCGACGATCACCTCGATCCCTCGCGCCTTGGCCATCTCGCAGATGCGTTTTACCGGGAAGATCTGGCCGGTCAAATTCGTGATCTGGCACAGGTGAATCACCTTCGTCTTCGGGGTGATGTTGCGCTCGAACAGGTCGAAGAGGGCATCCATCGAAGGGGGCGGCACGGGAAACGAAACCTGCTTCAGAACAATTCCCTCGCGGCGCGCGCGCTGCTGCCAGCAGGTGATCATGCGGGGATAATCCTGATCGGTGGTCAGCACCTCGTCACCCGCTTTCAGGTCCATGCCGAGTTGGACGATCTGTAGCGATTCGGAGGCATTCCGCGTGATCGCGATCTCTTCCGGGTCCACACCGAAATCCCCCGCAATCCGCGAACGCACCATTTCGATCTCCGGCTCCAGAACGCGCCACATGTAGTAGGATGGAGCGCCGTTGGAGAACTCGATGGAGCGGCGCAGCGCCTCCTGCACCACTCGCGGCGACGGGCACACCCCACCGTTGTTGAAGTTGATCAGACTGCGATCAATGTCGAAGGAAGCCTGGATGTTGCGCCAGTAATCCTCGTCCTTCGCGGTCTCGTCCGCGCTGGTTTTAAGACTTGAGGAGGCGGCGCGGGCACGATCGATTGCGTCGGGCCGGAAGAAAGCCGCGGCGCCTGCCGCGGCCCGCAGGAAGTTTCGTCTCTGCATGATGAATGTTACAACATTACGGGCAATGTTAAAATGACCCTTGTTGGCGGCGTAGCTCAGCCGGTTAGAGCGACGGTCTCATAATCCGTAGGTCCGCAGTTCGAGTCTGCGCGCCGCCACCAGATTTCACTTGCTGTAAAGCGTGGTCAATCGCTTCCAGCTCACGGCCCCCTTCCGCCAGTTTGCCTTGGGCGCTGGGCTCGCGATATTTGCGCCAGTGCTCCCGTAGCTGTTCCAGCCTGGGGTCTGTGGACGGCGGCGGCTGAACCGCTCCCCGGACCACGGTTCCTCAACCAGCGTGTAGAACTCCTCGGGCTTTCGCGAGTGCTCGCGCCGGGCGCCCTGGAGAACGACAGAGTGACTTCCGTTGACGCGCAGGCCGCGGTTCCTCCGCGCCGAATCGATGAAGCCCCCTACTCAGGCGTTACCGATGGCCTCACTCTCGCTCTGGCGGTACCGAAAATACTTCGAGCGTCTGGTTTCCAGCAACCGCGAAGAGTCCTCCCTTCGCAGACAAGGCTGCTGCGTAGGGAGCTTGCCTGGGGTGCTTTTGCTCGGAGATAAACCGAAATGCCTGAATTTTTGCGGCGACTGTGCCCCGTGTCTGCCCATTCAATGGGTCCCAAATGGTCCACCCCTTAAATTTTGATGTTCTTCCCTCGGAGAAGTGGTTGTAGGACAGGGCGGCGTAGCCTATCGCGATGAGAGAGGNNGACATCGAGCGGAGGATCTCGACCCCTTCGCCAGGATTCGAAGCTGCGATCAATCCGGCAGCGTCGGACGCGTCGCCGAAGTTAATGGCGAATGGTGTCACAGCTTCTCCCACTCGCACGCAACTCGTATTGAAGAAACTGAGCGCCGTAGTCCCGGAGACGGAATTCTGTCCGACGATAAACACATGATCGGAGATGAAACCTAAGTCTTGATGAGATAGGTCCCCAATGTGGCAAGAGTGGCCGTGCTGGCTGGAATCCAGTATCCAAGATCCTTGGTGCGATTGCGCCAGGAGAAAGGCGCCGTCACTCGACCATTCCAACCTTGAGACATAACTCATTGGAACGTTGACTTCGAAATAAAGAAAGCGCAATCCGCCGCGCCTGCCGACGCGATGCCATCATAGTTCCAAAGCCCATGGAGAGTGAGGGTTACTGTAAAGCGTGGTCGATCGCTTCGAGCTCGCGGCCCGCTTCCGCCAGTTTGCCCTGGGCGCTGAGCTCGCGATATTTGCGCCAGTGCTCCCGTAGCTGTTCCAGCCTGGGGTCCGTGGACGCCGGCGGCTGAACCGCTCCACTGACCGCGACAGGTTGGGCGGCGGGGCTCACTGATGGCGGACCGTTGTTGATCAGCGCCAAAGCCTGCTCGTAGGTATCCGAGTAGATCAGCCGGTTACCGATTGCCAGCACCACTTTCTTCAGCTGCGGCATGCGCGCTTCGGTGGCCTGTATGTAGATCGGCTCCACATAGAGCAGAGTCTTCTCCACGGGCAGCACCAGCATTTGCCCACGGAGCACCTGCGAGCCCTGCTGGTTCCACAAGGTCAGATCCTTCGAAATATTCTGATCCTGGTTGATGCGGGCGCTGATCTGCATCGGTCCCAAAGTGAGGTCCTGCTTCGACATCAGCAAGACTTTGATCTCGCCGAGGTGCGCTCCATCGCAGCGGGCCAGCATGACGCCGATCAGGTTCTCTTTGCCCGTGGGAGTGAAGGAAGTCATCAACAGAAACTCAGGGTTATCTTCTCCCGGCAAAGTAGCCACCACATAAGTGGGCTTCACCGGCTCCGGAGCGTTTTGTTGACCGCTGGTGAACCGGGCCAGGTCCCAAATGTCCTCGTGGTTATAGAAGGCCTGCGCGTTCAACATGTGGTAAGCGCGGTAAATACTGGCCTGGACGTTAAACAGGGTTTCGGGGTAGCGCGCGTGCGCCCGCAATCCCTCAGGCATTGCGGATTCAGGCTGAAACAAGTCCGGAAACAATGCGCGATAGGCCTGAATCAATGGATCCGCGGGGTCGAACACATAAAAATGGGTGGACCCATCATAGGCGTCGATGGTCGCCTTGACGGAATTCCGGATATAGTTGATCGGCTCACCGCCTTCGAATTCCACGGTGCGCGCATAAGGGTGCGCATCACTGGTGGTGTAACCATCGATGATCCAAACCAGACGGCCATCGGGAGCAATGACGAGGTAAGGGTTTTGATCCCAGTCGAGATAGGGAGCGAGTGTGCTGACGCGGTCGAGCACACGGCGGTGAATCATCATCCGGCTTTCCGGAGTGAGGTAGTTGGTGAGGAAGATATTCGCGTCTCCATAGTCAACGGCCGCGGCAAGCCGCATGCCCACGGACGAAACGGGGAATCCTCCGCGGCCATCATAACGGGTCTTGACGTTGTCCGCTCCGGAAGGATAATCGAATTCCGGCTGCGCAGTTCGCACAAAAACGGGCTCGTGGGTCACTTCGCCGTAGTAGATCTGCGGCCTGTCAATTTTCAGACTGGGAGTTTTTACCTCCGGAGGCATGTTCTCGATGAGGAAGACGGGCAGGCCTTCCGGAGTAATCTTGCTGACTTCAGCGAGCGCCAGTCCGTATCCATGGGTGTAGATAAAACTCTTGTTGATCCAACCGGGGGTTTTGAGTTGCGTGATATCGAGTTCGCGCGGAGTCAGTAAGGTCTGCCGGTAGCTGCCGTTGATGGTGTAGCGGTCCACATCGGTATCGTGGAAAACGTAATAAGGCCTCAGCGCCTGGCTTTGGGTGACAGTGTCGTGGAAGGCCTGCCAATCCCACAGGCGGACGTTATCGAGCAGATTCCGGTGCTTGGCCACATCCAGCGATTCGATGGCCGCCGGCGCGCGGCCCCCGTAGTCCACCGCCTGCACGCGACCCTCAATTCCATAGGCATTGCGCGTGGCGTGGATATGCACGTCGATGTAAGGCGCTTCGAGAGAGATCTCATTGGGTTTCACGTAGAGCGCGGAAACCAGTTTCGGAATCACCCAGGTGACTGGCAGCATGACAGCGGTGGCTAGAACCAGGCGCCATCTGCCGAGCCACGCCAGCCCGGCCCCGGCGCAGCAAGTCCCGATCAGCAGCCACTGCAAGGGTAAGGTGACGTGATCGTCCAACCAGTCGATTCCGGCCATAAACCCGTGCTCATTCCAAACCATCTCATACCGTCCCAAAAAGTACTTGCAGGCGAGGGCGATGAAGATAATGGCGATGACGCCGCGCAGGAATCGCGATTCGAGGCCGCCGGGCAAGCGGAGCAACCGGATATCGATCTCGCGCACTTCGCGTAGTTCGTTGAAGCGGTAACGCAACTGCCAGATCCGCGCGGCGATCCAGAACAGAAGTGCGCAGGCCACCACCAGTGTGAGCAGGTAGCTTCGCAAGTCGGAATAGAAGGGCAGTCCGAACAGGTAGAACTTGAGCGGGAGATTGAAGACGGGGTCGTGGAACTCTGGCGCGCTCCTCGAAATGGCAAGGCTGCCCCAATAGCGGACAACGGTCCAGGTGTCGAGATTGGCGGATGCGATTACCCATCCCACGAAAAGCAGACCCAGCGAAACCAGGCGCAGGTAGATCCGGTGCGGCTCCTTATTCACGCCCGCGAAACGCATGGCCATGCGGTGAGTGGCCCATAAGGCGAGAAACGCGAACAGGGTGGCGATGGTGACCGGCGTGTACGCGTAGGTGAACAAACCCACCCATGTACCCACCTGGCCCATTTCTCTCCACCAGGAATACTCGAGAGTGAGTTGCGCCGTTTCCCGCGCGATAATGATCAGCGCGAACAGCAAAACGGCCAGCCAGATCAGCCGTACGGGAAGGCGCGCACGCGCCGGCGGTTCAAAACCCGGTCTTCCAAACACGCTCTGTGACATCCGTTTGGAGTTTATCAGTTAGCGGTTGCCGCTACTCGACGCCGATGGTCACAGTATTGGAGGTGGCGCCCCCAATAGTAAGGAACACCGGTACGCTGTTCGAGGCCGTGACTCCGGCCGGCACAGCCACGTTGACCTGGTAAAAACCCACCAGCCCCGGCACGAGGCCGGAAAACAATGCCGGAACCGGGACGCCACCGATGTTGACCGTAACCCCTTGGGTGGTCGAGGAAAGGGGTGAAGAAGGCGCGGGCGCGCCATCCGCGGGCTGATTCGAAACAGGACCGAGCCCGGTTCCATAGATGGTGATGAAATCGCCCGCGGTGACAGGCGCTGAGGTGACTCCGGAGATACTTCCGGCGGCGGCGGCCCAGGCATAAGTGGTGCTGTTGACGATCACGCCCTGGCCGGAACCACTCGCATTGAGAGTGAAAATACCCGGCGCATACTGCACAATGGACGTGGGAGCGGTGGAAGCCTGCGCGCCAATGGTGAGCGTAGCGGTGGTCGAGCCAACAGGGGTTTCCCAAGGTACCTGAACATTGATCTGGCCCGGCGATGCGAAGAATACCGGAGCGTTGAGCCCCCCGATTGTGAGCGTGGCGCCGGCCAGGCTGGGAGGCAGCGGAATCCCGCTGGCGCTTTCGACCCCATCCGTCATCGAAGTTCCAAACGCCGCCGCAATGCTGCCCGGAGCAATGGCGGTGAAACTGGCGGAATTCACAATCGCATTGTTCCCCAGGGTGGGCGGCTGAATGGGCACGGCAATATCCCACATGCTTCTTCCGTGGGAGGAAACGCGCAACAGACGGGAACTACGGTAGAACTGCAACCCCGTGATGGCCGTGTTGGGAAGTCCATTGCCCAGGGGCTGCCAGTGGCCGCCGTTGTTGGCGCTCATGAACACGCCCACATCGGTACCGGCGTAGAGGAACCCGGCGTCCTGATCCACCAGGAGAGCGGACACGGGGACATCCGGCAAATCGCCTTGCAGATCGGTCCAGGTCTGGCCGCCATCGGCCGTATGGAAGATATGATCGTTGCCGTAACCGGTTTCCGTCAAATAAGCGGCGCCTGAAGCGAGCGGGTCGGCGACAATCGACGCAATCGGGCCACCCTGGATTGAGGCGCCGCACGCGTTCCACACGGAGCCGGTTGCCTTTCCATTGGTCGAGCAGAAGATATCTCCCGCCTGGTCACCCACAAGGACAGTGTTGCCATCCGTGGAGACGACACCAATGGCCGAAACGGTCTGAATGGAGTCCGTTGGAAGCGATGCCGTCACATTGGTCCAGGTGAAAGCCTGGCTCGTGGACAACCAGAGGTTTGTTACGCCGCCCCACCAGACGATGTTCGGGTCCGACAGGTCTCCGGTAACGGTCCCCACAAACGGGACCTCGCTGGAGAGGACGCCGGCCATCGAATGAACAAAGGTATTCGGTTTACCGCTCAAGGTGGAGCGATAAAGCCCGCCCGTTTGGCATGTTACGTAAACGATTTGGGGATTCTGCGGGAGGATGTAAGCCGCTCCAGCATCGCCACATGACGCGTAGGTCCAGAACAGACTCCCGGAGTAGAGCAGCGCACCGTTGTCCTGGGTACCGCCCAAAGTCACGCTGGTGTCCGTTGGATGAATCGAAAAACCGGGGTAAAACTGGGTGATTGCGAGCGTTGTGTTCAGGCTATTCCAGGTAGGGGATTTGTTCGCGGTTGCTCCGGAGAACACACCTCCGTCGTTGCCCACATAAATCTCGCTGCCATCCGCGGAAAAGGCGAAAGCATGCTGGTCGACGTGCAGCGCCGCGAGCGCATCAATCTGCCGCCACGTGGTGTTGCCATCGAAGGAAGCGAAGGCATCCAGTCCCCCGCCCACGACAAATGTCGGATCTATGGGGCTGACTGCGATCGCGTTGCGGTACAAGTCGCCTCCATAGTTAGAAGTAGCGGCGGTCCAGGTAGTACCACCATCGGTGGACGAGTAAATCCCGAGCAGATCGCCAGTTAGCGTGTTCACAAAATTCTGGCCGCTGATTCCGACATAGATCATCTGAGGATTGGACGGCGCGATGGCGATGGCAACGCGTCCGATGCCAGTTTGCGGGAAGGGCGCCGATGAGACCGCGGTCCAGGTCAATCCGCCATCCGTGGAGTGGTTCAGGGCGTTGACCTGACCGGTGTACGGGAAGACTCCGGCCCACACCTGTGTGCCATCGGCTGGATCAAAGGCCACCGCTGTTCCGGCAAATGCGGAAATCGGGTTCGTCCACGTGACGCCCCCGTCGGTGGAAACAATGATGCCGGCGTACGGGTACACGCCGGCGATCAACACCTGGCTGTTACTTGGGCTCACCGCAATCGCACCGACTGCGTAGCCGGTCAGGTAATCCTGTCCAAGCATCGTCCAGGTAAGTCCGCCGTCGGTCGATTTCAGGATTCCGGACCCGAAATAAGAATCGCCGTTGAAGTTCCCTTCCCCGGTTCCGGCATAGATGGTATCTGGATTGGATGGGTCGAGAGCCAGTGATCCGATGGCCAGGGATTGCTGGGCGTCCGTGAGGGGCAGCCAGTTCGCGCCGCCGTCCGTCGTCTTCCAGACGCCGCCTTCCGCGGTTCCGGCGTAAACCGTGGTTGTACTGCGCGGGTCAACAACCAGCGCCGTCACACGGCCCGCGCTGGCGGCGATGCTTTGCTGGTTCTCGGGCTGGGGCCCAATCAGTTGCCAGTTCTGCGCCGGAAAGGCTGCGTCGCCTACCGCCTGCTGGTGGACGCGCCATGCCAGAGCCTTGAGCCGCTCGCGCGCGCCGACCTCACCGTTCCGATTCAGCCGCTGATGGATAAACCATTCGGAGCGTCCGGATAGCGATTCACCATCTTCGTCGTCGCCGGCTAACGCCGTCAGCGGGCATAGCAACGCCAGGACAAGACACAGGTTTCGAAGCGGCATGGAATCACAATTATGCCCTAGATTAACTTCCAACAGGGATACTTAATGAGTCATTGCGTAAACGACATAGTTTACGCCGACTCGAATCGCGAGGTCCGAGAAGCGTTCCGGGTACTCCGGCGAGTCAGCCCACTCCCAGGCATCGCCTAAGTCGGAGTTATAGGAAATAGCCACCATGACTCTGCCCTTATCGTCATAGATCGCGCGCCAATGCGCGCCAATTCCCTGGTTCTTATATCCCAGACGTAAGTGCGCGGCACCCGGAACCTGAAAGCGATCGTTCAGATCGTAAACTGTGTGAAACAGCGAATCCGCGTCTTCTACTTCGACAATCTGACGATCTGGGAAGACTCGCTTCATGCTTTCCTGAAACACCGCCCATTCCGTTGCGCCATGAAAGTCATCAGCCATGAAAAACCCGCCGCGCAGGAGATATTCACGCAGTTCCGCGGCCTGCTGGTTGGTGATTCCCCACTCGCCCACCTGAACCGCATAGAGCCAGGGGTAATCGAACTGATCGCCTTCATCGAGGTTGACCGGCTGTTCGACAGACCGGACGCTGATTCGCGTGAGTCGTCGCATGGCTTCGGAAAAATGGCGATCGGCGCGCGGATAATCCTGCGTCCAAAGCGAGAGGCCGAGCCGCCAGTCTCCGTCGAAACGGCCTTTGTAACCGTCGTTCCAGCCGCCCGGAAACATCATCCGCGCAAAAACCCATTCACCAGGCTGGTTCGCATCCGAGGGGGTTTCGAAGTCTTCGTATTCCACACCGGGAAATTGCCGGAACGGCCGCTGGAAGGCGCAAAGGCTGCCGAGGAACATGCCCGCGCAGAGCACACGACGAAGCAATTTGCCGGTGATCATCTGGGCCTGCTCTGATTTGAATGTAGCACCTGCCTAAAGGCGCTACGCCAGCTTCGCCCCCAACTCGCCCCACCTGGCGTAGAGCGTATCCACTTCCTCTTGCGCGGCCTGCATCTCCTCAAACGCCTGCTTCAGCCGCGGCCCGTCGGTATTCACCGCCGGGTCTTCCAGCAGCGCCTGCTTTTGGTGCAAGCGGTGCTCACTCTCCATGATGCGCGTTTCCATGGTTTCCCATTCGCGCGCATCCTTATACGAAAGCTTTTTCTTGCCGGCCTCTGGAGAGCCCTTCTCGCGCGCGGGCTTGCTCGAAACCTTCGACTGCGATCTGCGCGCAATCTGCCAGTCTTCCCACTGAGCATATTCCGCGAAGCGTTCGGCCCCGCCCTGACCATCCAGACCCACCACTAACGTCGAAACCTTATCCAGCAAATGGCGGTCGTGAGTGACCAGCAACAGCGCGCCCGTGAATTCGAGCAAACTCTCTTCCAGAATCTCCAGCGTGGGAATATCGAGATCGTTCGTCGGCTCATCGAGCAAAAGAACATCTGCCTGCTGCAGCATCAGGTTTGCGATCAGAACGCGCGCGCGTTCACCGCCGGAAAGCCGGCTCACCGGTTGATCGAGCTGCTCCTTTTTAAAAAGAAATCGCGATGCCCACGACGCCACGTGGATCTCGCGCTCCTGGTAGATCACGGAATCGCCATCGGCCGCAAGGGCGCGCCGAAGCGGTACATCCATTTCCAATTGCACGCGATTCTGATCGAAATAGACCATCCGAAGGGCATTGGCTTTGCGAATTTCACCCGATTCGGGCTGCAACTCGCCCATCAGGAGACGAAGCAGCGTGGTCTTCCCGCTGCCGTTCGGGCCCACCAAACCCAGCCGCTGTCCCGGCCCCAGCGTGAAACTCAGATCGCGAAAGAGAGTTCGATCGCCAATGCTGTAGGAAACGCGGTCCATTTCGATCAGCCTCTTGGTCTGACGGCCGGAAGCGGTGAAATCGATTCCCGCCTCGCTGGTACGCGCCCGCGACTTCAGGTCGGCCAGTTCGCCGATCAGTTCGTTGGCGCGATCGATGCGCGCCTTGGCCTTCGTAGAGCGCGCTTTCGGACCGCGGCGAAGCCATTCAATCTCCGTGCGAACGCGATTGTCCAGCGCGTCTTTGCGCTGTGATTGCGCACGCATGTATTCGTCTTTGCGATCCAGAAAAACGGAGTAACTCCCCTCCGCACGGAATAAGCCGGCGGAATATGCGCGATCCAGTTCGATTACCTGGGAAGCGATATTTTCCAGAAAATACCGGTCGTGGCTGATCACAATAGTGGCGAACCGAGCTCCGCCGAGAAGCTTCTCCAGCCAGAGAATTCCCTCTAGATCCAGATGGTTGGTGGGTTCATCCAGCAGCAGAAGATCGGGCTTGACAATCAGCGCCGCCGCGATAGCGAGCCGCTTCCGCCACCCTCCGGAAAGGGAGGCCGCCTCCGCGTTGACGTCTTCAAAACCAACGCGGCCCAGCGTTTCCGCCATGCGGGCCAGCCGTTCGGGCTCATCCAGATTCTGGATTTGGCTCGCCAGAACTTCGGAGACAGTTGCGCTCTCTTCGAACACGGATTCCTGCGCGACGTAACTGATTCGCGCCATCTTGCGGGCGATCACCTCGCCATCGTCGGGCGAAATGCGCCCTGCGATGATTCCGAGCAGCGTTGATTTGCCGGCGCCGTTGGGGCCGATCAGACCAATGCGGTCTCCGTCGGAAACAGTGAAGGAGATGTCCTGGAACAGAGGCTCCGCGCCGAATGACTTCGATAATTCTTGAATTGTGAGGAGCAGGCCCATGGGAAAAAATAGAGGGCGAACTTCATGGTGGAAGCTCGCCCTCTGTTAGTTTAGCGGGTCTGGATGTTAGCGCGGTGTTAGCAAGGTGCTACTGCGTTTTTTCTTCGACCTTCTTAGCCGCGGTATTTGTCCCGCTCTTGACCTTGGATCCGACCTTCGTGGCCGTGGTCTTGACGTCGTGCCCAGTGGTGGTCGCGCCTTTCTTGACCCCGTGGGCGGCGGATTTGCTGGTCTTTGACACGGCGTGCCCGGTGGCGGTCGCACCCTTTTTGACGTCGGTACCCGCCGTCTTGGTCGTTTTCACAACCGCATGGCCGCCCGCCTTCGTCGCGTCCTTGACGTCACTGCCGGCCTTCTTCATATCGTCGCCGGCCGTCTGCGCCACGCTGTTGAGGCCCATCGAAAGCACGGCGATCGTCACTACGTACGGAATTCTTCTCAAATGTCTTACCTCCCCTTGACAGGATTACACGGCGGTTGGCGCGTTCTACCCTAAAGGAATGGATTTCAAGCACGGAGACTGGTCGCGGCGCGGATTTGTTCTGGCCGCGGCAGGTTCTCTGGCGGGTGCGCTGCGGGCACAAGCCACGCCCGAGCAAGACGAGCCCACTTTCAAAGCTGAGGTCAAAGTGGTCAACGTTCTCGCCACGGTTCGAGATAAATCCGGCGCGTTGATCGGCGACCTCACCAAAGACGATTTTTCCCTCTCCGAAGATTCGCGGCCGCAGACCATTCGTTATTTCTCCCGCCAAACGGATTTGCCTCTGACGATCGGGCTTTTAGTGGATACCAGCATGAGCCAGGTGAAGGTTCTCGATTACGAGCGCGGCGCCTGCTTCCGTTTCATCGATCAGATACTCCGGGAGAGGACAGACAAGGTCTTCGTGAGCCAGTTCGACGTCTCGGTCCAGGTAAGGCAAGATCTTACCGCGAACCGGAAAGATCTTGACGATGCGCTGACGTCCGTCGATGCGCCCACGCGCAACGAACTGCGAACCATGACCGGAGGCGGAGGCACGCTTCTCTATGATGCCGTTGTCCGGGCATCGGAAGATATCATGTCGAGGCGGCAGGGCCGTAAAGCCGTGTTCGTGATGACCGACGGCGTGGATTTCGGAAGTGAAAACACGGCCGCTTCAGCCATTGAGGCTGCGCAAAAGGCCGACACTTTGATCTATTCCATTCTCTTCGCCGACGCCGGCTATGGGGACGGGGATGGCAGGCCCGTTTTAATGCGAATGTCCCGCGAGACGGGCGGCGGATTCTATATCGTGTCCAAGAAGCAGACTATCGATCAGATCTTCGAAAAGATTGAAGCGGAGTTGCGGGGCCAGTATAGTTTGGGCTATGTATCCGATAAGCGCGTCGGCATCTCCGAGTGGCGGAAGATCGGGCTCACGAGCAATCGGCCAGGGCTGACGGTTCAGGCGCGCGAGCGCTATTGGGCTCAGCGTTGAAGCGCGATTCGTAGTATGATTACCGTTTTCCAATGACCAGATTACTTGCTCTCGCGCTTGCCCTGACTCCCGCCGTATTCGCCGGCTCGGGCCTTTTACTGCGCACGCCAACCATGAACCGGACGCAGATTGTTTTCTCCTACGCGGGCGACCTTTGGAGCGTGCCGCGCGAGGGTGGAACCGCGCTGCGCTTGACCAGTTCGCCTGGCAGGGAGATCAACCCGATTTTCTCTCCGGACGGGACCATGATCGCCTTTACCGGCGAATACGACGGCAACGTTGACGTCTACGTGATGCCGGCCGCGGGCGGAGTTCCGAAGCGGTTGACTTATCACCCTGGGCCGGACGAGGCCGTAGCATGGACGCCCGACGGGAAAAAGATTCTCTTCTCCTCTCCACGCGACAACGAGAACGACGGCGATCGATTCTTCACCGTGCCGGTGGAAGGCGGGTTTCCAACGGCTGTCCCCCTCCCGATGGCCGAGGAGGGTTCTTATTCGCCGGACGGATCGAAACTGGCTTACGTTCCGGTGTTTCACTGGCAAGCCGCGTGGAAGCGCTATCGCGGCGGCCAGACCAAGCCCATCTGGATCGCGAATCTCGCGGATTCGAAAGTGGAGCCGCTGCCTCGCGAAAACTCCAACGACTTCAATCCGATGTGGGTGGGCGACTCCATATATTTCCTCTCGGATCGGAATAAGGGCGTGGTTAGTCTCTACGAGTTCAAGACCAAGTCCGGCAAGGTGGAGCAGTTGGTGGAGAATCGCGGCCTGGATTTGAAGTCCGCGTCGGCCGGACCCGGCGGCATCGTCTACGAGCAGTTCGGCAGCCTGTACGTCTATGATTTTTCTTCGCATCAGCCGCACGCCGTAAAGGTGAACATCACGGGAGATTTCTCTGAGGTGCGGCCGCATTTCCGGAAGATCACGGCAAAAGACCTGACGAACGCGGCGCTGTCACCCAATGGGACGCGCGCGGTTTTTGAGGCTCACGGCGAGATTTTGACCGTGCCCGCGGAGAAAGGCGACTTTCGTAACCTGACTCGTTCACCCGGAGTGGCCGATCGCAACCCAGCGTGGTCGCCCGACGGTAAGTCGATCGCCTGGTTCTCGGACGAATCCGGCGAGTACGCGTTGCACATTCGAGACCAGAATGGAATCGGCGACGTAAAGAAGATCAGTCTGGGAGATCCACCAACATTCTTTTATTCGCCCACGTTTTCTCCGGATAGCAAGAAGATCGCGTTCACCGACAAGTGGCTCAACCTTTGGTACGTGGATATAAGCACCGGCGTAAAGGTGAAGGTGGACACGAATACGCAGGACGGTTCCCAAACGGATATGAATCCCGTGTGGTCACCCGACAGCCGTTGGATTGCTTATACCAAGTTACTTCCCACTTACTATCACAAGATTTGGGCTTACTCCGTCGAGGGCGCGAAATCGACCGCGTTGACGGACGGAATGAGCGACGCGCAATCCCCCGCTTTCGATAAGAGCGGCAAGTATCTATATTTCCTGGCCAGCACGAATCTCGGGATGGCCGCGGGCGGCGGCGGTGGCAATATGAGCGCGCTCGGCATTCCCGTAACGAGCAGCGTGTACGTGATGGTTTTGCGGAAAGATCTGCCTTCTCCGCTTGAGCCTGAGAGCGACGACGAGAACAAACCGGATTTGAGCAAGAAGGACGAGAAAGCGGGGGACAAGGGCGACAAGAAGGACGAGAAAGTCGACTCCGGAAAGAAGGATGATAAAGCGCCGGAGGCGCCTCCAGTGAGCATTGACTTCGACGGCATCGGCCAGCGCATTCTGGCGCTCCCCATCCCGCCACATAACTATGCGCGCTTACTGGCCGGCAAGGAAGGGTTTGTTTTTCTGCTGGAGTTACCGGAGGTGTGGACGAAAAATGAACCGCCTCCCGGCACCGTTCACGAGTTCGACCTTTCCAAGCGCAAAGTGGATAAGTTCGTTGACGGGGTGCTGGGGTTTGACATCTCGGCCTCGGGCGAGAAAATACTCTATCAACAGCCGGATAAGTTCTTTATTGTGAAAACGGACGCGCCGGCGAAACCGGGCGATGGGGAATTGAAACTCGACCCGCTTGAAGTGTGGGTGGAGCCGCGTCTCGAATGGAAGCAGATGTATCACGAGGCGTGGAGGATTGAGCGGGAGTTTCTCTATGACCCGAACTATCATGGTCTCGACATCAAAGGCGCGGAGAAGAAGTATGAACCGTTTGTAGACACTCTGGATTCTCGAGCCGACCTGAACTATCTGTTCGAGGAGATGCTGGGGGAACTGACAATCGGTCATATGTTTGTCTTCGGAGGCGATATGCCCGACGTGAAGAAGACTTCCACCGGATTGTTGGGAGCGGACTACTCGATTGAGAATGGCCGCTATCGTTTTGCGCGCGTTTATGATGGCGAGAACTGGAACCCGGACCTGCGCGCGCCGCTGACTCAACCTGGCGTCAACGTCAGGGTGGGTGAGTATCTTCTGGCCGTCGACGGGCGCACGCTGACCTCTTCCGAAGGTATCTATTCTTACTTCGGGGAAACTGCCGGAAAGCAGGTGGTGCTGAAGGTGGGCCCGAACCCGGATGGGAGCGGCTCTCGCGATGTAACGGTGGTTCCGGTGGACAACGAGAAGAGTCTCAAACACCTCGCGTGGATCGAAGACAACCGCCGTAAGGTATATGCCGCGACTGGGGCAAAGGTCGCCTATATGCACATCCCAGATACGGCGTTAGGCGGCTATGACAGCTTCAATCGTTATTACTTCGCGCAGAGCGATAAACAGGCGGCAATCGTGGATGAGCGCTATAACCACGGCGGTCTGCTGGCCGATTACATCGTCGAGAACATGAACCGTAAGATGCTGAGCAAGGCGATGACCCGGGAAGGGGAAGATACGATCATGCCGGCCGGTACGATTTATGGGCCCAAGGTGATGGTGACGAATCAGTTCGCCGGCTCCGGCGGCGATGCCCTGCCCTGGTACTTCCGCAAACTGGGCATTGGTCCGCTGGTGGGAAAGCGCACATGGGGTGGCTTAGTGGGTATCGGCGGGTATCCGGCGCTGATGGACGGCGGCGGAGTGATGGCGCCGCGCTGGGCAATTTATGGTTTGACCAAGGAGTTTGAGGTGGAGAATCATGGGATTACTCCCGATTTCGACGTGGAATTGGATCCCGCGCAATGGCGGCAAGGTCATGATGCACAGCTCGACAAGGCCATCCAGGTGGTACTGGATTTGATGGAGAAGAATCCTCCGAAGGAGTATCCGCGGCCGCCTTATCCGAACTATCACTCGAAGTGAGCCGGTCAACCCGGCAGAAACGCTTTCAACTCCGGGTAGACCACCTGGACAAAGGCGACGCCGCGCGCCACAGCGTCGGCTTCACTCACTCCTTGTACCGGTACGACCACGCGCACCAGAGCAGTATCGCTGCGATGATAGCGAATGGAATCCGTCACTAAGTAGAACTTAGCCGCAAATTCATCCGCGATCACGCGGTTCTGCGCCTGATACCAGTAAAGAACAACATCCTTACTGTCGCCCTTCGTCACGATGTACTTGTTGATGCGAATGGTCTCGTCGCGCGAGGGAATGTTCACATCGATATATCCGGTCACAGAGGGGCTCCACCCCGAGCCTGGCAGGCAGTTCTTGGGTGAGTGCGGCGACTGGCCTGTCCGCTGTGTCTTGAAGTAAGCCACGAATAAATCCGCGCCGCCGAGCGCCGGGTCCACATACCAGCGCGTCATCAGGTCATCGGCCTTCAACACGTCGCGGACTTCCGGCTCCACAACGCCGGTCTGCTGCAAGGTCCACGGGCCGATCTGCGAGGGAAAGTCATCGAGCGGCTTCGCCAGCGGTATCTTTTCGCCGTGAGCGGCTGTGTAGAACAGAACTGTCTGCACGACCAGGGCCAGCGTGAGAACTTGTATATACCGGCTATGCAACAGCCGGGTGAGCGTGCCTTCGGTCATAGAGATCCAAACTCCTTGCGAACGCCTGGTGAAACAGAATCAGCAGAACCAGCGCCACCATGGAAATCACCAGTCCGGACATCTCGTGGAAGAACCCTTCGGAAAGTTCCGGCTTCACCTCGGCCAGGATGCCGGTCAGCGTAACGCGGGCGGCGTTGGCGATGATGGCGATGGGCACGGTGAGGAAGAAGAGCAGCACGCGCATCCACACGCGCTTTTCGAAGAAATACCCGTATACCAGCGCCAGGAACGAGAGCGAGAGCAGCGACCGGATGCCGCTGCATGCCTCCACCACATTCAGCGTCTGGTCAGCCAGATTCAAAACGTTGCCTTCGCGCAGCACCGGAATGCCGAGCAGCGAAAGCGCCGCCTCCGCCGCCTGGCTGGCGATAATCTGCAGCGGGAAAGTGATGCGGTTATAAATCACCTGGGGAATCGGCACCATGAAGAATAGAAGGAACAAAGGAAACGCCAGAATGCGTACAACGCGCGTGCCGCCAAGCAGCAGAATCATGCCGATGACGGAAAAGATAAAAGCGGTTCGTGCCAGAAAAAGCTCGGCCCCCAAGGTCGCGATATAGAGTTGCAGCGCGGCCCAGAGGATCAGCGCGAGTCCCCACCAGTTCGGCCGGGGCGTAACAGCCGCTAACTTGTCCCGCTTCTGCCACACGAGCCAGGCGGCGATCACGGGGACAAAGAAGCCGTGGCTCATGTCACCATCGCTGTTCCAATTCTTCACCAGGGAAACCAGGACGGGAGCGTAACAAGCGGCAAGGAGAGCAGCACACCAGGCGATAGCAGGCCAGGCGAACGAATAGCGTCTATCGGGCGCCATGAAGGGCAATCCGATGATAGCATTTGGAACCCGCTTGTAACTGCACGCGCATTTGCCACGTTACACTTAAGTGTGTATTGTGTTGCGGCTCGCCATGTGGCGCTGGTTTCGTTGTTCAGCATGAGTTGCCTCTGCGCAGCTGATTTGTTCTTTCCTCTGGAGGAGGTGCGCGCCGGCATGCACGGCGTCGGCAGAACTGTTTTCCAGGGAGACAAGATCGAAGATTTCCAGGTTGAGATTCTCGGTGTCCTCCCCAATACCGGACCCAAAGAATCGCTGATTTTAGCTCGTCTTTCGGGCGGCCCGCTGGAGCACACCGGAGTGATGCAGGGGATGAGCGGCAGCCCTGTCTTCATTGACGGGAAACTGCTGGGCGCGGTGGCGATGGCGTTTCCTTTTTCGAAAGACCCGATCGCGGCCATTCGGCCCATCGGCGACATGATCCGGTCTGCCGAAAAGCCCGGCGTTACCAAATCGCCCGCTAAGTCCACCATCGCGGACGCCATGCGGAAGGGCTTCTTCGGCCCCGCTCTGGCTGCGGCGGACACTGGCGTGGGCGATTCAAAGCTCACGAACATCACTACGCCCCTGGCGCTGGGGGGATTCACTCCCGCCGCCATAGAAGCCTTCGCTCCGCAACTTCGCGCGCTGGGGCTGGAGCCTCGGCAGGCCCTTTCCGCCGGCGGCGCGTCGGTCTCCGCTTCGTCGGCTCCTTTCGGAGACCCCTCGAAAGTGCAGCCGGGCTCCATGATATCGGTGCAGTTGATGCAGGGCGATATGAATGTAGGCGCGGACGGAACAGTCACCTGGGTGGATGGCGACCAGATCTACGCCTTCGGGCACCGGTTTATGGACGTGGGTTCCACAGGCCTGCCATTCTCGCGGTCGGAGGTACTTACGCTGCTCGCGAGCGTAAACACATCGTTCAAGATCTCGGCGCCGCATGAATTGATGGGCATCATTTCCCAGGATCGCGATACCGCGGTGTCCGGACGCTTCGGACGACGGGCCGCAATGTTGCCAGTAGACATCGCCATCCATCGCGAAGGGCGGCTGGTGGAAAGCTACCACATGAGCATGGTGGACGATCCATTGTTGACGCCGCTGTTGCTCCAGATGGCGGTGTTTTCGTCGCTCGACGCAACCGAGCGCGCGTCCGGCGCTTCCACCATCGCCGTGCGCGGGTCTGTAGAACTGAATGGCGGCCGCTCGATCCAGTTGCATGATATTTACTCGGCGGATAACGCCGCGCCCCAAATCGCCTCGCTCTCCACGGTTGCGCCGGTTGCGTATGTACTGCAGAGCGGATTCGACTCTCTGAAAGTGAAGCGTGTTTCGCTCGATATTGAAACGCTGGAAAAGAAGCGTTCTCTGGATATCGGAGAGGTGGTTCCGTCGTGTCATGAAGTGCGTCCCGGAGACACGGTGGAACTGGCCATCAACCTGACGGGCGAGAATGGCGTCGATGAAACGCGGACGGCGCGCTATCAGGTTCCCGTGGGGGCGCAGCCGGGGCCCCTCTTTTTCACGGTGGCCGATGGATCGCAAACCAGTCTGGTCGATCTGCGGTTTGCACTGAGCGTGCAACCGCGTACGCCGGAACAATTGCTGAGCCTCATCGACCGGCTCCGCGATAACGACAAAGTATATGTGCGCGTCTGGCGCGCGGAGACGTCGTTTCCGGCGGGGGTTGACGAGTTGCCGGCGCCGCCGCCTTCAGTAGCTCTGATCATGGCGTCACAACTCGGCCCCAGTGGCGTGGCTCTCGGGACCATGAAAAACTCGCGCGTCGCCGAGATGGTTGTAGAAAGCGGAGGCCGCATGGTGACCGGCTCCAAGACGGTTCAGGTAGAGGTTAAGCCTTGAAGTTTCTAACGGGTCTGTTGATCGTATTCTCAGGTTGTGCGTTCGCGTCTTCTACCGCGACCTGGGAGATGTCGAGTTATCAGGATTTTCTGAGGGGGAAGTTTCAAAACCTCAGCTTGAACCGCGACGGCACACTTTCACTCGCGCCTCGGATGGATGCGGTTTTCAACTCCGGCCAGGCGGTGATCTGGAGCGTGGCCGAAGCGCCGGATGGTTCTCTCTATGCGGGAACCGGCAATCGGGGTCGGCTTTACCGAATCGACAAATCGCACAACGCGAAGCTGCTGTGGTCGGCGGATCAACCCGAGATTTTCGCCGTCGCGATTGGTCCCGATGGCGCGGTGTACGCGGGAACCTCGCCCGATGGAAAAATCTACCGCGTGGTGAATGGGAAGGCCGAACTCTACTTCGATCCGCATGAGAAGTACATTTGGTCGCTGGTATTCGGCACGGATGGCGCGCTCTACGCGGGCACGGGCGACCAGGGAAAGGTCTATCGAGTCACCGCCGCGAATCAAGGCGAAGAATACTATGCCACCGGGCAAGCGCATGTGACGGGGCTCTCGCTGGACCCTGCGGGCAAACTGCTGGCCGGCACCGAGCCGAACGGAATCTTGTACCGCATTGCGGCCAAGGGGAAGGCGTTTGTTCTCTACGATGCGAATCTTCCGGAGATTCGCGCCATTGCCAATGGACCGGATGGCTCCATTTATGCCGTGGCGTTGGGCGGCTCAGTGAGCCGCAGGACGCAGACGGCCGCTCAAGCCGCCCAGGCATTGTTGCAGAGCGGCTCGACACCGGTGGTGACAACTTCCATTACGGTTACGGCGGACGCGGCGAAAGCGAACCCCATTCAGACGGGGGCGGATATCAAGCCGCCGGCATCGTCGGATGCCAACCGGGCCGCGCAGACAGCGGTGGCTGCGGCTTCTACCGCCTTGGCCGCGTCGAATGCGGCCTCCATGGAACTCACCGGCGTCGAGAAATCAGCCATCTACCGCATCAACGCCGATAACACGGTGGATACTCTGTGGAGTTCGAAGGAAGAGAACGTCTACGACCTGCTCTCCCGCAAGGGCGGATTGGTCTTCACAACGGACCTGGGCGGGCGCATCTACCACCTGACGGACGATCGCAAACTCACCCTGGTGGCCCAGACCAATGAAGGGGAAGATACGCGTTTGATCGAGTCCGATGGCGCCATCTATGCGGCTACGGGCAACATGGGGAAGCTATTCGAACTGGAGCCGGGCAGCGCGCAATCGGGTAGTTACGAATCGCCCATTTTCGATGCGCAAAGCGTAGCGCGTTGGGGACACGTCCGGTGGACGGGTCACGGCGGAGTCACTTTGCAGACGAGGTCGGGGAATTCGCTGCGTCCGGATCCCACGTGGAGCGACTGGTCGAGCCCGCTGGCAGACAGCAATGGATCCGCGGTGACCAGCCCGAACGCCCGCTACATCCAGTGGAAGGCGGAATTGGTCTCGAGCAAGGGCGTTCCCGCACTCGAAAATTTCAGCCTGGCGTATCTGCCGCAGAATACTCCACCGTTGATTCGCTCGATCATCGTGACGACGACTTCGGCAACGCCCTCCGCGTCATCGAAGAGTTCGAGCGTGTCGAACGCGGTGAACTCCACTTACTCCATCACCGTGACCGATACGGGCGATGCGGGTCCGGCCACAAGCACGGGCACTCCCACGCAGACCATATCGCGGGCGTCATCGCAGCAACTGATTATTTCGTGGCAGGCCGACGACGCGGATGGGGACCGTCTGGTCTATTCGCTGTGGTTCCGCGGCGAAGGTGAGCAGGAGTGGAAGCTGCTGAGAACGGCGCTGCATGAGAATTCCTGGTCGATCGACGGCGATTCATTGGCGGATGGACGCTATTTCTTCAGGGTGATTGCGTCGGACCGGGAATCGAATCCGCCGGATCAGGCCCGCGAGGCGGAACTGGTGAGTTCACCGGTGCTGATCGATAACACGCCCCCGGTGGTGCATGTCACCTCTTCCCGGCGCGAGGAGAGAAACGCCATCGTGGATTTCGAAGCGAACGACGCTTCGAGTTCCTTGCGAAGATGCGAGTACTCGATTGATGCGGGCCCATGGATGGCCGTGAACTCCACCGATAATGTCATCGATTCGCCGAGCGAGCGGTTTCATTTAGTGGCCCCGGTACCCGTGGGCGAGCATGAGTTGGTTCTGCGGGTGGTGGATTCGGGCGGCAATGCGGGGTTGGCGAAGGTCGTGATCCGTTAGGCGTTAAGCCACCGAAAGAGCGTTGGACGAAACAAACAGATTGCGCTCCCGAAACGCCGCGGGGCTTTCCACCAGCAGAAGGGCGCGCATATGACGGCCTGGACTTGCGAACCATGGTTCGCGCAAGATGCGCTCCGGATCGCGCGTCCAGCCGGGAGCGGGGCAACCCAGCTTGGCTGCAAGAGACACAGCTACCGCGGCCAGGTAGGCATCCAGCACCCAGCCTGTTTCCGAGAGGGCGCCTAAGAATCGGCGGCCGCTCGGTAAGCTTCTCATAGTCCCCTTCTCGCGCGAACTCGTGGAGGAAGTCCGACAGCTCAAACTCAAACGCGTGCTGATCCGGCGCACGGCGGGCGACTTCAGCCAGGCTGGTGGGCCGGGGATTCAAGACCGGATCTCCTCAAGAATCTCTTCTACGAGATAGATCGAGCGAGGCAGAACGCGTGACGGGTCGTAATAGCGGTTGACGATGCTCGTCACCTCGCCCGCCTCACTGAGTCCTAGCAGACGTATCAAGAAACCGATATCTTTTGCGGCTCCTCGCTCGGCGCCGATCCCGGCCCTGGCTGCGAGCACCTTCATGGCGAGCATATATTCCGCCGTGGGCGCCTGACGGCCCAGCACGCCACGCCTCCCCAACTCGATGGAGAGTTCTGTGAGTGCGGTGAGTATCGCGGCATGAGTAAGCACTTGAACTTTCCAGTTTAGCCCTCATGATTGTTTACCGGCTCATGTCCCCTTTCCCGGCATTTTCCCGCTCTATCAGGTGTAGGCAATCTGATTCAAACACGAGGAACCCAACGTGCCCACTTCTCATATGTCCAAAGGCTCCGCACTGCTCGATAAAGCGTGCGAGGGCATTCAATCCGGTGAAGTCGAACAGTCTTTATCAGAACTCAAAGATTCACTTCTTGACTACCGCGCCGAGTTAGGCCCGGAGCTCTGGAGTGAATTCGCCAAACAGCACTTTTCCGAACACCCGATTCGCAAAATCGTTCACCAGTCGCCGTTCTCGCATCGATCCTACACCCGGCCTCGCGGCTATGCGGGAGATGCGGTCACTCTCGACTACATCTACGGCGACCTCTCTCCCAATGGCTTATCGCCGTTCGCCGAGCGCGTTTTCAATTGGGAGCGTGCCACCCCCAGTGCGGAGGCCGTTCGCGGACGCCGGGATCTGCTGGCCCGCTACATCGACGAAGCCGCGGCAGCCACCCAAACACCTTCGATCCTTGCCATTGCCTGCGGCCATCTGCGCGAGTTGCGCCTGACCAAAGCCTGGAAACAGAAACAAAGCATGAACTTCACCGCGCTTGACCAGGACCAGGAATCTCTCACCGTCCTTCGGGAATCCTACGGCAGCGATGTAAATGTCGTTCCCGGGTCGGTCCGCAGCCTGATCGCGGGCAAGCAGCATTTCGCTGATCAGGACCTGGTTTACGCCGCTGGCCTTTATGACTATTTGCCGTTACCAGTAGCCCGACGCCTGACAGCGCTCATGTTCCAGATGCTGAAACCCGGTGGCCGTCTGCTGGTCGCGAATTTCCACCCCGGCCTCATCGACATCGGCGCCATGGAAACCACTATGAACTGGTGGCTGATCTACCGGAACGAATCCGAGATGGCGGAACTGACCGGCGAAATCGAAAATGCCCAAATCGCCGAACAGAAAATCTTTCGGGATCAGGGCGACAACCTGGTGTATCTGGATCTCAAGCGGGGCTAGTTCGCCATCCCAAAAAGCTCATTTCCCTCGCTGCGCCCAGTGGCCTGAACGTGCGATGCCCCGGAAACCGTTGGTAACGGTTTGAGACAGAGTTTGGTGGTGTCCTAAGTGTCTTAGGACACTTCCCAGAGNNCTGACCGCGACCGGCCTACGAGCACAAGGAAGGTTAGCTATGCCGGAAGAGACTGTTCTACGCAACCTGTTCGACCCGGTGGGAGCGGGTTTGGCATGAGAGCCGATACGACTTAGTTTCCGAGTGCGTCCAGCCAAACTTCATCCGACACGACGAACAAGGCGACCGGACGGTAACGCGCGAGGCTTACGCGGCGGAGATCGCCAAGATGAAGCAGGAGCGACCAGACATACGGGTCGTTGTGTATGACCACTCATTCAAGGGCGACCGCGCATGGTTCCGCTTTGCGTTCAAGTGGACCGATACAAAAAGCGGCGGGGCGCGCAGCCGAGCGGGAATGCAATCCTACCGGATCGAGGGCGGCAAACTTGCGGAAACTTGGCTTGTGCTCCAACCACTAGACTCCGCATGGACAGATGCCGCTGCGCAAGAGCACTGGACGAGTCCGCCGCCAATCAAATCAGGAACGCTAATAGTCTGGTTCGTCGCGCTGGCGTGGCCGGATTGGTCCGGCGTCGCCGACGCTCTACATGGAGGCTTTGGCAGGATCAAAAAAGCGATCGCGCCGAAGAAATTGAACGCGGAATAGAGTCCACGCATCGGGAGGCCGTGAGTCAAGGCTGCGTTGATGTTGAAGACGCCCGCCAGAGGGTAGCATCAACCTTGTTCCATTTGAAAAGCTCGCCGCAATTCCCCAACCCGGCGATTTCGTGATGCTGCCCGGAGAAACCCGCGATGCAAATTACGGGGCGGCGGAATACGAAGTCGAAAGCGTGAGCTTCAGTTTCCAAGAAGCGCCGGAAATTACTGACCCGCCATGGCGTGCGGTTCCTTCGAAAATCATCGTCTACGTGCATAGGAGAGAGCGAAAAGAAGGTCGCGGAAATGAAAAGCTATAAGTTAGCCTTTGACGGGGGACTGCTAAGACGGGACTATGACTATTTGCCGTTCCCAGTAGCCCGACGACTGACGGCGCTCATGATCCAGATGCTGCTGAAACCCGGTGGCCGCCTGCTGGTCGCTAACTTCCACCCCGGCCTCATCGACATTGGCGCCATGGAAACCACCATGAACTGGTGGCTGAGATGGCGGAACTGACCGGCGAAATCGAAGGCGCCCAAATCGCCGAACAGAAAATCTTTCGGGNNGGCGGCAACCCGCACTCCGCTATCATTTTCTAAGTGTTCCCCAACTTAGCCGCGGACTTGCGCTTCACATTCCGCATGTTCCGAAAAGCGCCGGGAACCACGGCGGTCGCTATCTTATCGCTCGCGCTCGGTATCGGCGCGAGTTCGGCAATCTTCAGTCTGGTATACGCGCTGTGGTTCGATCCTTATCCCTACCGCGATTCGGATCGCCTGCTGAATCTCACATTCCTCAATACCGCCGGCCAGAAAGACACGCTCTATGTATCCCTGGCGGATTATCTCGAAATGCATCGCGAGGTGAAGACCCTGGAGACCCTGGCCGCCAGGGACGATCGGGCATTCGTAATCACCTCTGGGTTGCCGGAGAGTCTGCGCGGCGTCCTCTTCTCGCCCGAAGCCTTCGATCACTTCGGCGTCCCGGCATTGCTCGGCCGCACCTTCGGACCGCAAGATCTTCCTCAGCCCGCCGCGCCGCCGCGCATCGCCGTGTTGAGTTATCTATTCTGGCAGCGCCATTACTTTGGAAACACCAATGCCATCGGCCAGACCCTGGAACTGGATCGTCTGCCTTACACCGTGGTTGGCGTCATGCCGCCGCGTTTTACCTGGAACGATGCCGATGTCTACGTCCCTCTGCCCATGACGCCCGATCCGAAGACCTTCGTGGCGCTGATGCTGCGCGTGAAAAAAGGGGTGGGCCTCTCTGCCGTTGATGCCGAGTTGCAGGCGATGGTGCAGCGCTTCGGAAAACGTAATCCATCCGGGTACCCAAAGCAGGGCTTCCGCATCCAGGTGGAGACCCTCAATGATTTTCTTCTGGCGCGCTTTGGTCCCACGCTGAAGATCCTGCTGGCGGCGGTGGCCATGCTTCTGATGATCGGTTGCGCCAACGTCTCCATCCTGTTGCTGGCGCGGGCGACAGCGCGGCAAAAGGAAATCGCGGTCCGCGTGTCTCTGGGCGCCGGTCGCTGGCGCATCATCCAACAGCTGCTCACGGAGTCTGTCCTTCTATCTCTCTGCGGGGGCCTCCTTGGCGTGCTGCTGGCCTATCGCGGAGTCGCCGCGTTGGTTGCCCTGATGCCGGAATATTCTGTGCCGCACGAAGCGGTGATCCACGTAAATGGCGCGGTAGTGCTGTTCACATTCGCCGTCAGCGTGCTGACGGGAATCCTCTTCGGAATGGCGCCGGCCCTGCAACTCTCCAAAACAGACGTGAATGAATCCATGCAGGATGGCGGCAAAGGCACCACCGCGAATTCCCAGGGAGGCGCGACGCGCAGTGTGCTGATTGTGGCCGAGATTGCCTTAACCATCGTATTGCTGGTGGGTGCGGCAGTCGCGATCCGAAGCTTCTTCGCCCTGTCACGGACGCCGCTTGGGTACCGGCCCGATCATGTCCTCTCCTTCAACGTGACTCTTCCCCAAGGGCAGTATCCCGACTGGGCCCAACGCGAGGCGTTCTTTGAAAACGTGCTTGACCGTGTACGGTCCGTGCCCGGCGTCGAGAGCGCCACGATGACCGAAACCGCCACGCCGCCGCGGATTGCCTTCCGCGCCGATTTCGACATCGCAGGCCTCCAGAAGCGGACCAGGCAGGAGGCTTACATCGGCCTCGTGGGCGATGGCTATTTCGACACGGTAGGAATTCCGCTCGCACGCGGCCGCCTGATTTCCGATTCGGAAATTCGCAGGACGGCGCAAGTCGCCCTCATCAACGAAGAGATGGCGCGGCGCTACTGGACGGGCGGGCGCGACCCGATCGGCGGCCGCGTGAGCGTGCCGGCGCTGGACTTCAAGAACGCCGCGATCCTGATTCCAGAACGCGCCGATCGATCGTTCGAAATTATCGGCGTGGTCAAGACAGCGTTGAACCGGGGCTTGCGCGAACCGGCTGAGCCCGCCATCTATGTGCCGCAGGGCATGGCGCTCATCTCCGGAATCACTTATCTGGTGAAAACGAGTGGCGATGCGCATCAATATGCGCGCGCGCTTCGGCAGGCTGTGCAGACTTTGCCCGTCTCGGAAGTGTTCACTCTCGATGAGATCCTGGACCGCCGCGAGCAGTCCTATCCCCGCTTCAGTACGACGTTGTTCACTCTGTTCGCGAGCGCGGGTTTGCTGCTGGCGGCCACCGGACTCTATAGCGTGGTCTCGTATACCGTGGCGCGGCGAACGCATGAGTTCGGAATTCGCATGGCGTTAGGCGCGCAGCGTTGGGACGTGCTGCGGCACGTCCTGGGTGCGACCATTGCGCTGGTTGCATTGGGATCGGCGGCAGGCCTCGCGGCGAGTTTGACGCTGAGCGGAATTGTGTCGCGATATGTGGAAGGCTGGAATGCACGCGATCCGTTAGCGTTCTTCGCCGTGGTGCTGGTGCTGTTGTTCGTGGCCGTGGCGGCCTGTTGGCTGCCGGTGAGAAGGGCGACCGCGATTCAACCGATGCGGGCTTTGCGGCACGATTAGCTTCTGGATTGCCTCACACCCCAACCTCCGCCCCCCGGCGTCTCGATCCTCAGTACATCGCCCACCTTCACTTCAAACCGAACCTTCGCCGCAAGCCCCGTCTCCACACCATCCCGAACTAAGGAATTCCGGCCAGGCGCGCCACTCTCGCCGCCTTGTAATCCCCACGGTCCGCGAACTCGCCGGTCCGACAGGATAGTCACCTCCGCCGGAGCCAGAAACTCAATCTNNGCGATCTCCCGCAAGATCCCATCCCCGCCGCCATACTGACCCGCCCCGCCCGAACCTGGCCGGATCTCATACCGCCGGATCCTCATCGGGTACTCGTGCTCGAATGCTTCCGCCGGAGTATTCCAGCTATTGGTCATATGTGTGTGAATGGCCGATGCGCCCGGCCCGTCAGGCGAAGCGCCCGACCCACCCGCAATCGTCTCGTAATAGGCGAACGGCTTGTCGCGCCGCGGGTCCCATCCGCCTATGGTCAGGTTATTCATCGTGCCGGAACTGGCGGCGGGAATCAAGTGGGGTAAAGCCTGCGCCAGCGCACCAAACAAAGTATCCGTGATGCGCTGCGAAGTCTCGACATTCCCGGCAGCCATCGCGGCAGGCGGCCCGGCATTCACGACACTCCGGGCGGGAGCGTGAATTGCAATGGGTCGCAACAAACCGGAATTAAAAGGAACATCGCCATCGGTCAAACACCGGAATACATACGCCGTAGCCGACACCGCCACCGCGTAATTCGCGTTCACGCAACCGGCCACCTGCGGACTCGATCCGCTAAAATCCACCTCCACACTCTCACCTGTCACGCGAATCTTCACCCGAATCTCTACCGGCCCGGAACCGGCGCCATCCTCATCCAGGAAATCGGAGAAACGGTACTCGCCATCCGGAATTCGCGCGATCGCGCCGCGCATCATGGCCTCGCTGTAATCCTGCAGCGCGCGCATGTTGCGATCCAGTGTCTCGCGCCCATGCTTGGCGGCCATCTCCAGCAATCGCTCTTCCCCGCGCCGGTTCGCGGCAATCTGCGCCATTAAATCGCCATGCCGCTCTTCCGGCGTACGAACATTGGCCAGAATCAAATCCAGCAGAGGTTGGTCGATGCGTCCGCGCCGCACCAGCAGGATCGGCGGCAGCCGCAAACCCTCTTGATAAATTTCGCGCGCGAGCGGCATCGACCCCGGGCTCATTCCGCCCACATCCGCGTGATGCGCGCGGCTGGCCACATAGAATGCCGGGGAGATGTCGCCCGGCAGAAAAACACCCGAAATCGCCGTGATATCCGGTAAGTGCGTGCCGCCGCGAAACGGATCGTTCAAAATCGCCAAATCGCCGGGCTCAAACGCAAAACTTTCCAGCGCGGCGGCCACCGAGAGCGGCATCGCGCCCAGGTGTACGGGCATGTGATCGCCCATCGCAACCGTGGCCCCATGGGAATCGTACATGGCGCAGGAGTAATCCCGCCGTTCCTTGATATTGGGGGAAAAGGCCGTTCGCCGCAGCACGATTCCCATTTCTTCCGCGACGGAAACAAACAGGTTCCGGAACAGCTCGCGCTCAATCGCCTTCATGGCTGCGGCGGCGGTTCAGTCCGCTCCATCGGCTTCCGGCGGCAATCCGCCACCCGAACCGCAAAGCTGGCAAACGGGCTCCAAATGCTGTTTTCCAAATGCTCCAAACGGAAATCGCGGCTCTCCGGCCGAATGCGCCACTCGGATTCGGGAGTTCCCTTCAGCTTAGTCATCTTTCCCGATTTGTCCCGCATTGTCCAGGAGTGCCCACCTGTTTGCGTCTCATAGGTTTCATACCGCAGCGCGCCGCCGCCCCGGTCCACCAGCGCCAGTCCGTGATCGCGAGAATCGAATACAAATTGAACGATTGACCCCTCCGCGTCTGCTTCGAACAGCGGAACCCGATTCCAGGTCGCGCCGCCATCTTCAGTCACCAGAAAAAACGGATCCTTCGCCACCGGCTGCTGCGTCAGACCATCGATCCAGGCGATGTGTCCGTCATAGACCTGGATGTCTTCCAGTTCCGCGCCGCGTATCCTCTCGAACGGTTCTCGCCACGTGCGGCCGCCATCCTCGCTGCGCAAAAACAGTGAATACATGGTCGCCGCCGAAGCATGGAAATTTCCGGTAATCAGAATTGACTTGCCTTGGCTGGCCGCGTGCGTAAGATCGATGTAGATCGGGCAAGGTTCGTCGAGACAAGTAAGTCCCGCCCAATCCATATCGTCATCCTCGCAGGTGTAAGGGATAGGTAGCGGCGCGCCGGTGTATTCGTAGGCCGGAACCTGCGCACCAAGGGAATAACTGAAAAGCACTAGACAGCCAATGGACCGCATTTCAGCAATGTAACATCAGCGGTAAAACTACAGCGGAATGTAGGGAAAAAGGAGGTGCGGGCGCGGTAAGTATAAATTGGGGTATGCCGCGCCCGCGGTCGTAACGGGGAAGTTATATGAGTAGACTGCCCCAACTCCGCAACTGGTTACAGCCCTCCGGAATAATTCTAATTTTCAAACATTCCTTCGAACAAAGCGCTCGATAGGTAACGCTCGCCGGAATCCGGAAGAACCACTACAATTGTCTTCCCTTTAAACTCGTCCAGCTTAGCCAAGCGAACAGCGACGGCCGCGGCCGCGCCGCAGGAGATCCCGCAAAGGATACCTTCTTCACGCGCCAGCCGTCGCGCCATCTCAATGGCCTCTTCGTTGGATACGCTTTCCACCTGGTCTACAATCGACAGGTCCAGATTCCCGGGAATGAACCCCGCTCCAATGCCCTGGATCTTATGCGGCCCGGGCTTAATGGGTTCGTGGTTCAAGGTTTGCGCGATCACCGGGCTTGAGGTGGGTTCCACCGCGACAGAGATAATCGGCTTTCCTTTTTCCTGCTTGATGTAGCGTGAGATCCCGGTAATCGTTCCACCCGTGCCCACGCCGCTCACCAGCACGTCGATTTTGCCTTCCGTATCGTCCCAGATTTCCGGCCCAGTGGTCTTGAAATGGATCGCGGGATTGGCCGGGTTGCTGAACTGCTGCAACAGCAGATAGCGCTCCGGATCGGACGCCACAATCTGCTCCGCCCGCGAAATGGCCCCATTCATCCCTTTGGCCCCTTCGGTGAGCACCAGCGTCGCGCCGAACACACGGAGCACCTTGCGGCGTTCCAGCGACATCGTCTCCGGCATCGTGAGGGTGATCGGATAGCCGCGCGCCGCCGCCACGAACGCGAGCGCGATCCCCGTATTGCCGCTGGTCGGTTCGATAATCTCTTTTCCCGGTGTCAGCAGCCCGCGCGCCTCCGCATCCCAGATCATCGCCGCGCCAATGCGGCACTTCACGGAATAGGCCGGATTGCGGCCTTCGATCTTGGCGAGAACCGTGGCCGGCGCGCCATCCGTGACGCGGTTGAGGCGCACCAGCGGAGTCCGTCCGATACTGAGCGAATTGTCGTTGAACACCATTAGATTTCCCAATTGGGAACAAACCGGCTCTGCCGTTCGCCCCATTCCCGTGCTAAAGTCTCGAAATTCGTCTTGTCCAGAAGCTCGGCCGCCTTGTCATCCACTTGTTTCCAGAGTACGGCGAAGGGCGATTCGGCGGTCCGCCTGTTGTGGCTTCGTTCCCCGTTTTTGCCCTCGACATATTTCAGCACCTCGCCAACGGTAATCTGGCTGGCGGGACGGGAGAGCCGGTAGCCGCCCTCAGCACCCCGCCGCGATTCCACAAACCCGCCTTGCTTCAGGTTGGCCAAAATCAACTCCAGAAACTTTTGGGGAATGTTCTGCCGTCGCGCAATCTCCGCAATCTTCACCGGTTCGGAGGATCGCTGCGCAGCCAGGTCGAACAGCGCGTGCAGCGCGTAGTCTGATTTTACGGATGTATTCAAGGCAATGTCCGGATGACTACTAGAGATTATGGGATGGGGGGATTACCTGTCAACTCGAATGGGACAGGGAGGGGGATCGAATCTAAAAATGTGGGTCGCCACGACGAAAAAAACACCGCGGCGACCCCGAAAATTACATCTTGGTTGCGTCGGTCTTTTTGGCCTTGGTCTTCTTGGCCTTGGTCTTCTTGGTCGAGGTGGCGGTGTCCTGCGCGAAGGAAATGCTTCCGAGGGCGAGTCCGAGACCCAGAGCCATTACGATGAGCTTTTTCATTTAGGGGATTCTCCTTTTAGATCGTTTGTGACATCGAAACGTCTTTTGTATCGTACCCAACCTTTCCTGAATTTGGGCAGAACGGACGATTAATTTCACTTCATGTTTATGGCCGGTCACGGACGAAAAAATGAAGGTAAACCTTCTATAAACAATATCTTACCGAATATTCCAGCACTGAAAATCAGGAACGGCTGCTATATCTGAACTAGGATGATTACGAAAGAAATCGCGCGCGAAGTGTCGCGCAAAACCGGGATGACGAGCGCCGAGGCCGCTCAACAGGTGGATCGCGTGGTGCGCGACATCCTCAAAAAGCTGCACAGTGGACAGAGCGCGACCCTGCCCGGCCTCGGAAAGCTCATCGTCGGAGTCGGCGGCAGAATCCGCTTTCGCAAGGAGCGCACATGAAACAGGGGCGCACCTCGCTGGACGCGATCGCGCAGGTTCTGCTGGACGCTCTGCAATCCGGCGCCAAGGTGGATATCGATGGACTGGGTTCGTTCCTTCCCGACGAAAAGGGTCATATCCGCTTCGTCGACCGGTCGTTGCCCAAGGTCTTCATCGCTTACGTGCACGAAGACGGAGAAGCCGCGGAGAGAGTCTTCTCGGAACTCTCGGCAGCCGGCTTTGATCCCTGGCTTGATCGCCGCAAGCTGATGCCCGGCCAGAACTGGCCGCGCTCGGTAGAAGACGCCATCAATTTCTCAGACTTCGTCATCGCCTGCTTCAGCAACCGTTCAGTCAGTAAAAAGGGCGGCTTCCAATCCGAGATTCGCTACGCCCTCGATTGCGCCACGCGCATGCCTCTCGATGCCGTTTTCCTCATCCCGGTTCGTTTCGATGAATGCCGCGTTCCCGTTCGCATTCAAAAAGAAGTCCAGTACGTGGATCTGTTTCCGGAGTGGGATTCGGGTATCCGCCGGATAACGGGAATCATCTCAAAAGAAATACGTCGGCGTCGCGAAAAGTAGCATCCCCTTGCTTACCGAGGGGAAGAATGCTAACCTCGGTAACCAAGGGAAGCCATCCATGAGCCTGTTCAAGAAAATCTCACTCCGTTTGCGCTCGTTGCTCCGCCGCTCCACCGCTGAACTCGAGCTCGACGAAGAGTTCGCCTTTCATCTTGAGAAAGCGGTCGATGAAAACGTCCGCCATGGCATGTCTCACCAGGAAGCAGTCGTGGCCGCCAGCCGCTCGTTCGGCATCGTGGCTCTCGAAAAAGAACGATGCCGTGACGCGCGCGGTCTTGCGTGGCTGGAAGATCTCCGGCAAGACCTGACCTATGGCGCTCGCAATCTGATCAAGAGCCCCGCATTCACCGCCGTCGCTCTGCTTTCTTTGGCACTCGGGATCGGCGCCACCACCGCCCTGTTCAGCATGGTGAACGCCGTAGTCCTGCATGGCATCCCCTTCCCGCAGCCGGCTCGCGTGGTCATGATCAAAGAGACCAAACACGGCGCATCCACTGGAGGGAACCCGGCCCGCTTCCGCGACTGGAGTGATGAGTTGAAAAGCTTCTCCGCGGTCACGGGATTCTATAGCGACAACACAACCCTGCTGGGCCGAGGCGAGGCGACCAAAATCGGCGTGATGCGGGTCACCGGTCATTACTTCGATGTCACCGGCATCGCCCCGGCCCGCGGCCGCGCCTTCACCGACGATGAGTTAGCCAAGGGTGCCTCGGTCGCAGTCGTCAACCACGCGCTCGGCCGTGACCCATCGGAAACCATCGATCTCAGCGGAAGAATCTACACGATCGTCGGAGTCATGCCCCCCACCGATCCCCTGCTGGACGACGTCGAAGTCTGGACTCCCATGCCCCTCGACATCCTGGCCACAAGCCGCAAAGCCGGATTCCTGGGCGAGGTTGCGCGTCTCGCGCCGGGCGTTTCCATCGTCCAGGCGCAAGCCGAAATCACGCACCTGGCGCAAAGCCTTGCGCGGCAGCATCCCGAAACGGACCGAGCCCTCACCGCCGAGATCTCCCTGCTCCAGGACGAATTGCTGCGCAAAGCGAAAACGTCCATGCTGCTCCTGTCGGCCACGGTTGGGTTCGTTTTGCTCATTGCGTGCGTCAACATCGCTGGCATGCTACTCAGCCGGTCCGCGAGGCGCCACAAGGAGTCCGCCATCCGCGTTGCCCTGGGAGCCGGCCGCGCTCGCCTGGTCCGCATGCTCCTTACCGAAAGCCTTCTGCTGTCGATCGTCGGCGGATTGCTCGGACTTGCCTTCGCCCCCGCTGCTTTACCGCTCCTGCGCCTCGTTCTTCCCACCGATCTTCCTTCTCTCGCGACGGCCCATGTCGACCTCACCGCCGCCGCGCTCACCTTCGCCGTCGCGGTAGTTTGCGGATTGCTGGCCGGATGCGCGCCCGCGTGGCAACTCTCCTCGGCGTCTCCGCTCACTGCCATGAAGGAAACTGGGTTCGTTTCGCGCATGCGCCTCCGCCGTGGACTTGTTGTAAGCGAAATCGCCATCTCTTTTGTATTACTCGCCGGAGCGGGACTTCTCGCCCGGTCCTTCGCCGCTATGATTTCGCAGCCCCTTGGCTTTCAACCCGACCAGGCCATCGCCGTGAACGTCAGCTTCCCCTGGGACACCCCTCCGGCACGCCTCGATGCTTTCTATTCCAAGGCGCTCGAACGAATGTCGGCCCTCAATGGCGTGCGCGCGGTGGGTTTGATCGACCGTCTCCCTCTGAGCGGGGGGTCGCAGGACGGCCACATGGTCCGGCGAGATCGTCCCATCGACAGCAACGCCCCATTCGAACAGGTCGGTTTCCGGGCCGTACGAGGTCAGTATTTCGCGGCCATCGGCGCGCCCATGGTCGCAGGATCTCCGCTCGCCAACCGCGCACCTCGCGACGACCAGCGCAAAACCGTGGTGAATCAGGCTCTTGCCACACGCTACTTCCCCGGCGAAAACCCAATTGGAAAGTTCATTGGGTTCGATTCACACAACTGGTATCAAATTGCAGGCGTGGTGGGCAATATCCGCCAGGATGCCCTGAAGGACACGCCCCCTGAAGTCTTCGTTCTTTCCAGCGATACGCACTGGCCGGAGATGAAAATCGTGCTCCGGGCTCAAGGCGATCCGCGGACTCTTGCCGCAGCGGCCCGCTCGGTGATCCACGAGATCGACCCCAGCCAGCCCGTCGACAGTATCGAAACGCTGGACGAGCACGTGCGGAAGTCGAGCGCGAAGCAAGCCATGCACGCCTGGCTGTTGGGCGGTTTCGCCACGCTGGCTCTACTGCTGGCGGCCATCGGAATTTACGGCCTGATGGCCAGCGACGTGGCGCAGCGCACTCGCGAAATCGGCCTCCGCGTCGCGCTCGGCGCGGACCACCGCGGTGTGCTCAGCCTCATCATTCGCGGCGGCATGGCACTCGCCTGCTCAGGAGCGGCTATCGGCGCAGTCGCGGCGTGGCTGTTTTTCCGCTATCTCCGTTCCATCCTCTTCGGGATCGAAGCAACCGATTTCGTGGCCTTCGCCGGAGCCGTACTCCTGGTCCTCACCGTGGCGGCCGTCGCCATCCTGATTCCGGCCATCAAGGCTCTCAAGCTGGACCCGGTCGCAATCCTGCGTCACGAATAGTCACGAAGCCGCCAGCTTCTGCAAGCGCTTCTTCACCTCGCCGGCCGCCTTTGAATCCGGATCAAGCTCCAGGGATTTCTGATACGCCTCGCGAGCTTCTTTCGGATCGTCCTGCTTTTCCTCGGCCTCACCCAGTTTGCGAAACGCCTCGGCCATCTGCGGATTCCAGCGCGTCGCCTCGGTATAGCGCGCCACCGCCGCCTTATACTTCCCCTTCTTCATGTAGAAGTCGCCGGTCTGCACCTCGCGCGTCGCCTGCAGCGGATTGAAAGCATAGTCCTTGGGGCGCAGGCTCTCATCTTCTTCCGGCAACTGATCCTCGGCGGACTTCGCGGCGGGAGGCTTCGGAGATGCCGCGGGAGGGTTCTGTTGGGCAAGTCCAGCGGCCAGCAAAAGCAACAGCGGTGACATAATCAAATTATATTGCCGTCCGCTGTCCCCGATGAGTCTTCCCCCTGAAACTTTACGTGAAAAAGCCGCCCAGTTGCCGCTCGATCCCGGCGTCTACCTCTATAAGGACGCCGCCGGAAAGGTCATCTACGTCGGCAAAGCCAAGAGCCTGCGCAGTCGCGTCCGCAGCTACTTCTCGATAGACCGCCTGCAGGATTCCAAGACCGGAACGCTGATCTCGGAAGCCCGCGATGTCGACTTCATCCTGGTCGATAACGAGAAAGAGGCCCTCGCCCTTGAGAACAATCTCATCAAGCAATACCAGCCGCGCTTCAACGTGCTGCTGCGCGACGANNAAGACGTATCCGTATATCAAGCTCACCCAGGAGCGCTACCCCCGCGTCTATGTGACGCGCCGGCTCATCAAGGACGGCAGCACCTACTTCGGCCCGTTCTTCCCCGCCAATCTGGCGCACCGCCTGGTCCACTTCATCCACAAGTTCTTCAAGGTGCCATCGTGCAAGGTGGACCTGACGCGCTATCACCCGAAACCCTGCCTCGAATATCACATCCACCG
>PLFE01000077.1 GCA_003136675.1 Bryobacterales bacterium
AACACGCCGGCCATGATTGTCGTCGTGGTGCGGTATCTGAAAGCGCCAGTTACGCGAGTCATTTGGCAAGAGGTTACTCCGTCGGGGCACGTAAAGTCAACCGACATCGGAACTATTTTTCGTTACCGTGAGGTTACTCCGGCCGTGCGCCCCTTCCTCGTCCCGCGAATCCAACGCAAACTCGCAAGCTTACAATTCCAGACAATTGCCCCAATCTACGATGCAGCGCGGGATGCACCAGAAGCGCCACGACCAGTGCATCCATTGTAAGTGGTGATTCCGAACCAATAACTAATGGGCGGCTCACGAAACGCGCGCGGGCTGAAGCGCAGGACAGGGACATCAGGGTCGTGGATCTGCCCGCTCTCGTGAACCGTCTGGAACGTTATCCATGCACGCGCGGAGATCTGGAGGCAATAAATTCGCGGCGGATTTCATCGCTAAGTGACTTTCGGGCCGCTGTTCTGGAGATCGTCGCGAACGGTTAGCAGTGGCCGCCCATTTTAGGCTCGGCTTTCGCTCCACTCGAGATCGAATGTTCATGAGTGAACGCTGCATAAGGACACTTATGTGGTGTTCCGGCACGTTTCGAATCAACACAACCACGCTATGGCGGCTATCTATAGATGTCGGACCTCACCAAACGTATAAGATATGGTTACTCCGCGCGTGCTCGGAGCGTGTCGAGCAGCCGCGTCACGTGTGCCACGCCACCCTCGTCCTCCTGCTCGGCGAATTTGTGGCGCGCCGTGACGAGCCAGGTGGCGGCGGACGTGGTCTTCCCCTCAGCCAAGTCGATGTTCGCCCAGAGGAGAGCGAGGCTCGCGACGACGCCCACGAGCCCACACGCGTCCGCCAACGGCAGCGCCTCCCGGATACGCGCCCGAGCACGAATCGAGAGTGGAAAACCAAGTACTGGGATGAGGTCCAGTCAAAGAAAACTTCTGTTCTCCCCGTACTGCTCGCCGACTGCGACATTCCGCAGTTTCTCAAGACCAAGAAATTTGCAGACTTTCGCCGAAACTACTCTGCGGGATTCGTGGAGTTGGTGAATTCCTTCACCCCGTTAATTCAAAATCGCGTCGGCGCGGAACCGTTGGTTGACCAGGGTGATTCGTCGGCGCGGGTCTCGCGATTGCTTGCCGAAGTGCAGTCTAGGAGGACTGCACTTTCCCAATGCATTGCGGAGGCGTTGCAAATCGCGCGAAGCCTCGGCGATGAAGAATTTGAAACGTTCTGTAGAAACGAACTGGCGGGATGGCCAACTGATAATGACGCGGCCCAAACCGAACGTCTCCGATATCGCCACGTTGAGTTCTTCGCGTCTCCCTTCGGTGAGATCAACAACTCGTACCTGGGTTGGGGTGGCGATCTGACCAACGCATTAAACTACATGCGGAGTGAACCGAAGAAGTTCTTTCCGTTCACGCTTGTTGTCGGTCATGCGGTTTCGAAGTTGGAGGCCGATATTCCGAAATACCCATCCAATTCGTTAGCTACTGTCCAAATGAAGATTGGGAAACTCCTCAAGAAATGCGATCATCCTGAGGCGTTAGTTACCGCTTACGGCCGGAGCGATTCGTACACCGCAATTCTAGAGAGTGTTCGCGGAGAGTTAACCCGATACCTGCTTAAGCTGCTGCCCCGGGGCGTTCTCCGCTAGCTATTTGCAGGGATGCTATACGGGTCGCGATTCGCGGATAGGGCGTAAACGGCAAGCGCCGCCGCCACTTTCCCCATCCCGTTGGAAGCCCGAGTTTAACCTCCCCTGTCAACAAAACCTCCCTGTCAACAGGAGAGAACGGAGAATTCGGGATAGAAAACGTGCGGTCCTGGCCGGCACCAAAGCGACCGCGGCGAAACGGGCGTGCCTTTCGCTCCCGCCAGGAGAGAGGCCACCGTGAGACAAACCTTGCCAAATGTTGTGAATACGGGCGGCGAGTTGGGAATCGTGATGAAGTCAACGAGATTTGGCCGCTGACGCGGGACCTGAGGCTCAGTGGCTCCCCGACATGGATTCGAACCACGATTCACGGCTCCAAAGGCCGCTGTCCTACCGTTAGACGATCGGGGAATTTACAGGCGAGAATCCCATTCTAACCCAGTCCGCTACACTAGCGGTCGGGAGCCAATCTTGCCCGGTGGTGAGCCCGGTCTTCAAAACCGTTGAGCGGCACTTGTGTCGCTGGTCGGTTCGACTCCGACTGGTTCCCGCCACTCGCCTAAACTGGTAGTCACATGATTGAGAACGGCATTCCGGAAGGGTTGACCTTCGACGACGTCCTCCTGGTCCCCGCGCTCAGCGAGATCCTGCCCGGTGAGGTGGACACGCGCACCCAGCTAACGCGCGAGATCACGCTGAATATTCCCATCGTCAGCGCCGCCATGGATACGGTGACGGAGTCGCACCTCGCGATCGCGCTCGCGCAGCAGGGCGGCATCGGATTCATCCATCGCAACATGAAGATCGATCGCCAGGCCGAGGAAGTGGATCGCGTCAAACGTAGTGAGAGCGGCATGATCGTCGACCCTGTCACCATCGGCCCGGAGCAAAAGATCTACGAGGCCCTCAGCGTAATGGAGCGCTACCGCATCTCCGGCGTTCCCGTAACGCGCGACGGCAAACTCGTCGGCATCCTCACCAATCGGGATCTGCGATTCGAAACGCGGTTCGATCTGCCCGTCGAAGATGTCATGACCAAGGAGAACCTCATCACGGTTCCCGTGGGTACCACGCTCGAAGAGGCCGCGGCCATCCTTCACCGTCACCGCGTCGAGAAGTTATTAGTCGTCGACAGTCACTACAACCTGAAAGGGTTGATCACCGTTAAAGATATTCAGAAGAAGCTGAAGTACCCCAACGCGGCCAAAGACGAGCAAGGGCGCCTGCGGGTAGGCGCGGCCATTGGCGCTACCGGTGACTTCCTCGACCGCGCGCGCGAGTTGGTGGGCAAGAAGGTGGATGTTCTGGCCATTGATACGGCGCATGGGCACACCCGCCGCGTGATGGACGCCGTCAAGTTAGTGAAGCAGGAGTTCCCGGATGTGCAACTTGTGGTGGGCAACGTCGCCACCTATGAAGGAGCGGCGGCTCTGATTGCGCTGGGCGTCGACGGCATCAAGGTGGGCATTGGTCCGGGGTCAATCTGCACTACGCGCGTGGTTTCCGGCGCCGGCGTTCCTCAGGTCACGGCCATAGCCGATTGCAGCCGGGCTGCTCGTGACACCGGCGTTCCTGTCATTGGCGACGGAGGAATCAAGTTCTCCGGAGATATCACAAAGGCCATCGCCGCCGGGGCGGATTGCGTCATGATAGGCAGTCTTCTGGCCGGCACGGACGAAAGCCCGGGCGAGACGATTCTCTTCGGCGGCCGCACTTACAAGACTTATCGCGGCATGGGTTCGCTGGGAGCGATGGCGGGCAATGCCGATCGCTATTCGCAGGAGTCGAATAGCAAGCTGGTTCCCGAAGGGATCGAAGGCCGTGTGGCTTCCAAGGGGGCGGTTGCGGATTTCATCTATCAATTGGTGGGCGGCGTAAAAGCCGGCATGGGATACCTGGGAACACAGACCATTCCCGCGCTCCAGAAAAACGCCCGCTTCATGCGCGTCTCTCCCGCCGGGTTGCGTGAAGGCCACGTCCACGACGTGGTGATTACCAAGGAAGCACCGAATTACCGCGTCGAGTAACTCGTGTTCCTCTTCGAAATCTTCCGTTCTTTTCTCCCGATTCATAACCCGATTGGATTCGGAGCCGCCGACTTTATCGAGTTCACCCTCGCAGTCGGGCTCCTAGCTCTGGCCCTGATTTGGCGGCCCTGGATCATGCCGCTCGTAGGAAAGCTATCGCGGAAGACCGCGTGGTGCATGCTGCTGCTGGCCGTTCTGCCCGTGTTGCTCCGGCTTGCCCTTATTCCTCACTATCCGATCCCCGTTCCCCGCGTAACGGACGATTTTAGTTATTTGCTGCTGGCCGACACATTTCGTCATTTTCGAATGTCGAACCCCGTTCATCCGCTCTATCAATTCTTTGAGACTTTCTTCGTCCTGCAGCAACCCAGTTATAGCTCGATATTTCCGCCGGGACAGGGAATTCTTCTGGCGGTTTTCTGGTTGTGTTTCGGTTCTCCCTGGGTCGGCGTGGCATTCTCTATCGCCGCTCTGTCCTCACTTACCTATTGGATGCTCCGCGGGTGGGTTACTCAGGCCATGGCCTTTCTCGGTGGCATATTCGCCGCGCTGATGTTCGGACCCTTGAACCAATGGATGAATAGCTATTGGGGTGGCGCTCTTTCCGCCATCGCGGGTTGCCTGGTGTTCGGCTCTTTGCCGCGCCTCATTTATGGCCGCAAGTACGCAGTCACGCTTGGCGCGGGGCTCGCGATCCAATTATTGACTCGCCCGTTCGAGTTTGTCTTGCTGGCCGCCAGTGTCGTGGTCTACCTGCTGGTTGAGCGCCTCGTGATCTGGAAGCAAATCGGCATCGCTGGCCTCTGTCTCTTGCCGGCGATCGTGTTTTTGGCGGTCGACAATCATGCCGTCACCGGTTCTTGGACCACGCTTCCTTATCAGGCAAGCCGCTATCAGTACGGTATTCCTGCATCGTTCACGTTTGAGCCGAACCCGATTCCCCATAGCGAACTGACCAGAGAGCAAGAGTTGGATTATGAGATACAGTCGCAGTTACATGGCACTGGAACGGATAGCCCCGGAAGATATGTGCAACGCCTGTTTGCGCGGGTGCGTTTCGCCCGATTCTTCTTTCTCGCGCCGCTTTATGGCGCGCTGGTCTTCTTTCTCTTGCCCCTGCGGAATCATCGCAGCCGCTGGATTTTATTCTCGGTTCTGCTGTTCGTCGCGGGTACCAATTTCTATCCTTACTTCTATCCGCATTACATCGCCGCGCTAACATGCCTTCTGATTCTGGCAGCCCTTATTGGAGGCATCCGGTCCGGCCCGGTCTTCAGCCGCGTGATTCTCTATGTCGCGTGTTTCCATTTCGTCTTTTGGTATGGCGTGCATCTGATAGACTGGCAACCGCTCGAAGCATTTGAAGCGGGCGTAAACATCGACCGGCCAAACCCGGACGGGCGCACCGAGATCAACCAGCGTCTCGATCAAGAGCCCGGCAAGCAACTGGTGTTTGTCCGCTATAGTCCGCGCCATGAATTTGAGGAATGGGTTCACAATTCTGCGGACATCGATGGCCAAAAAATCGTTTGGGCGAGGGATCTGGGCTCGCTCGAAGACGAGAAATTGCGGCTATACTACGCCGGCAGGATCGCGTGGATACTCGAGCCCGATACCTCGCCGCCTACGCTTTCAACGTATCAAGCCGATTCCATCCCCACGATGGAGCAAGTTCCTTAAGTAACCATGAAAACCCTCCTTACCGCTATCTTCCTGTTATCAGCGGCCGCCAGCGCCCAGCCGAACCCGGGCGCCGATATCTACCGGAGCACGTGCGCTTTCTGCCATGGGATGACGGGCACCGGCGGACGCGGGCCCAGCCTGGTCTCCGAGCGTATCTCGCAAAACACCTCAGACGAACGCCTGCGCGATATTGTCCAGCACGGCATTCCGGGAACCGGCATGGCGTCGTTCGATATGGAAAAGGACGATCTGGACGCGCTCATCACTTACATCCGGTCGCTTCGCACGGGACCATCACCGGGTCGCGAAGTACCCGGTAACGCCGTCCATGGGAAAGCTCTCTATCTCCAGAATGGCTGTGCCAGTTGCCATCGTGTTGGTGACGCCGGAAGCATCTATGGGCCGGAACTAACAAGGATCGGCGCGGCCAGGTCTCTCGATTACCTGCGTGAGTCGATAGCCAATCCCTCCGCCGATATCGCGCCCGAATACGAGGGCGTCTCCGTGATCATGACCGGAGGGAAGCACTTGACCGGCGTGCGCATCAATGAAGACACCTTCACCCTGCAGCTTCGACTTCCCGACCAGCAGTTCGCTCTGTTGAATAAGAAGCAACTACTCTCCATCAAGCCTTTGACGAAATCTTTGATGCCGGTTTATAAGCTGGTAGACGCGGATCGCGACGATCTTGTGGCCTATCTGGCTTCCCTCCGGGGCGCGGATGCTAAGCTTCCGCCGGAAACCGGCTTTTTGGGCGGCTCCGGCGGGGTGAGTGATGAGCGGCTCACTCACGCGGCCAAAGAGCCGCAGAACTGGCTCACTTACTGGGGCGACTATTCCGCCATTCGTTACCGCACCCTCGATCAGATCAACATCGCCAACGTCAGGAAACTGGGTGTCGATTGGATCTACCAATCGGGCAAAGCCGGTTCTTGGGAAGTAGTCCCGCTGGTGGTGGACGGCATCATGTACATCAGCGCTCCCGACGGTGTGGCCGCGGCGCTCGATGCGCGCTCCGGCCGCGAACTCTGGCGTTACAACTATAACTTCCCCGCGGGTCATCAAACCGGGCAGGCCAATCGCGGGCTGGCGATTCTGGGTGACCGCCTGTTCATGGTCACCCCGGATGCGAATGTGGTGGCGCTCGATTCCAAAACCGGCCAGCAGCTTTGGCAGGCGGAGATCGCTCCATTTGTCCCCGGAGCACGTTATGCAACGCTCGCGCCGTTGGTGGTAAAGGACAAGATCATCGTCGGAATCTCGGGCGGCGAGAACGGCATACGAGGGTTTATCGACGCCTATGACGCAGCTACCGGAAAACGCGTTTGGCGCTTCTACACAGTCCCGTTGAAAGGGGAACCGGGAGGCGATACGTGGTCGGGCGATTCTGCCAGTCACGGCGGCGCGCCCACCTGGATGACGGGCACTTACGATCCGCAACTGCAAACCATCTATTGGGGGACCGGAAATCCCGCCCCGGATCTCTATGGCGACGTTCGCAAAGGCGATAACCTCTACTCCTGCTCATTAGTCGCACTCGACCCCGACACCGGCAAGCTCAAGTGGTATTTCCAATTCACGCCGCATGACACTCATGACTGGGATGCCGCGGAGACTCCGATGCTCCTCGATCTTCCCATAGACGGCAAGCTCCGCAAGGTGGTCGTGCAGGCGAATCGAAATGCGTTTTTGTATGTGCTCGACCGGGAGACAGGTGAGTTCTTGAAAGGTTTCCCATTCGCGCGGCAAACCTGGGCACAGGGTCTCGATGCGAAGGGCCGTCCGATCCGGCTCCCGAACTCCGATCCTTCGGCAGAAGGAACGCGCGTGTGTCCTGGACTGGCGGGTGGCGCGAACTGGATGGCGCCCACTTATGACCCGGTAACTAAGCTGTTCTATGTTCCGGTTCGGGAGGCCTGCGATATTTACTTCAGCGCTCCGCCGCTGTATAAGGAGGGCAAAGGCTACTGGGGAACTTTCCCGCGTAGCGACTCCGCCGAGAAAGGGCACGGTTTCCTCAAGGCCATTGACCCCGTCACGGGGGAAGCCAAATGGATGTTCCGTTATTACCGCGAGCCTTGGGCCGGTACCCTCTCCACCTCGGGCGGCCTGGTGTTTGCCGGCGATGAAGACGGCTACCTGATGGCATTCAACGCATCTTCCGGAGAGCTCCTCTGGAAGCTCAATACGGGTTCCCGTATCGCCACCGCTCCCATTACCTACCAGGTGCAGGGGCGCCAGTACGTAACTGTGGCATCCGGTGGATCTCTGCTCACTTTCGCCCTTCCGGAGTAGATATACTCTCCGCATGATCTCCAGACGCCAATTCTCTGTTGCCGCAGCGGGGGCGCTTGCTGCTTCGCGCCTGTTTGCCAAGCCGGTGAAACCGGATTCCGTGATCGACGGAGTGCAGATCGGTGCGCAAAGCTATAGCTTCCGCGACCGCCCGCTTGATGCCGCCATCGCCGCCATGGTTCAGATCGGGCTCAGCGAATGCGAGCTCTGGGATGGACATATCGAGCCCAAGCTTCGCGGCGCAGACATGATGCACTGGCGGGAGACCGCGCCGGTGGAAACGTTCCAACAAGTGCGGCGCAAGTTCGATGACGCCGGTATCCAGATCTACGCCTTGAACTACAGCTTCCGGAAGAACTGGACGGATCGCGCGATTGAGCACGGCTTTGAGATCGCCCGCGCTTTGGGTACGGATAAGATCACCGCGTCCACCACTCTGCCGGTGGTAGATCGCATCGATCAGTATGCAAAGCAGTACAAGGTCTATGTCGGGATGCACGGCCACTCCAACATGAAGCCGGGTGAATTCGCCTCGCCCGATAGCTTCGCAGAGGCCATGAACGGCCGCTCGAAGTACATTTGCGTCAATCTGGATATCGGCCACTTCACGGCTGCGGGTTTCGACGCGGTGGATTACATCCAGCAGCATCACGATCGCATTATCACGCTTCACATCAAAGATCGCAAAAAGAACCAAGGCGAGAACATGCCGCTCGGCCAGGGTGACACCCCGATCAAGCCCGTTCTTCAGTTACTGAAGAAGACGCAATGGAAGATCCCGGCTAATATCGAGTACGAATATAAGGGCGGGGACACGGTGGAAGAAGTGACTAAGTGTTATGCCTACTGCCGTGAGGCGCTCTTAGGCGCCCCGGCAAACCAGGACACACCCTTAGTTGGTGTAAAATAGCTCGGATTGCAAGGAAATCAACCCCGCCAGCCCGTTGTGGGCGCCAATTGGGTATGATAGTCGAGATACATCGTCGCAAATTGACTAATCTATGGATCGCTGCCTGCTTTCTTTTTGTTTGGCCGCTGGCGTTACCTCTTGCGCCCTGGCCGGTACCACTTCCACCACGCTTTCTGTTTCTCCGAACCCCGCGACCCTCGGTCAGACTGTCACTATCACCGCCTCTGTGAGCCCGGCCGGCGCTACCGGCAAATGCACGTTTTATGACGGATCGGCGATTTTGGGGATTGCGGTTCTCAACAGCGGTTCGGCAACGTTCACAACGAATCAGCTCGGCTCTGGGGTACACCCGCTTTCTGCGCGTTATGACGGCGATTCCAGCGATACGGGGAGCCTTTCGGCTGTCAGTGCCTTGACGGTTCAATCGAAGCCCGCTCTGGACTTTCTCGCTTTGCCCAGCTTGAACACCAATTATTATTCCCCGAATTTCGCCGCCACGGCCGACTTCAACGGCGATGGCTATACGGATATCGCGATCTATGTCGACGGATCGATCCAGATCTATCTCGGCCGCGGGGATGGCACTTTCGCAACCGGCGCCAGCATTTCCCCCGTCAGCGGGCCGGAAGCCGTCGCTGTCGCGGATTTCAACGGCGACGGAAAGCCTGATCTCGCCTTCGGCACATACTACTCCGGCGCTGAGATTTTATTGGGAAATGGAGACGGAACGTTCCAATCGCCGGTTTCAACTACGTTTTCCTTCCCCATCCTGGGCCTGCAAGTCGCGGATTTCAATGCAGACGGAATCCCCGACCTTCTGTTCTCGACGCTCGATGGCGGGGTTCCTGTCGCACTTGGGAATGGCGACGGCACATTCGCGCCTGCAAACTTCATCTCGACAGCATATTCCAACGAAAGCGCCATCGCCGGCGACTTCAACGGAGATGGCAAGATCGATGTAATTATTCCTGGACCGACGAGTTACTCTTTCTACCCTGGAAATGGGGACGGGACATTTGGCGCTGGAGCAACCCACGCCTCGCCCATCCTAGCCTCGAACCTTGTAGCCGTTGATTTGAACGCGGACGGCAAGCTCGATCTCATCTGGAACACGGGCACGTCCCTCCTATCCGTTCTCGGGAATGGAGACGGAACCTTTCAACCCATCTCTACGGCATCCTCGGCCGGAAACGGCGTTGCCCTGGCGGATGTGAACGGCGACGGTAAACTCGATGCCGTCACCACCACCGACGTCGCATACGGGAACGGCGACGGCACTTTCCAGAGTGGCTTCGTCTTCTTCCCGCAGGCCAGCCCGGGGTATCTGGCGTTTGTGAATGTAGCCGACTTAAACAACAACGGCCAGGTGGATATCATCGCGGGCGGAGTGAACATATACCTGGGAACTGATATCTCCGCCGTTACGCTTCTGCCCTCCGCCAATTCGCTCGCGATTGGTCAGACGCTGGGCCTGTCGGCGACGGTATCGCCCGCAACCGCAACGGGCACGGTCACGTTTCTCGACACAGGAAAAGTGCTGGGAACGGCGCCGCTCGCTTCCGGCGCGGCGACGTTCACCGAACCAGTGACAACGACTGGCCTCCATTTAGTAAGCGTGACTTATGGCGGCGATTCCTTAACCCAGCCCGGCGCCTCATCGCTGGTCGGTGTCAGTTTCACCGGTACCCCCTCGACAATTACACTGGCCGCCAGTTCGTCCGCTATTACTTACGGTGACGGCGTGACGCTGACTGCTACCGTCTCCCCCGGCGGGGCCACCGGCAACGTCACTTTCTTTGACAACGGCGGTGCGCTCGGCGGAGGGGCCGTCAACGGTGGCCATGCCGCCCTCACCACTGCCACGCTCACCACGGGTTCCCACTCGTTGACCGCGCAGTACGACGGAGGCGCTGCCTATAACTACTCAATGTCCTCTCCGATCAGCGTGGTTGTATCTTCGCAAGCCGGCGGGGCATTGGTTTCCGGTCCCCAATTAAACGACAGCGACGGTGCCGTCCTCATCGCCGGGGCCGATCTCAACGGCGACGGATTAATCGACCTGGTAGCCGCAAATTACGATCACACCATCACCGTATTCCTCTCCACCGGTCCGGGAACCTTCGCCGCGCCTGTGAGCTACAACCTCAACGCAGCGCCTCTCTCTCTCTCTATCAACGACGTAAACGGCGATGGTTTTGGAGATCTTGTGATCCCCACGCTTTCCGGTCTGAACATTTTGCTTGGAAACGGCGACGGGACATTCCGCGCCGGACCCGTCAATAGTTACGCCTTTCCTTCGAACATTTACACCCTCTACCCCAATCCCTATCCGTGGGCGCTGGCGGACTTCAATGGGGATGGCCGCGTGGATATTGCCTCCCTAAACCAAGCGACCAATACCGTCTTCCTTCTATTTGGCAATGGCGACGGCAGCTTCCAGGAACCTGTTTCGTTCGGAGTCACCGGGGAATCCTTTGGGCTTTTGTCGACAGACTTCAATGACGATGGGCGGCCCGATTTGATCGTTACTTCGACGGCATTGCTCGACAGTCCGGAGCAGTACGGCGAGTTTCTTGTGTTCCTGGGAAATGGAGATGGAACGTTCGCTTCACCTGTGACGACGAATCTCGGGGTAGGATTCACGTCGAATCCGTCTGCGATTGGCGTGGGAGATTTTAATGAAGACGGCTTTCCGGATGTGGCTGCGATCTCCTCCTCGTACCCGTACCCACTCAGCATCTTTCTGGGTAATGGAAATGGTTCATTCACCGCAGGCGCCACTTACCAGTACGGGCCGCAACAGGGTCCCCTCTACGTGGCTGATATCAATGGCGACGGGCACCTGGACCTGTTCAAACTAACCAACGGTATCTGGCTCTATTATGGCAAGGGCGACGGGACGTTCAGCTCCAGCTATTTTGCCGATGCCTATCCTTATAACTATTCCTCCTCGCTAGTGCTCGGCGATTTCGACAAGACCGGCAGAGTATCCATCGCGGGTATCTCGGGAACCGGAATCAGCATCCAGTACGACGTTCGTCCCAGCACGGTCTTGTTGCAGACGAGTCCCTATCCCACTGTCGGACAACCAATCACCATGACCGCGACGATAACGCCTTCCGACGCGACGGGCACAGTCACTTTCTCCTACGGGCAGACGACTCTCGGTTCGTCTTCCGTTATCAATGGGTCTGCGGCCATAACCACAAGCGCTCTGCAGGCGAACTATCAGGCGCTTAGCGCGAACTATTCGGGAGACTCGATCACATCTCCGAGTTCAGGTTTCTACGAGCTTTTTGTCATCGGAAATCCGGTGATCGTTTCGCTGGCAACGTCCGCGAGCCAGCAAACGTTGGGTGTGCCGGTGACCCTCACCGCGACCGTTACTCCATCCGAGGCGACGGGCTCGGTCACCTTCTTCGACGGCTTGACAGTTATTGGGGGTGCTCCCCTCGCAGGGGGCCACGCATCCTTCACGACATCATTGCTCCCGTTCGGTACGAACAGCTTAACGGCGGTGTATGGTGGCGATACCACTTACGGAGCCGGAGCAATGTCGCCATCTGCTCCGGTACAGGTGAAAGCGAATCCGGGCGGCGCGCTGCGCTACACGGCACTCCCAGGGTACCCTTCCGGAACGCCCTTGGCAGTGGGCGACTTCAATGGAGATGGCAAACCTGATTTACTCATTCAGGAGCCAGCCTATAGCTCGAGCCTCACCGGCGCGCTTTTGCTGGGTAACGGGGACGGCACTTTCCAAGCTGGCGCCACCTGGAATCTCGGGCCGCCACTGACTTACGGACTGGCGCCTCCGCAAACTTTCGCCGTGGGAGATTTAAACGGAGACGGGAAGCTCGATTTCGCGTCCTCTTCCAACGGCTATGCCACGGCCATTTACTTTGGCAATGGCAACGGCACGTTTACGCAACCCCCGAACTCCGTGTTCTACGTGGGAAACTCAGGCGTCGTAACGGCGGATTTCAACGGCGACGGGTTGCCGGACCTCGCGGCCATCTCTGACACCAACGAGGTAAGCGTCCTTCTCAATATCGGGGGCGGAAATTTTGAATACTGGGAAAACCTGCCACCGCAGTCAGCTTTGTCGTCCGTGCCTAGCTTCGCTGTCGGCGATTTCAACGGCGATGGCAAGCCCGATCTCGCCGTCAGCGGCACCGCAGCGAACAGCGTGGGCATCTTTCTCGGAAACGGCGACGGCACTTTTCAAGCGCCCCTGAACGCAAACACCGGCGCGATACCTGGAGAAGTGGTCGTCTGCGATTTCAACGGCGACGGTGTGCAAGATCTTGCGGTGCTCACCGGTTCTCCTTCCAATAGCTTCGTGGTGCTGCTCGGCAATAGCAACGGGTCCTTCCAGGCGCCGGTCTCCTATGTCAGCGCCCCGGGCGCGACGCAGATCGGATTCAGCGATTTCAATGGCGACGGAATAGTCGACATTGTTACTTCAGGGCCGGCGAGAGAATCGATCTCCTTCGGCAACGGGGATGGCACGTTTCAAGCGCCCAAAAGTTTCGCTACCTCCACTTCTTCGGCATTGGTAGCCGACTTCAATGGTGACGGAATCGCCGATCTGCCGGGAGAACTTGGTTCGCTCGCGGATTCTGTGACTCTGATATCCAATTCACCCACGGCAACCATTGATCAAACCATTACGCTTACGGCCACAGTAACGCCGCTCACGGCAACCGGATCGGTCACCTTTTCCGATGCGGGTACGGTTTTGGGCAACGCTCCGGTGGTGAACGGAGTGGCGACACTGACCGTAAAGCTTCCCGCTGGAGATTTGCAACATGTCACGGCGAAGTACCAGGGCAACTCCACTTACGATTACTCGAGTTCCCTCGCAGTAACCGAAACCGTAAGCACCGGCGCGGGTGGAACTTTCTCGAGCGGGGTGAATTATCCTGCCGGTATTTCCCCCGCCAACATCGTGTCGGGCGATTTCAACCATGATGGAGCCACGGATCTCGCCATGGCCAGCACTTCCGGGGCCTCCCTGACCGTGCTCTGGGGCGCAGGCAACGGAACGTTTTCCGCTCCCGATGTAGTGAGCCTGCCGGGCGTGGCGCAGGGCTTGGTTGCGGCGGATCTTAGCGGTGGCGGAACGGCGTCAATTGTCGCCGGCTTGACGAACGGTGAGACCGTCGCTCTCTTGTATCAAAATGGATTGTTCGAACAGACGATCACTCCGGGGATCACCTTCGGTGGAGTAGCGGCCGCAGGGGACCTGAACGGCGACGGCAACACCGACCTGCTCGCCGATACTGGAATCTACTGGGGTGACGGCAATGGTGGATTCACGCTTGATCAGGGAGCCTACTACTGGAGTCCCTTCGGCATTGCCGACTTCAATGGAGATAACCTGCCCGATATCATCGTCGGTCAAACCGGCGTCTGCTTCGGGAACGGTTTTGGAAGTTTCGATTGCCCGAGCCAAGCCACCCTCTACGCCAATACTCTGGGAATCGGGGATTTCAACGGTGACGGCAAACCGGACATCGCTTACACGGCGGTTGACGACCCTCTACCGCTCCACATTGCTCTCGGCAATGGGGACGGTACCTTCCAAACGCCCAACCTCTATCAAACCGCGTCCGCACTGACCTTCATTACTTCGGGAGATTTCAATGGCGACGGAAAGATGGACCTCGCGCTGCTGGATGCAAGCGGCAATGCCGGAATCATGCTGGGTAATGGGGATGGGACATTCCAACCGGAGATCTTTTATCTGTCCGGCCACCAATCGCAAAGCCTCGTATTGGGGGATTTCAACGGCGATGGGCGTCTGGATATGGCCGTGGCGAGCTCCGCCAACAATAACGTCAGTATCTTGCTTGGGGCTCCCGTGGCAGGTTGCTCCGTATCGGTGTCGCCCTCTTCATTTGCCTTTGACGCAGGCGGTGGAACCGCAACGGTCATTGTAACCACTAATGGACCCCAATGCCCCTGGGGCGCCATACTGAGCGAGACTTACAACACAGAGGGCAACCCCCAAAGCGCCAGTGGAATCGGCAGCGGCTCCTTTACTCTTACGGTTCCTCAGAACTACACCAGCGCACCGGCGACCGCAACCATATCCGTCGCCGGAAACTCGATCCCCGTTTCGCTCGATGAAACGAAGCAGGTTTTTGCCGACGTTCCGCTGGGCACTTACTACTTCGATGCCGTGAACCTGCTCTACGCCAGGGGCATAACAGACGGCTGCAGCACAACCGACTACTGCCCCACCGATGACATCACCCGCGCGGAGATGGCGGTATTCATTGTCCGATCTGTACTGGGGTTTGGCACATTCACTTACTCACCGACTCCTTACTTCAGCGATGTGCCGGCAAATGCATTCGCATTTGAATATATCCAGAAACTGTACGAGCTGGGCATCACGACCGGCTGCGGAGTGGGCCTGTTCTGCCCCAACGACAACGTCACCCGCGCTCAGATGGCCGTGTTCATCATCCGCGCGAGGTATGGAGCCACGACCGTTGTAGACTACCCGGCAACGCCCTATTTCACAGATGTCCCCTTGGGGTCTTTCGCCTTTGACGACATTCAACGCATGAAGGAGGACAACATCACAAGCGGGTGCGAAACCACGGAGTACTGCCCGGACAATCCTGTAACCCGAGGCGATATGGCCATCTTCGTCATGCGGGGGGCATTCAACCAGCTGCTCCCGTCAACTGAGCCGATCCTCAGCGAATTCTATCCCGGCTTCCTCAGCAATGGGACAACCAGCTCCTTCGCAGTGACCGGCGTGAACACCAACTTCGTTGCGGGAACCACGGTAGTCGATACCGTTGCCGGAATCACCGTGGGTGCCGTGAATGTAACGGGTCCAACAACCCTCACGGTGCAACTTACCGGCAGTGCGACAACGACACCGCAGCCAGTCTCAATCTGGGTGACTACCGGCCAGCAGGAAGCGGTAATTCCGAATGCGTTGACGGTGCAGTAACTGTTCGTCCACAGTTTCAATTGGGTGACGTGTTAACCTTATCCCCCTCGCCGCGTATCTAGTTGGCAGAGAGGAATTTGAAAATGACGCTGGCGGGAATCGGACGAATGTTGGGGTTGGGAATACTGGTGCTGGCGCCGTTGTATGCGTGGCAGCAGGAGCCGAAAGGGCACGGAACGGGAACGGCGGCGCCCCCATCGACCGTGGGTATCGAACAGCCCAACGCTGAACGCACCCGGGAAGAATTCACCCACCTTCTGGAACAGTACCCCCCAACTTTGAGAAGCGTCCTGGAGCTCGATCCCGGTCTGTTCGCAAACCAATCGTTCCTCGCGCCCTATCCCGCCCTTGTGAGCTTTCTGAGCGCGCATCCCGAGGTAACACGGAATCCCTCCTACTATGTGGGCAACCCAGGCGATGGCTATCCACAAGACCACGCTTCACAGGTGTTGGATATGTGGAAGAATGTACTAGGTGGCTTGGGGGCATTCGGCGTCTTCGCGATGGTTCTTGGATTCATCGTGTGGCTGGTCCGCACCATGATCGACTATCGTCGATGGGACCGGCTGGCGAAAATACAGACCGAAACGCACGCGAAGATTCTGGACCGGTTCGCCGCCCACGAAGAGATGCTCGCCTATATACAGTCGCCGGCTGGATCGAGTTTTCTGCAGTCTTCACCGATTCGCCTCGATGCGGGTCCACGTGCGGTTGACGCGCCTCTCGGCCGCATCCTCTGGTCGGTGCAAGGCGGACTGGTGCTGATGGCGGGCGGTACGGGCCTGCTTTTCGTGAGCCAGCGATTTGCGGAGGACGCTTCGCAGCCCCTGCATGCTCTCGGTGTTCTCGGCATTGCGCTCGGTCTCGGGTTTGTTCTTTCGGCGGTTACTTCTTTCCTGATCTCGCAACGGCTCGGGCTCATTGAAGTGCCGTCCGCGGCGCCCCGCGAATAGCTTTTATGATTCGGGACACGACGTTCAACGACATTACTCGCGGCGAGGTCTTAGACAATGCCAGCGCGGATTTCGTGATGGACGAGGCCACATTCCGTACGTTCTATGACCGTTCGGCGTCCCGTCTCTGGGGGTACCTCGCCCGGATAACCGGTGACCGTCAACTGGCGGACGACTTACTCCAGGAGACCTTCTATCGCTTTCTCCGCGCCGCCGCGACCTACGAGAATGAGACGCATCGCCGCAATACTCTTTATCGGATTGCGACAAATCTGGTGCGCGACGAACGGCGCCGCAGCCGGATTCGCGTTCCAGTCGACTTAGCCGGAGAGGGCATTGAAGGCATCGCTTCGCCGGCGGACGCCGCCGCGCCCGATCGCAATGCCGATTTCACGCGCGCCATGTCTCTGCTGAAGCCGCGGGAGCGCGCGATGTTATGGCTGGCCTACGCCGAAGGATCTTCGCACCGTGAGATTGCGAATGTGCTGGGTTTGGAGCCCGCCAGCCTGAAGACGCTGTTGTCGCGCGCACGTCGAAAACTTGCTGACTTACTGGGAGGAGCCAAGCGATGAAGCCGGTGGCGTGCGAGTTTGAAGCCGAAGTCCTGGCGTCCGTCCTCCAATACCGCTGGCCCGACCGCGTCGACTCCGAACTGCGAGACCACGCAGTGAACTGTACGATCTGTTCGGAAGTTGCCGCCATCGCCGCTGGTTTTCAGGAAGTCCGTGAAACCGCGCGCCAATCGCTTCCCGATGCCGGCCACGTATGGCGGTCCGCTCAGATCCGCGCGCGTCACGAAGCGGCTGCGGCCGCGGGCCGTCCCATTCACGCGGCGCAGTGGATGGCGTTCGCTTGCGCCGTGGGGTTGCTTGGAGCGTGCCTGAGTCTGAGTCTGCCGTGGCTCCGCTCCGTGCGCGGATGGATCGCCACGAGCCTGGCAACTTACGACTTCAAGGCCCTTTTCCCTGCTGCGGGCGCGGCGTTCTCCCAATACGGCGTGTTAGCGCTCGTGATGGCAGCCTTGCTGGTTCTTATCCCTGGCGTCGTTTATCTGGCGATCCTCAAGGAATAACAGCAAGCTATGCGACAGCCGGATCGATCTTCTCCGGATTCACGCCAAGATCAGTAATCGCCTGCGCGGCCTTCTTCGCGTCGAATTTCCCATCCCGCGCGAGTTTCGAAAGCGCGGCCGCGGCAATAGACGCGGCATTCACTTCAAAATGCTCGCGCAATCGCTGGCGATTGTCGCTGCGGCCAAAGCCATCCGTACCTAGTGAAAGCATACGCCCCGGCATCCATTGCGTCACTTGATCGGGCACCATCTTCATATAGTCGGAGGCCGCGATGATCGGGCCGTCAGTCCCGCCCAGCGCATTGACGATGTAAGGCGTCTTCTGCTCAGCCGCGGGATGCAACCGGTTCCAGCGATCCACGCGCAAAGCTTCGCGGCGCAGTTCGTTGTAACTGGTCACGCTCCACACATCGGCGGCCACACCATACTTTTCGCCCAGGATGTCTGCAGCTTTGAGGGACTCATTCAGAATCGGCCCGCTGCCCAGTAACTGCACACGGGATTTCGGCTTGCTCATTTCGGCGGTACGGAACTTGTAGATTCCCCGCAGTATTCCCTCCTTCACACCTTCCGGCATCGCCGGCTGGGCGTAGTTCTCGTTATAGAGAGTGATGTAGTAGAACAGGCTCTCCTGCTCCTGATACATCCTGCGGATCCCGTCCTGAATGATCACCGCGATCTCGTACGCATACGCCGGATCGTAGGTGGCCAATGTCGGAACAGTGCTGGCCAGAATGGGGCTGTGCCCGTCCTGATGTTGCAGTCCCTCGCCCGAAAGCGTGGTGCGGCCCGCTGTCCCGCCCATCAGGAAGCCCTTGCCGCGCGAATCGGCGAACGCCCAGATCAGATCGCCCACACGCTGGAACCCGAACATCGAGTAGTAGATAAAGAACGGAATCATCTCCACGCCATAAGTGGAATACGAAGTTCCAGCCGCCGTGAACGAAGCCATCGAACCGGCTTCCGTGATGCCCTCTTCCAGAATCTGGCCGTCCTTCGATTCCTTGTAATAGAGCATGATGTCGGAATCGTGCGGTTTATAAAGCTGCCCCTGGCTGGCATAAATGCCGAACTGCCGGAACATGGATTCCATACCGAAGGTGCGCGCCTCGTCGGGAATAATCGGCACCACGCGCTTGCCGATTTGTTCGTGCTTCATCAGCTTGGTCAGCAGGCGGACGAATGCCATCGTCGTCGATGGCTCCGGTCCGCGCGAGCCTTCCAGCATGTCGCCCAGGTACTCAATCGGAGGCGCGGCAAACTGGCTGGGGCCGAACTTGCGCGAGGGCATGTAGCCGCCCAATTGCTTGCGGCGCTCATGCATATACGCCATTTCCGGACTCGAATCCGGCGGGCGGTAGAAGGCCCCGTTGCGCGCCGATTCATCCGGAATCGGAATCTCGAACCGCGCCTTGAAGTACTCCATTTTCTTCTCGTCGAGCTTCTTCTGCTGGTGCGTGGGATTGCGGCCTTCAAAGTCGGCGATGCCGTAGCCTTTCACCGTCTTGGCAAGAATAATACTGGGACCGCCGGTGTAATCGGTGGCGGCTTTGAACGCGTTATAGATCTTCTTCGGATCATGACCGCCGCGACGCAGCCGGCCGATCTCTTCGTCGCTCATGTTTTCCACCAGCTTGAGCAGTTCCGGATATTTCCCGAAGAAGTTCTCGCGTACGTAAGCGCCGCCCTTGGCTTTGAACGCCTGATACTCGCCATCCACGGCTTCATTCATGCGCTTGACCAGAAGGCCGCTCGTATCTTTTTCCAGAAGCGGATCCCAATCCGAACTCCACAGGCACTTGATCACGTTCCACCCGGCGCCACGGAAAGCCGCTTCCAGTTCCTGTACGATCTTGCCGTTGCCACGCACCGGGCCGTCCAGGCGCTGCAGGTTACAGTTCACAACGAAGATCAGGTTGTCCAGCTTCTCGCGGGAGCCGAGCGTGATGGAGCCGAGCGATTCCGGTTCGTCCGTCTCGCCATCCCCCAGGAACGCCCATACTTTGCGCGGCGTTGCCGGGATCAATCCGCGATTCTCCATGTACCGCATGAAGCGTGCCTGGTAGATCGAATTGATGGGCGCGAGCCCCATGGAGACGGTCGGAAAATTCCAGAAGTCCGGCATCAACCACGGATGCGGGTAGCTGGAGAGCCCCGGAGTATCGCGCAGTTCGTGGCGGAAATTCTCGAGTTGTTCGAAACTCAAACGGTCTTCGAGGAAGGCGCGGGCGTACACGCCGGGCGAGGCATGGCCCTGAAAATAAACGAAATCGCCGGGCTGGTCGCCGTAGCTGGCGTGAAAGAAATGATTGAAACCCACTTCGAGCAGAGCCGCCAGCGAAGCGTAAGTGGAAATATGCCCGCCGATGCCCTCGTCCAACTTGTTCTGGTGGGAGACCATGGCCATGGCGTTCCAGCGCGTGAGGCTCTTCATGCGGCGCTCCAGGGCGCGGTCGCCGGGATAAGGCACCTCCGCGGACACTGGGATAGTGTTTACATAAGGTGTATTCAACTGGACCGGGATCTCGACGCCGTTGTGCCGGGCACGGTCAGCCAGCTTATCCATCAGGAAGGCGGCGCGTTCCATGCCCACCTGTTCCACGATCTGGTCGAAAGCCTCAATCCACTCTTCGGTTTCGCGCGGATCAAGATCCACCGCTCGCTCGGTAAGGTTCTGGTGCATATTTCCTTAATTATAAGGTGACGCGTCCCCGTTTTCCTCCCCCAGCAGTCCTAATCTCTAAAGATTTGCTCCGATGTGCCGAACTCTCTACTGAGCATGGAACCGCTATCTCTGCTACTACCCGTTGGATTCTCGGCCGTTTCTCCGAGCATCCTCGCGCTGTGCCTGGTCGCCTGGGTTGTTATCCTGCGGCGCCGCGCCAGATTTCGGACAGAGAAGACCGCGTCGAACTCGGCTTTTGCGCGGGATCGTAACGGGATTATTGATTCTTTTGCGCGCGATGAGTCGCTCGACGCAATTTTGAACCGGGTCTGCGCCCTGGTGGAAGTCTACCTGCCCGGCAGCACCTGCCGCATTGAGTTGATCCGCGAGGGTGGGGTAGCGCGCGAAGATCCTGTCGAAGGCATCCCGGTTTTGGCTTTAGACGGGAAAACGGTCGCCGTGATGCGCGTGGAAGGCCAGGAGAACACCGAGGAGAATAGCGTCCTGCTCGAAGAGATCAGACGTCTGACGGCACAGGCTGTTGAGCAGCGCCGTGTTTATGATCGCCTGTTACGTCAGTCGCCGCAGGGCATGCTCGAGGGAATCGTGGACCGCGTGCTGCTGGATCAGCGGCTGGACGCGGCATTGAGCCGTGCGCGAATCCACGGGCACGAAGTCGCCCTGATTCATGTAGGCCTCGAGAGTTTTGAGGATATCAATGAGCTGCTGGGAGCGGGCGCGGCGGAAATCGTACTGCATTGCGCGGCGTTCCGGCTGCTGGCATGCACCCGGCCAAGCGATCACGTCGCGCGCATCGGGCGCGATGAGTTCTCGGTGATCCTTACCGAATTGCATAATCGGGCGAGTGCCGAGGAGGTAGCCCGGCGGATCGTGAAAAGTCTGGATGCTCCCATCGGCGTGGAACACGCCAACATTCACGTCGGGGCCGCCGTGGGTATCTGCCTGTTCCCCGATCAGGCCGCCGACCCCGGGGAGATGCAGCGCCGTGCGCATCTGGCGATGTATGCCGCAAAAGCGGGGTCCGAATCGCAGTATGTCTTCTACCGGGATGAAGCGGAGGAACCGTCCCCCACCGACAATCTTCTGGTTCTGAGTGCGGCAGTAGTGCGAAACCCTACGGAATCGAGCGGCCATCCGTTAGACTGGGTGTAACGGAGCCCCATCGAATGCCCTTGAAAGCCGCCGCGCCGCTCTGCGCACGCGCGTTGATCGCCGTTGCCGCGTGTGGCGCTCTCGCGTCCGGTGCGTCAGATTCCGAACGCCCCAAATCCGGGCCAGTTGCCGTTCTCAAGGCTTCCGAAGTGAAGCCGGGGATGCACGCCATCGGCTGGACGGTCTTTGAAGGTACCGAAGCCGAGCCCGTTCCGATCGAAATCATCGGCGCGTGGAAGAATATGTGGGGTCCCGGGCAGGACATCATCATCGGGAAGATGGGCGGCCGCGCGGCGCGCACCAATGTCGCCGGGGGAATGAGCGGCAGTCCTGTTTATATTGACGGCAAACTGATTGGCGCGGTGGCGCTTCGGCTCAGCGTATTTTCGCCGGACGCGATCTGCGGGATCACGCCGATCGAGCTGATGCTTGAAATCAACGACCTCGATAAAACGAGGCCGAGCGACACGAAAGCTCCAGGCCCGGGGCAGCAAGTCGCCGGCCTCAACCCCGCTCCGGATTTCCTTCACAATGCCGCGATGGTACCGATCGACACGCCGATCAGCTTTGCCGGATTTTCCCAGGAAACCATGAACGCGTTCGCGCCCACTCTGCAGCAGATGGGCATCGCAACCGTGGCGGGCGGGGCAGGCAGCTCCCTGCGCGGATCTAAGCCGGCGGCGGATTGGAAGACTTCGCTGCGGCCTGGCGAGTCTGTCGCCGGGGTCCTTGTTTCCGGAGACATGAGCATGACCGGGCTTGGCACGGTTACCTATAACGACGGCAAACGGATACTGGCGTTCGGGCACCCGTTCTTCAACCTCGGACCGGTCGACATGCCGATGAGCAAGGGCGATGTGCTGATGGTGCTTTCCTCGGCCTACCAGCCCAATAAGCTGGCCAACGCCACGGAAATTGTGGGGGCGCTGCGTCAGGATCGCCATAGCGGCATCATGGGCACTCTGGGCGAGGAAGCGCCGATGATTCCCGTCACCGTCACGGTGCGCTCGCTGAACGTGGACGGGTCGGCTCGCGCCGAAAAGAAGTTGCACTTCCACGTCTTCCAGCAGCAGAAGTGGACGCCCTATCTGATGATGATGACGCTGTTCAACTCACTCTCCGGCTTGAACGAATTCAGCGAGGAAGCCACTTACCGTCTGAGCGGCAAGATCGGGTTTGAGGGAGGCCAGGCACCCGTGGAACTGAACACCATGCAGACATCGGGCGAACTACCTGCGCCCGCGCCCATGATGCTTGCCGGATGGTGGGGCGACCATTTTAACCGCCTCTACGTGAACAACGTCGAAAATCCGAACATCAAGGATGTGAACGTCACCGTGGACCTGCTTCCGGAGCGGCGCCTGGTTTCGATCGAAAGCGCGTGGATTTCGTCGAACGAAGCCCGCCCCGGGGACGAACTGCCGGTCAAGGTGTTTCTGCGCGCCTATCGCGGGGAGCGCATCGAACGCCAGTTCACCATCAAACTTCCTCCGGGGATTGCAAAAGGGGAGCACCGCATCCTGCTGAGTGACGCGGAAACCTTGAACCGGGTTCAAAACGTGATTGAAGCCGGCAACCATTTCATCGATATTTCCCAGACGGTTTCGCTGCTCAATCAGGAGCGCAGCAACGACCGGCTCTATATTTCGCTGCTCGAATCGAGTCCCACGGCCTACTACGACGATAAGACTCTTCCCAATTTGCCGCTTTCCGTGCTGAACGTGATGCAGTCCGGGCGCTCTCTAAACCGCGAACTCACGACCCTTCCGGAAACCGCTTCGGAACAGATGTCGCTTCCTTTCGACTACGTTGTCGCGGGAAGTTACACGCTGAAAGTGGACGTCAAGTAACTACACGACAAATGAATCGAACCCTGATCCGTGCGGCCGCCTGCGCCGCCATCCCCGTCATTTGCCTGGGCGTCTCCACACGCACCTGGCTGTGTTCCACGTACTCCGATTTTGAGAAAGGCGAACTGAAAGGCGTATCGCTGCGCAGCGACGGGCGCGTCACGCTGGCTCCCAAGACCACGGAGCTTTTCGATTCCAGCCTGGCCTATCTCTGGGCGCTGGCGCGCGATTCGAAAGGCGTTCTCTATGCCGGCGGCGGCCCGGGCGCGCGCGTCTACAGATTCTCCGACGACAAGGCGGAAAAGATCGCCGAGTTCGACGCGGTGGAAGTTCATGCGCTGGCGATCGATAAACAGGACCGCGTCTACGCGGCCACGTTCCCCGACGGGCGGGTGTACCGGCTCGCTCCCGGTAACCAGCCTGGCGGGAAGGCTGTGGAGTTTTATAACCCCAAGTGCAAATACATCTGGTCGATGCTGTTCGACCCCGCGGGAAATCTGTACATCGCGACCGGAGACGAGGGGAAGATTCTTCGCGTAACGCCCGATGGCAAAGGCGAGGTGTTCTTCGGGAGCGAAGACACGCACGCTCGCACCATGGCGTTTCGAGGGACCGATCTCATCGTGGGTACAGATCCCACGGGCCTTGTGATCCGGGTTTCGCCGGAGGGCCGCGGATTCGTACTTTACCAGTTGCCCAAGCGCGAAGTGACCGCCGTAGCTGTTGCGCCCGATGGGAGTATTTACGCGGCCGGCGCAGGCGCACAGCAATCGAGCGGCAGTCCTGGCGCCCTGCTCGCCGCCATCGTGGCTTCCACTGCCGCGACGCGCGCGGCAGCTGGTCCGTCCGCGCCCGGCGCGCCCGTTGTGCAGGCAACGCCCAGTGCGGAAGCCCCGGCGATGCCGCGCGCCGCCGCGTTAACGGGAGGCTCAGAGGTTTACCGCATCGACCCGAGCGGCCTACCCGGGAAAGTCTGGAGCGATTCTCACGATGTGGTCTATTCCATCGCGTTCGACCGCAACGGCCATGCCATTCTCGGCTCAGGAAATAAGGGCACTTTGTACCGCATCGACTCGCCGTCCCTGTACACCGCGCTCGCTGTTGTCAACGTGAATCAGATCACCGCGCTGCTTGCCTCCCCGGATGGGGCTATCGCGGCGGCCTGCGCCAATGTCGGCAAGGTTTTCGCATTCGGCCCGGGAACAGAGACGGAAGGTACCGTCACCAGCGAGGTTTTCGATTCAGGAGTGTTCTCCTCATGGGGCCGGCTGATCGCTTATGGCGATACGCCGCAGAGTTCCGTCAAGCTGGAATCGCACAGCGGCAATCTCGATCGGCCGCGCAATTACTGGAGTGACTGGTCCACTTCCGAACCGCCTGCTTCGCGGTTCATCCAGTGGCGCGCCACGCTGAGCGGGAACGACGCTCACCTCGATTCCGTGGAGCAAGCGTACCTGTCGCGGAACGTCGCACCACGCATCGAGGAGATTGAAGCCACGCCCGCGAATTACAAATTCCCCGCGCCCCTGGTGGCTTCGATTCTTCAGCGCGTGCCGCAGTCGATTTCTCTTCCGCCGATCGGCCATCACGCCTCGCCATCGTCCTTGTCTTCCGGAGAAGCCGACGCATCGTCCATGACCTGGGCCAAGGGATGGATCGGGGTGCGCTGGACCGCTGCTGACGAAAATAACGACCCTCTCACGTACACCCTTCAGATTCGAGGGGTTGACGAAACGGCATGGAAACCGTTAAAAGAAAAACTAGGCGAGCGCCATTACTCCTTTGATTCGACAGCGTTTCCAGATGGCGAGTACCGCATCCGCGTGATGGCGAGCGACCAGCCGGGCAACACGGCCGGGAACGCGCTCACGGGCGAACTGGATTCCAGCCCTCTGTTGATTGACAACACGCCTCCGGTTATTTCAGGGCTGACATCGAAAGGCTCGACGATTTCCTGGAAGGCCGCCGACGCGCTCAACATCATCAAGCGCGCCGAATACTCTCTGGATGGCGATGACTGGATGCTGATCGACCCGGTCTCGCATCTTTCGGATTCCAAGACGCTCCAGTACTCACTCACGTTATCCGGCGTCGCCGACGGGGATCACATCATCGCTGTCCGCGTTACCGACGACTACGAAAACACGAGTGTCGAGAAAATCAGCGTACACTAATCAGGTTGACTCCAACTTCTGAACAGAAAGCCACGCCGCCACGAATCGCAGTCGTCATTGTGTCCCGCAACTCCGCCGATGCTCTGTTGCGCAGCCTGACCGCTCTTTACGGACGCGGGCTGTTTCTCATCGTGGTGGACTGCGGGTGGGGCGACACCAGCGGCCTCGATGAGCGGTTCGCGGGCGTCCGCTTCATTCGATTGCCACGCGACTTCGGCATGACCAAAGCGCTGAACCTGGGCATTCGCGCCGCCGAAACGGAGTACATCGCCCTCGTGACGCCCGAAGTGGAGATTACGGCGGAGGTTCTGGAAACGCTGGCCAACACGCTGGACGCCGAGCCTTCCACCGGCGCCGTGTGCCCGCTGCTCATCGGGAGCCCCGATCAGGTTTCCGATCTACCCACAAAAAGCTCGGTGGAACCGCGGTTGCGCCCTGCCCGGGCAGGCGAACGGGTGCCCTGCGCCAGCATCCGCGCCATTATGTTTCGCTCCTTCTTTCTGCGCGCTCTACGCGAAATCGACGAGCGGTACGGCGACTATGGGCCGGATATTGAACTCGCGCAGCAGGTCCGGCGCAACGGAAAGACCATCCTGATCCACCCAACGGCAACCGCCGTTTGTCATCCGGCCGCCGCGCCCACGGGAACCGCCGTGGACGCCGACCATGAACTGGGGCTCTCCCGTTTTCTCTCGAAGCATTATGGGTTCTGGACAGGGATTTTCTATCTGGCCGGGCGTATCTTTGCCGCCTTGTTCAGCTTGCGCCTGGTCAAAGCCTGGTTGTTGATCAACCGGACCAAAATCGACGGCGGTTAGGGCGCCGCGAGACTCTGCACGAAATCCGCGCTCACCGGCCAGCGCCCGAATACATGCGAGCCGGATTGCTCAAAGACGCCGGATCGCAACAACCCGGCGACTCCGCTTGCATCGCGGGGAAGCACGTTAGTCAGCGTCCGCAGCTGCATGGTGAGCGCACCGGCTTGTTGCGCATCGCGGCAAACGGCATCGAGGCGCGCTTCAAACGCGGACCCGGAAGGGCCGGCCGTCAGCGTCACGCGGTTTGCTCCGGTCAGGGCGGAGGCAAATTCAGCGAAGTTGCGGGAGCCTCGTAACGCGCCCGTGCTCAACGTCATCCACAGAGGCGCGACCGGCACATCGACGTCGCTCTGCGGGCCCAGCTTCTGCAGACGCGCCGCGGCGGTATCGTCGGGCGCCACCGCCAACGCCATCAAATTGCGCTTGAGAGGGAAAAAGGAAATGTGCCGGTTGGGCGTGCTGCCGACCACACGGCACAAGTGATCGAAGCAAGAACCCTTCTGCTTCAGGACATACTCCTCGAGTCTGGCCCAATTGAAAGTGCCCTTGATCAGGAAGAACTCGCCATCGGGCGCGAAGGAAGCCAGCACGGAATCGAGATCGCGCTTATAATCGAACCCGGTTTCCTGAACGAACGCAAGATACTCGGGTTCCTCCGGGGTCTTGGCATGGTCCAGCCACTGGACGAACCCGGCGCTGCGAAGCGCATCGAAATCGATGCCTACCACGGCGGCGTCCTGCGTGGGGAGCCTGTTGAGCAGTGACTCGGGGTCGGTCCAGATGCGGCCGTTCCACAAAGCGCTGCCCACCATGCCGCCCAGGATCGAAACGCCCACGCCGAGGATCGAAAGCATCTTGGCGCGGCGGCTCATGGGCATCCGCCTAGCCTACCAGCGCCGGTTCGCCCACGCGGCTTTCATTCCACAGGGCCACATATGGTTTGAGGTCTTCCATCATCCTGCGGAACTGCTCCACGGTGAGCGACTGCGCTCCGTCACTGATGGCCTTTTCCGGGTTCGGGTGTACTTCGACAATGAGCGCATCCGCCCCGATGGCCACGGCCGCGCGGCTGAGCGGCGGAACCAGGCTGCGCTTTCCAGCCGCATGGCTGGGGTCGAGAACCACAGGAAGATGCGTCAATTCATTCAGCACCGGGACCGCCGAAATATCGCAGGTATTCCGCGTGGCTGTTTCGAACGTGCGGATGCCGCGCTCGCACAGCATTACATTGGGGTTGCCGTGGGCGACGATGTACTCAGCGGACATTAACAATTCCTTGATGGTGGAACTTAGCCCGCGCTTGAGCATTACAGGCCGGCCGCAGCGCCCCAGCGATTTCAGCAGTGCGAAGTTCTGCATGTTGCGCGCGCCCACCTGCATGATGTCGGCGTATTCGGCTACCAGGCCGACATCGGCGTCGCTCATGATTTCCGTGATGATGGCGAGTCCGGTGGCTTCCCGCGCCTTGGCGAGCAACTTCAGTCCGGCGCCTTCCATACCCTGGAAATCGTAGGGCGACGTACGCGGTTTGAAAGCTCCGCCGCGCAGAATTTTTGCGCCGGCGGCTGCGACGCCTTCGGCCGATTCCATGATCTGCTTCTCGCTCTCGACGGAACAGGGTCCGGCCATCACGATGAACTCGTCTCCACCGATCTCCAGGTTGCGCACGGCGATCCGGCTGCGGTCTTTCTGGAATTCCTTGCTCACGAACTTGTAAGGCGCGGAGATGCGCATGGCGCGCTCGACGCCGGGAGTGGCTTCGAGCGATTCCAGGCATTGCGTGACGTCGCCCACGCCCACCACGCCGATGACCACGCGCTCTTCACCCACAATGGAGTGGACCTTGTAACCAAAATCGTTCACTATCCGATCGCAGACATGCTCGATCTCTTCTTTCGTCGCGTGCTGTCGCATGGAAATAATCATTTTCTTGCTCCTGTTCCAAATACGAATCAAATGCAAAAAGCCCACCCTCGCTGGAGAGTGGGCTTTTGCGAAACCTGTTGACTGCTTTTCAGCTAGACGCCACTCTCAGTTTGGAGGTGAGTACCAAAATCGAAACGTAAAGTGGACGTTGCCGTAATTCATCGAATCCGTATGATATCAGAGTTACCGATGGGCGGGTCGCTTGTGCTCCGCTGGAACGTATCTCAAAAAGGTTTTTTTTTCAAAACAGGCCTTCCCGCGTGCAAAGCAAAGTTTATCTCCCGCCGGTCTCCAGCAGGCGATGGGGCACATTCGCTTGCTCACCTCACGATGGAGTAGACCTTGTATCCAAAATCGTTCACTATCCGAGCCGCTCCTCGTCGCCCGAACGCAAATCACTTGGTTCACGTCGAAAGCGAAAGGCCCACCCTTGCTGGAGAGTGGGTTTTTGCAAACCAAAATTTCTCTGTATCTAGCTGATTTATTGTGTGCTTACACGGGATGCCCAGGTGAGCACCGGTGATTTTCGATCGAGGGCGAGAAGCGCTTCCAACCGTACGAAAAACGAAATGTGCGGAACGAAGCCAATTCGGTTATGTTTTTCGAAGCCTCGCGCCCGCGTGGATTCCTTGCAAACCAAAATTGCAAACCAAAATTTCCCGCTATAGCGCTGATTCCGTTTGGGTTATGCGTCTCCAAAAAATAGATTTGGGTATTTCTGCAGCGTCCCGCTTGTCATTTCGCGGGCTCAAAGCCGTTGTCAGCCTTATTCTCTCATTGACGGTGGCGAGTTTCGAGTATGAGTGCGCCCGCTTCGCGGAGTTGAATCGTCTTCGGAGCGAGGAGAAGACGAGGCGAATCAGTGGGCTAGGAGGCGTCGTTGTGGGGTCGCGCGGTGAGCGAGATAAAAGGCAATCTTGAGTGACTGGGGGGCTGCGGTTGAGGTTGCTCGGAGGGGAACCCCTCGCCTTCTCGCGCGATGGCCCGGAATCTGTTCTGCGAACATCGCATTCCCGAAGAACGGATGATGAAATTCCTGGGTTTCGCGGGCCCGCTGAGCAGTTTGGACCTGCTGCATGACGCACTGGACCGCTATCAGCGTGAACACGTGCGGCCCTCGAGAGACACGAACACCGCCCCGGCTCATGCGCGGCCCGAGAACGAGAGCAATGCGGTGGAACTTACGACCCATTTGGGCGGCGTACTGGGATAGCTTGCATCCGCTCCTGAACCCGGCCCAACCGGCTGGCGGCTATACGGGCGACGCCCCGTCCGGGGACTTAAGGGAGGAACGCAGTAGGCATTGGCTTCTGTTGCAATCGCGGTACGGGCTTGAAGCGCTTCAGAGCTGGATGCGGGAATGTTTTGAAGAGTATCGATCTTCTGCAGAGTGGCTTCGCGGGGCGCCGGTAGACTTCGAGCACCGCCGCAGTGCCATCCGCCATCGTCATAGGCGCGAGGCAAAAGTGGCGGATCACGATGAATTCCATCGGGCAATAGTATTTTTCACTGTCCGCGCATCCTGCATTTGGGTAATCTGTCCATTATTCGCCGTCGCGCTGAACGTATACCGCGCACAGAAGTAAGTAGCCGGCCCAGGCGAAGCGCTGCTCAACGGATACCCGCTGCTCGCCTGCGTACTCGTATCAATCTCCGTCAATTGATCCAAGCTGTTATATTGCCACCCCTGATTGAAATACTGTGGCGTGGAATCAGCGGACCGACGGCGCACCGGGGCTGCCACGGCCCCTCATGGATAAGATTAGGCCAAGCGCCAAAAGGACGACCCCGGCGACGCCCGAGAACCCTTCAACGCGCATTAAGTCTTCGTGCAGATCAACGCCTACGATCCGATCCTTTACGTCCCACGACCAATAGTGCAAAATAACCAACTCGGCACCCGCCTCGGCCTGATCCTGCTCGGCAACGACGTGTATTTTGATCGCGGCCCCGGGCGGAGCTAGAAACCGAAAACCCTCCGATCTGCAACGCGAGGAATAGCCATAGACGGGCTCCGTCGCATCCTTAAGTTCAGCGGGGCGGCGATCAATCGTAACTTCAACGTCAAGATGCAAATCTGATAAGCAGTCAATGCTCTTCCCCCCAGGAGCCAAGACGGCCACTATGTATCCGGGATCGCCCCAAGCGTCCGTAACCCGCCTCCAGCGCCCGGTGTCTGAGGAAATGGCGGCGAGATCAACTGCCTGTCGAGCCCCCAGCCCCCCCAACGAACCCGACGCCACACGGCCGAACGCTGCCTCAAAGTCGGACGAACGAAGCTTTGGAGCACGCAGCAGGCACGCGGCCGGTAGAGTGAGAAGCAGCCCCGCAAAGGCGAGAAATGCCGGCAGGCGTTTCAAGAAAATCCTAGGCCAGCTGGCCAGCCGTATGCATTCCACGGCGCCGTCGGATCGAACCCGCCGGCAATCGCAAAATAGTGAGCGGCGCTGTTGCTATTCGGGCCGCCGAACCCGAGGGCGCTAACCGGACGGTAAAGGATTTGATTCTGGGGAAACCGCTCCGCCGCGATTATCATCCGGTCCACAGACGCGCAGAGGCTACCCGACAAGCCGCTACTCCAAACTAAGTGCTGCGCAGAATTGTCTTGCCCTGCAGAATTTCCCGGTATGGCCCAAGCGTCAAGATACTGAATTGTTGAACCGGGCTTGATCAACGGGCCCGCAGTGAGGATAAACTGTTCAATTACGCCAGCGATATCACCTTGGACCCGCCAGAACGTGTGTACCGCATCAAACTTACTCGCGATCGAATCCTTCACCGGCCTGTCTTTGAGCTGCGCGAAACACTCGGGACCAGCTCCACCGCCGCCCTGCAAAAACACCGGAACTATCGGAAGGACGAAACAGAAGTCCTCGTCGCCAAGGCCGGGCAAGAACCCGGTAGATATGCCCAGCGCCGCGTTAATCATACCCACTGGGCAGCCCGGCACGCAGCCTCCGAATAGATCACAACCAAAAGGCGGCGTATCCGGGTCCGGATCTCCAATGTCATCCAGGCCGCTCGGATCCATCTGGTTCACCGGGTCCCCGGAGCTATATGCATACCGATTCCAAGAGAGGGGACTGACCGCCATCCCGCTGCCCCCAAACGGATCCACCGTCAAAAACCGCCCATATCCCGTCGAATAGTACCGGTTCATCGCATACTCAAAACCCGTACTCGAATGCTTCCAATAAGTTGCAAAATCATCCCCAGGACTCGTCTGCTCCCCGCTCCCCGTATCCGTCCCATACGCATAAGACGGTTGCACCGACCCCAACCGGTCCTTGATGACGGCCGCGTCGGAGTTCGCATACCCGGTGGTTGTGCCTAACAGCGAGTCACCAAAGTAAACCCGGTTCGACAAAGTACTCAACGTCATCCACGGCGAACTCCCCAAAGTATTCACCTGCACCACCAGTCCCGCTGGCAGGTCGAACTGTTCTTCAAATGGATCAAGCAACACCTCCGAATCAAGGCCTTCTATGGATATACCGAAAATGCCGTAAAAACCCAGGTCTGGATTGCCGTGTCTGTTTATGTGCTGGTCGCGATCTTCAAGAAGCGACTCGGCGTCGAGGCCGGTCTACACGAAATCCTATAGGTGCTCAGCCTCAACCTGTTCGAGAAAGTGCCCATTCTACGGGCCCTGCAACGCGTTGAGTCCCAAGAAAAATCAATCGCATTTTCCAATCAGTTGAATCTGCTCGACTTATAGCCGGACCCTAGTTAGTATTTTTGCACCGTGGGAGAAGCGGAAGTCAACGGAAGAGAATCATGCCGGAGTTCTTCTCCGGCGGCTTCCGAACGCGGATTACCGTGTCGATTCCGTCGAGAAGAGCTGCCGCGAGCAGGAAGAAACAGAAGATGGCGAACTGGCCGATTCCCTTCATTTGGAAGGTTTATCGGCACAGTTCGCGCGGACTTTAGTTGTATGGTACTTCGAGTTCGCTCAAGACGCCGAAAAAGAGCAGCCCCAAATCGAGATTCGGGGCCGTGAACTTCTGGAGCAAGCCATTTTCGAGGCCAAGGGAACCTCCGAGGCTGACGCCTTCGATATTGCCGGAAGCGGGCAGACTTTCCAGAACGGCCGCGGGTATGGTGAACTGGCCGGCGGAAACGGGCTGAACACAGGTGAAGGTCGATATGTGCTCATCGGTGGCGGAAGTGCCTATAAAGAAGGAGCTCCCGGTGATATAGACGAAGCTGTTGGGGATGCCGCCGGACCAGGTGACCGACTGGCCGTTGGCGCGCGTCACCGAAGTGATGGACGACATATTGGTCCAGGTGAGCGGGGCCGTTTGGGCTGCGGAGAGGGTGGCTGTGAAAGCGCCGATATCCGGGCCGCCAGTGCCAGTGAAGGTGAAAGTGCCGCCGGAAGCGGGGATGATCGGCGGAAGCGGGTTGGTGAACGCTTCCTCGTAAAAGCCGTTCATCAGATTCAAAGCGAGCGAGCCGTCAGGCCCGGAGAGATTAATCGACGGGCCGGCGTTCAATGGACTGGTCATGATCAGTCCAGCCGGCAAAGTGCCTGAGTCGAGCGAAATCGTAGTGACTACGCAGCTTCCTATGGAGGCTTCCTGGGCAAAACCGCTGGCCGCGAGTTGGGCGGCCGTATATTTCTCGAAGAACGCGCCGCTGAAATCCGAACTGGTGGTGCCGCCGGGCGTGATGGTGATGCCATCGAGGGTGACAGGTAGCGTTGTCACGGTCGACTTCGCCAGGTCAATGATGCCCAGATTCACATTGCTGAGGCTCAGCAGCGTGTCCCAATCGCTGGTGGTCAAGGGGCTGATTCCAGGGTCGGAACAAGTCCGGCCCGTGCCGGCGACGGGTACCGTGACGTAGTTGCTGTTGAACGGCGTTGCGGCCCCGGTGCCACTTACCACGACGGAAACCGCGCAGCCGGAGATACCCTCCGGCACGATTACGTTGATCTGGTCCACGCCGGGGTAAATCGAACGGCCATGGTATGTCACCTGAGCGTTGATGCCGCCGATGGAGACTTCGATGGGAGCGCTCGTCGCGTCCGGCTGCGGCTGATACTGCGTCTCATCGCTCGAAACCGCTCCCAGTCCGGAGCCCCAGATGATGAGGTACTCTCCGGGGTTGATGGCCGCCGTTGGAGTGACCAGCGCCCCGCTGTTGTTGTAGTCGAAGGCTGCCGCGGTGCCGGTTCCGGCCTGGTTCGCGGTGAGAATTCCAAACGCGGTTTCGACCACGGTCATGGGAGCAGGTGCGCTGGTCTGGCCACCTACCGTCACCGTAATGGTTCCGGTTCCTACTGGCGTGGCAGAGGGCAGGATCGCCGCGATTTCAAGCGGTGTTACAAAATAGGGGATTGCTTGCGTGGTGGTTCCATTCACTGTTACGTTGATGGAAACGCCGGCCAGTGTGGCCTTCAGCGGAACTCCCTGCGAGGCGGTGGTTGTCGCCAGGCCCGTGCCGAAAATGTCAAAGATCGACCCTTGGGCGATGCCGTAATTGGGAAGGCCGGGTAGAACGTAACTGTAATTGTTTACGATGCCGCCCGCGCCGATCACCGGCTGGGCATAGGTGGATCCCGCAAACGAGATGATCCCCATGAAAACTGCTGCTATTGAACTTCGCGTCACAAATACTTCCTCCGTGAAACTGCCTAGATACGTACGAATGATATCTCTATCACCCCGGTATGCCAAGAGAGTAGTGATCTTTCGGACGGAAGCGTAACAAACAAGCGAGGTTTTAGTCGCCGGAATCCGACAGAGGCCGCCGCGCGTTCAGGTCGAGCACCCGGCCTGCCGATACGCGTTCTTCGCGGGGTGCTGCCAGGCGCGTTTTGCGCGTTCGAACCGCCTGCACGCGGAGAAAGTGCGCGTGCTCATTGGGGCGCCAACTGCCGCCGTTCCATTGCCAGTCCACCAGATGGCGGAAGTTGCCGAAGTAATCCGAAAAAACGATGGACCAGCCGCGGGCGATGCGCCAGAATTTTTCTTCCAGGCCGGAGGTCAAAAGCGTGGGGTCGTTCTTCCACGCGGCAAACAGCAGCCGGAAGGGAAATCCGGCCATGCGGGTGACCACCACCCACACCGTCCAGACGATATGAAACGCGATGATGATGGGGAACCGTATGACATCGAAGGAGAGACACAGAACGGCTCCGAAAAGGAAAAAAGGAATGCGCAGAGTGAATAGAAAATTTTCCATTATCCCGCCTGTTGGCAGCGTTGTTACGAGCTTTGTTACGATACTAGCGCGAAACAGAACCGACTTCCAATGTTTTGGACGATTTCGTCCCAAATTTTGCCGTTGTATTACCATTCCGTCACCCAATAAAGAGCGCCTGCGGACGCTAATAACAAACCTTTATTGTGCAAGCGCGGGTGTGGAATCGCCATAGGGAAATTCCCCCGCGAAATTCGGTTGGAGCACTACTTGACTTTGATGGGGTCGAGGACCATTCCGAGTCCATCGAGCAGGGTCCAGGTGGCGCGCTGATAGCTGATCCAGGCCTGCTGGTAGACCACGTTCGCGTCGAGCAGGGCGCTTTCGGAGGTAGCGAGCTGGTTTTGAGAACCGAGAAGTTCGAAGGCGGTACTGGATCCGAGTTCGTATTTCTGCTGTTCCGCATCCACGTTTTTAACGGAGAGGTCGCGGGCGGTGATGGCCGCTTCAATGGTGGCGGCGGCCAGTTCGATGCTGTTGATCGCCTGGCGGACATCGAGCGTGATCTGTTGCTGCACCTGGCGCTCGCTATAGCGATCGCGCGTTTTGTTGACCAGCGCGTCGGACAATTGCGCGGAGGCGGCGCTGTTGCGAAACGGAAGAACCAGTTGCAGCGCTCCGCCGTAGGTGGGGTATGCAAAGCTGAGGGACTGGCCCAGCGTGGTTCCGAAACCGGTGGACGCGGCGGGCGTGGTCACGCCCAGCGGCCCGATGACAGCGGCGCTTAATCCGTTCAGACCAGATCCCGAGCCTTGCGCAATCAAATCCAGCCGCGGCTTTAAGGAATTGCGGGCAATATCCGCGTTAATCTGGTCCACACCCACGCGGCGGTGGGCGGCGCTCAATTCGGGCCGGGCGCGCATGGCTTCTTCCAGAGCCTGGTCGAAGGGGTGAACGTCGGAACGCGGCGGAAGGGCAGCGGGGTCGTCTTCCAGCACGATATCGAGGGCACGGAATTGCGGCGTGAGATCTGCGCCGATCAGCCGGCGCAGGCCGTCGAGCGAAGCTTTGTAGGTATACTCGGCCTCCACCAAGCCACGCTTGCGATCCGCCACCTGGCTTTCGGATTGGTAAATGTCGAGGCTCGCAATGGCCCCTAACTCGAGAGCCTGCTTGTCATGCGCGTAGGATTTCTGCGCCAGATCGAAAGTCTGCCGCTCGACCCGGATATTGTCGCGATCGCGAATGGCGCTCCAATACTGCGTGGCCGCGAGCGCCACGGTGTCCGCAATGGAAGCGGCGCTGATCTCCGACGTGATCTGCAACTGGGAGCGCGCGATTTGAAGCGGGCCGCGATTCTCGATGTTGTTCCGGTCACGCCAAAGGGGCTGGAGGATCTGAAGGCTCAATGCGCCGAAGGTGTTGGGATTGAAGAAATCGAACGCGTCATTGGTGGAACTGCGGACCGCTGTGTAGCCCGCGTTGACGGTCTCACCCGTGGGTAAAATCTGCTGGTAGCTCAGGGAAGAAGTCTGCGTGAGATCGCTCAGCGTGGCCGCGCCGCTGATCTGCGTGAATTGCGGCGAAACGGATCGCTCCGCGTTAAAGCTGGCTGAAAACTGAGGGTCGTAGGGAGCTTTAGCGGCCGTGATGGCGTCGACCGCGTTATAGACTTCGAGCCGCGTGAGGGCGATGTCAGTGTTGTTTTTCAGCACCAGTTCCAGGAAGTCTTTGAGCTTGAGATGGAGCTTGCCATCCACCAGGCGTTCGTTAATACCCTGGACGGGACGCACATCCACATTGGGCGGCTGGTAGCGATAAGGAAACGTGGCTGCGCCGAGGGGAAGCTGCAGGAGAAGTAACAAGGTGGATACGGACCTACTCATAACGCAGTGCCTCGATGGGATCGATGCGCGATGCCTTACGAGCCGGGTAGATGCCGAACACCAACCCGACGGCCACCGAAACGCCGAATGCGATTGCGATGGAAGAAGGCGTGACGATGGTCTTCCATTCCGCCGCCCGCGCGATCAACCAGGATAGAAAGTAACCGAAAGCGATGCCCACTAGCCCTCCGCCAATTGAGATAAGAACAGACTCCAGAAGAAACTGCCGGATAATGTCGCTGCGGCGCGCGCCAATGGCCCGGCGGACGCCAATCTCGCGCGTGCGCTCGAGGACGGTGGCCAGCACGATGTTCATGATTCCGATGCCGCCCACCAGCAGTGAAATGGCGGCGATGGCCACCATCACATAGGTAAAGATGGACTGCGAGCGCTGCTGCTCGGCCAGCAGTTCGGCGGGAATGGTGACGGCGTAATCGGCGATGTTGTGATGCGTCGAATTCAGGATGGCGGATACTACTTTGGCGGACGCGGAACTGTCTGAGCCTGGTTTCAAACGCATATCAACACCGGCCAGGTCATCCTTCAAACTCTCGCCGGTTTCGAAGCGGTACTGAAACGTATTCAGGGGTATATAGATGATGTTGTTGAGATCGGGCGCCAGGCCGCCGGCGCCGGAACTGACCTGTGCTTTCAGCACTCCGACCACGCGCAGCCAGCTTTGGTCAACTTTCACAAAGCCATTTACCGCCGGGCCAAAGCCCAGCATGGAGATTTTGGCGGCCTCACCCATCACGCACACTGCGCTTGCCGACTTATCTTCCATCTGGGTGAAAGGTCTACCTTCGGCAAACCTCCAGTTGTGAATATCGGCATACGAAGGGTTGACGCCAAACAGCTCTGGGATGTCCTGCGCAGGTTTGGGCAATACGCGCGAAGGATGCATGTCGCGCCGGGCGGAAATCAGTTCCAGTGCGTCGACGTTGGCGCTCAGAATGCGTATATCGCGCTCGGTAAGCCCTGGAGACGAGCGCCGGCGCTGCTGCAATTCCTGTTGGCTGGTGGCAGGGCGGGATTCCACCAGAAGATTTCTAACTCCTAATTGCTCGATGAAACGCAGCGATTCCTCGCGGGCTCCCGCGCCAATGGCCAGCATGCCGATTACAGCGCCCACACCGAAGATGATCCCCAGAGCGGTAAGGAGGGTGCGCGTTTTTTGGCCCCACAGATTCTGGGCGGCTAGAGCGAGATCGGAGAAGTAGCGCGTGACGGAGGTGAATCGGATCATTTCGGAAGCGCGGACGCGGCGCTCGCCGCAGTCTTTTTCTTGGCCATTTCCAATGGATTTGAGAGCGCCACTTCCTGGCCTTCGCGCAAGCCGGAGACGATCACGCGCGTTTCATTGCGCCGGACCAAGGTCACATCTTTCGGTGTAAAGGCCGCTCCGGAGCGGACAAAAACGTAGGTGCGGCCGTCGCTTTCAAACAGCGCCTGCGCGGGCAGCCAGAGAACGTTGCGCAATTCGTCGGTGGTGACGACGATTCTTGCGCTCATGCCCGGGCGCAATTCCGGTGACGGATTATCCAGGGTAAGTTTGCATTCGAAATTCCGGTCCCACGGCGGTCCCGTGGTGCTGCCGAGATCTTTGATATGGCCGACGAAATCGCGGTTCGGGATGGCAATGATGTTGACGGCCACCTTCTGGCCGGTGGCCAGATGGCCGCGATCGAGTTCCCCGATTTTGGCGCCGATTTCCCAGTTCTGGAGGTCCGGTATCTCCGCGATCGCCATACCGGGACGAACGGAATCTCCCACCTGGAACAACGGCATCACCATGCCGCTGAAGAAGAATCCATTGATGTTCGTGTTCGCTTTCAGCGCAACGTAGCCGCCGCGATGGGCCCGCAGGGTCATGGATTCGATGTTGCGCTTCGCCGTGGCCGCCTGCGATTCGGTCTTGCCGCGGCCGGCCTGCTGCACCGCCATGGCGGCGTCATTGGTCGCTTTGCGATTCGCCAGGTTGTGCTGCAACTGGTTGAGATGATCCCGCGCGGCATCCACGGCGAGATCATTTTGCTTGGCGGTGATCGCGGGTACGATGGGATTTCGGCGCGCCTCCAGTTGGGCAAGTTTCAGATCGGATTCCGCTTTCAGCAGGGCGTAGCGATCTTCCTCGTCCTGCGCATCGCCGAGCGCCTTGGCCTGGACGATCTTCTGATCGGCTTCGGCCAGGTCGGCTTCGGCCTCGCGCAGCTTGAACTCCTGCTCGGTGGTATCGAACTGCGCGACCACATCGCCGGCTTTCACGGGTTCACCGGTCTTGCGCAGCGAGACGATGTGCAGTTCGGAACCGCCCATCATGGGCGCCGTCAGTTCGTCCGGGTTGGTTCCGCGCAGATCGCCTTTTGCGGTAATCGAGAGGCTGAGGTCGCCCCGCTTTACCCTGGCGGTCGGCACGGTGGGGACGGCGGGGGTGATCAGGGCGCGGTAAGCGCGGAAACCATACCACCCTAGCGCGGCCAAGCCGGCGGCGAGAATGAATCCGGTGAAAAGACGCCGGGGCAGTTTCGACCGCTTTGGAACGGGCTTGTGCGCCTGCAAGGCTGACGGCGTGGGAATGGTCGCCGCACTCATTGCGGGTTCTCCTTGGGAGACTCGGCGTCTTTGGGCGGCTCGGCCAGCGCTACCAGACTGCCGGCGGCAATGCCTTCGACGGCGATTTCATCCGGGTTGCGCGCGGTCACTTTCACCTCCACCGGGCGGTATCCGTCGTTCGTCTTAAGGTACACAACGGGTTTGCCGTGAAGCGCGAATAAGGCCTTCGCGGGAATGCTGATTGCGCCGGGGATACTGGTCTCGACGATATCCGCGCCGCCATTCATGCCGGGCCGCATACGCGGATCGGGTTTTTCGATCGATGCATAGGCCTTGAAGCTACTTGTGACCGGCCCTTCGTCGAAGCTACGCTCGGTGAGCGGACTGATGTAATCCAGTTTGGCGTGAAGAGTTTTCTCCGGGAAGGCGTCCACGCGGACCAGCACGGCATCGCCTGCGTTAATGCGCCCCCGGTCCACTTCTTCCACCTTACTTTCCATCTGAAGCGTCGAAAGATCGGGAATGTTGGCCAGGGCGCCGCCGGGCCAGGCGTGATCGCCCACCTTGAAAGGCTGCGCATTCATCCAGCCTTGCGAGTAATTGCGCAGGTAGTTGATGACGCCGTCGGTGGGGCTTTTCAATTCCATGAGTGACAAACGGTGTTCGGTGAGAGTGACCTGTGTCTGCGCGGCATCCCGCAGACGCGTGAGCGAAGCGATCTTGGCTTCGTCCGAAGCCTTGTGCAAATCGGTCGCGGCTTGCTGGACCTTCAGCTTTTCCTCCGCCATGCCGAGATCGATCTGGCTCTCCTGGCCTTTGATGGCGCTCACGATAGCCTGTTTTGAAACCTCCAGGCGGGCGGTCTCCACCGCATAGGTTGCATTGGCCGAATCGAGCTTGTCCTGATCGGCGGTGATTTTCGATTGCGCGACGGCCTGATCTAAAGAAGACTGCGCCTGCTTCAAATCCGCCGTCTTTTCCTTCAAGTCCTGCTGCGAACGGCTCGGATCGAACCGGATGACGACCTGCCCGGCTTTCACTTCGCTGCCTCCCGGCGCCAGCCAGATAATCTGCAAATCCGGAACATCGCGGGGCGCGGAGAGCGCCATGGAGCGGCTGGCTGTGAGTTCGCCCCGGCATCGTACGAGGACCAGGAAATCGCCTTTACGCGCGGGCGCCGTAGGTAGAGAGAGAACGGATCGCGACCGCTGGAACTCGCGCAAGGCGAAGCCGGAGCCGGCTAGGAGCACCAGGCCGATCGAGATGCGCAGCCAGAGATTGAAACGCCTGCTGAGTGTTCGGCTCATTGGATGTCGAGCGCCGCTGAAAGATCGGGCATCAGATGCGGATCTCGCTGGTCGAGCCGAAAGCGGGCGGAAAAGGTGCGCACGGAGCTATCCATCCCCGACGTGGCCACCGGGCTGGCCGATTCGAAGTGCGCCGTGAAGGAGAGATCGGGAAAGGCGTCGAGGTGCACCACCGCCTTCGCGCCGGGGACAAGCACCGCGCCATCCGGTTCGCCGACGTTGACGTCCACCTCCATGTCCCCGGGATCGAACAACTGCAGCAGCGCGGACCCCGGCCACAATTGATCGCCTTCCTGGGCGTGCCCCATGGACTGATTCCGGTAGACATTCTGCAGCGCCACCATTCCGTGAAGGGGCGCGTGCACCGATAGCTTTTGCAAGTTGCCATTCTGCCTTTCGACGGCTATTTTCTGACGGTCTCTTTGCAGTTCGAGTACCCGAATCTCGGCGGCTTCGGCCGCGTCGTGGAACTTGTTCGATTTTTCGAGACTGGCCGCGTGAATCTGCGCGTCCTCCAGTTTCGCCGCGTTCTTTTCCTGCTCGATCTTGCTGAGGATGGGGCCCTTCTTGATTTCGATCTGCGCCTTTTTCAGATCGGACTGGGCTTGTTGCAGATCTGACGCGCGCTTTTCGGCGTTGCTTCTGTGCTCGGCAACCTTTTGTTCCACCTGGTGGGTGAGGTCGTCGAACTTGGATTGGACGTCGAGCAGGAGCTTGAGTTCGGCGGTTCGATCGAATTCCGCTAAAAGGTCACCCTCGCGCACGGTCACTCCGTTTTGGACGAGCCTGGCAAGCGTAATGCTCCCGCCCTGGCCCTGAATCTGAGGAACCTGAACGGTAACGGCGTGTACGGCCTGGATGGTGCCGGTGGCGCGGACCTTCACGGGCTGGGCGGCGACCGACCAGGTGGCCAGAAAAAGCACGATTCCGAAGGGCGTTTTGTTCACGGTTCCTATTAGTTTCCCACCAGGCTGTTAGCTCTGACGCGCCGCACAAGCAAAGCGTTTAGTGAAAGACGTTGAAGAGCGGGTTCAGTTAGTTAACACAGAAATTACCGTTTCAGTGAAAGCTCGAACCGAACACCTTCCGTCTTCTGTATCGCGGTGAGTATGACGGCAAGGTTCGCGGCGGAAGGGCTACCTTTTGGCCCCAGCATTCGCATCAAGCTCTTGGCGGGAATCTGCGTGTGTCTCTCAAGACCTGGAAATCCGACAGTCGCGTTGACGTAATCGCGCAGGACAGCCTTGCCGGTGGGAAGATCGCCGTTGAGGACGCACTCCACAGCCTCGCGGAGAAGAGCTTGGCGGAAGTCCTGGTCGCGTTGCGCCCGCGCTCGGATCGTTTGGCATCCTTTCCAGTCGGAAAACGAAGACGTCGCGACAGTTCAGTAAGTCTCCGAGACTGCGGTCCAGAGTGCGCAGAGAACCAAGCGGTTCACTTTCGGAGCACGGCCCGCAGACTTACCTCACTATCCTCAAGCACTTCCAGGTCTCTGTGCCACTCTGTTCCATCTGGGGCTTTTACTTCGATTTTGTGAAGACCCGCCGGAAGGCTGAAGACCGCCGGCGCATTTCCAACAAACCTGGCGTCGATCGTGATGTCCGCGCCGTCGATATCGGAAGTGATTGACACCTTTCCTTTCCCTCGATGCTCGGTCTGGTGGGCCGCGCCTGGCGAAGTCATGTTCGGATAGAAGCGGCCGAGCACCGAAAGCAAGTCGTTGGAACTCAGGGCAAATCCGATTCCTTGCAATGGCCGACCATCGCTGGAGACAAAAGGCTTTTGGGTCGTGATGCCAACAACGTCGCCGGCGCTGTTCAACAAAGGTCCACCGCTGTTTCCCGGGTTAATGGCCGCATCGGTCTGAATCCACGTCCCAGGCTCTCCCGGCATTGGCCCCACACCGCCTACGACACCCTTTGTGACCGAGTTCTGAAATCCTTTGCTCGGTGTACCGATCGCAACGACACTGCTGCCGGGTCGAACCGAAGCCGCATCCGCCAGTTGGAGATGAGGAAAATCGGAGCCTTCCAATTTCACTAATGCGATGTCGAGCGCGGGATCAATGTACACAACCTTTGCCTGAAAACTCTGCCCGTTAACACAGACCGCAGTCAATTCGCTTTGTCCCCTGGCGACGTGGGCATTTGTTACAGCAACTCCACTACTCCCAACGAGAAATCCTGATCCCGTCCCTTCGGCGGTTCGAAGCACTAAAACCGCAGGGCCTGCCAGACTGACAATTTCTTCTGTGGCCATCGGCGGCTTCAACGTTGCTGGGGCTGCGTTCGACAAGCTCACCTGAACGTTCCCGGTGAAAGCGGTGGCCGCCGTTTCGAGCTTGAAGTTGAAGCTGTCGGACTTTAGTATCCAAATATCCCCGTGGTTAACTCCGTTGAGGGTGACGAATGGCGTGGGCCCCTCAGCGAGATCGACCTCCTTCGTTAGGTACCCGCTCAAACTTAGTCGCAGGTGAATTTGGTGGCGAAGAAACCTGGTGAAGACCGACTTGCCTCCCTTAACGTAACTGCTTGGGATCTCCTCGCTGTATGGTGTAGTGCCGACGACGATGCCATCGAGTTCAACCGAGGCGCCAGCGGGTTGGCTAACGATTGTGAGGTACGTCTTGGCGCAAGCCGGACTCGATATAAAGGAGTCCAGCGCCACGCTGACAAGGACGAGACGCAATGCGATTCGGACAGATAACTGTGAACTGGGCCGCAAAGGCTACTCCTTAAATCGCTAGGTAGTGTAACACGCTGGCTGCGCTTCTTACTGGCTCTCGCTTTAGGGAACGGACTTTTCCTTTCCGCTTGCCTTGAAACCCTTTACCGGCGTGCTGCGAGAGGCTTGCAGTCAGTCGCGCGATAGGGTGCCCCTGCGATCACGTTCGTCGTGGTTTGCACCAACTGGAGCACGGCATACTGGTATCTCGCATTCTGCACCAACGGATGCTGCCGGAACGGCAGGACTTCGATGATCAGGACTTCGACGCAGCTCAGTAGGATTCGCTGAAACGATATGCTTTCGAGTGATGAGCGAAGTCACCATTGAGAAAGTCCCTTACGGCGGTTGGCCCAACTGCTTCCGGATCACAAACGGCCAAGTCGAGCTGATCGTCACCGGCGACATCGGCCCGCGCATCATGCGCTATGGATTCGTGGGCGGCCAGAACCTGTTCAAAGAGTATCCCGAGACGCTCGGAAAATCCGGAGAGCCGGAGTGGGTGTTGCGCGGGGGCCATCGCATCTGGGCCGCTCCGGAATCACACCCGCGCACCTACGCGCCTGATAACGGGCCTGTGGAGATTCATGTTTCAAAAGGCGTGCTGGAGGCGGTTCAGCCAGTAGAGCCAAGCACCGGTCTGGAGAAACGAATCCTCATTGATATGGAAGCCGCGTCGACCCGCGTCAAGGTGACGCATCGGCTGCGCAACACTCTCGCCTGGCCCATCGAGTTCGCGCCCTGGGCGCTGACCATGATGGCCCAAAATGGCGTCGGAATTACCGGCTTTCCGCCCCGGGGCAAACATCCTGACGTCTTGCCGCCCACTCACCCGCTGGTCATGTGGGCTTTTAGCGATCTGACCGACCGGCGCTGGACATTCACTAAGAAGTATCTAGTGCTCCGGCAGGACCCGAACAATCCCGAACCCACCAAGCTGGGTCATTTCAATCCACACACCTGGGCGGCGTACCTGTTGGGATCCGACCTTTTTCTGAAGCAGACTTTCAACGATCCGGCCCGCCGGTATGCCGATCGGGGCTGTTCCTTCGAGACCTTCACGCGCGATGACATGTTGGAACTCGAAACCCTGGGGCCGCTCGAAATGGTGGAACCAGGCGCATCGGTGGAACATGTGGAGTACTGGTCTTTACACCGGAATGTCACGATTGCAGAATTTTCTGATAAGGAACTGGACGGAACCGTACTGCCTCTATTACAGTCGTGAAGCGAAATTCGCGTTATAATACAAAGGTCTCGGACCCCTGTAAGTCCCGCAGATTAAGGGAGTTGTGATGCGTGTAACAGTGATAGGAACGGGCTATGTGGGCACGGTAACCGGCGTGTGCCTCGCGTATCTGGGGCATCAGGTGACCTGCGTCGATACCGACGACAAGAAAATTGCGCGCCTGCAACAACACGATATCCCGATTTACGAGCCTGGTTTGACGGAATTGCTGGCGCTCGCGGAGAAATCCGGCGGAATTGATTTTCGGACAGATTTGGCGGCCGCGGTAGCGGAGAGCGATGTCATCTTTATCGCTGTTGGAACGCCGCCACTTCCCACCGGCGAAGCCAATTTGTCGTATCTGGAATCCGCCGCGCGCAGCACCGGCGCTGCAATGGATGCCAGCCGGTATCGCGTGGTGGTGAACAAGTCGACCGTTCCCGTGGGTTGCGGGAACCTGGTGGAGACGTTGATTCGCGAAGGGATTCGCGATGGGAATCCATGGAAGGAAAGGGAGATCGGCTTCGGCGTCGCCAGCAATCCCGAATTCCTGCGGGAAGGTTCCGCGATTGGCGACTCGCTGTACCCGGACCGGATTGTGGTGGGAGCGCAGGAGGAAAGAACCATCAAGGTTTTGAAGGACCTCTACCAGCCCCTGGTGAAACAGCAGTTTGATCCGCCCTCATTCTGTCCCCGGCCGGCGGGCTTCCCGAAAGCGGTTCCGGTTGTGACGACCACGCTGACCAGCGCGGAGATGATTAAGTACGCGGCCAACGCGTTTCTGGCCATGAAGATCGGGTTCGCCAATGAGATGGCCAACATCTGCGAGAAGGTGGGCGCGGATGCGCCGGAGGTGATGACCGGCATTGGGCTCGATTCGCGCATCGGTATTTCTTTCCTGAATGCGGGAATCGGATGGGGCGGAAGCTGTTTTGGAAAAGATGTGCAGTCCCTCATGCACATCGCCGGGGACTACGGCTATCAGGCGCGACTGCTGGAGGCTTCTCTCGCTGTGAACCGCTTGCAGCGCCAGTTGGTGATCCAGAAGCTGCAGGAGAAGCTCTACATTTTGAAGGGCCGAACGATTGGACTTCTTGGCCTGGCGTTCAAGCCCAACACGGACGATCTTCGCGATGCGCCGAGTTTGCAGATTATCGAGCGCCTTCTCCAGATGGGGGCGCGTGTTCGAGCGTTCGACCCGATCGCAATGGACGCTTGCCGCGAGCAGTATGGCCACTTGAAGATCACTTACTGCGACTCCGCGATGTCCGCCGCGGAAGATGCAGACGCGATCGTGCTGGTTACGGAATGGCCGGAATTCCGCGATCTGGATCTGGGTCTGGTGAGCAAGCAGATGGCGCAGTCGATTTTGGTGGATGGGCGCAACCTGTTCGACCCCGCCGCCGCGCGCATCGCGGGCTTTGATTATTGCGGGATTGGCAGATCGGAAAACCTGCGTGGCAATGGCAAGCGTGGGGCCGCGCCGCGCGTCGCTTCGGTTTAGTTGCAGGCAGGCTCGCGCGCAGGCCTTCAATGTTGCGGTCGATGCTGGAGTGATCGTCCCAGTTGCGCTACTTCTTACCGCCGCTCCACTCCAGATACGTTTTCCAATCCGGCTGTCCCGGCATCTTCATCTGGAATTTACCCGACATCACCGCTGCATTCAGCTCATACACCANNCACATGGCCCTCATTGTCGAAATAGATGGCCTTCAGCGGCATACCGGGAGCGTCTTCGTAAACGTAGAGAAGATCTCCATGTTCGCAGTCGTAAGAGGCCGGTCCTTTACAGCCCGCCGTGCTGGTGCTGTGCCGCGCCAGAATGTGATTTCCTAATTCCGATCCGAAGGTATAGGTGCCCGCGGCGTTCACAGCACCGTTTTCAGCCGTTTTCGCATCCCACGTACCCTTCAGGAATTCGAGGGCTTTCCAATTCTCGGAAGGTTTGTCTTGTCCGAGAAGCGGCAGTGCGAGGATCAGAAGAGCAGATGCGATGTTCTTCATGTTCGTTAGTCTTTCCTTTGTTCCGCGAATCCGCGCAACCGGTTTTCGATCTCCCCACGCGAGAGCACTTCCTGAATCGTGGCTAATGCCCACACGTGTCCGAACGGATCGCGCACCCACCCATAGCGGTCACCCCAGAACATATCGGTAGGAGGCAGGGCCGGCGACGCTCCATGATCGATCGCGCGCTTGTATGCCGCATCTACATCGGGCACCACCACCTGAAAGACGCAGGTCGATCCCGAAAGCGTCTCAGGCGACGCCAGTAGCGACCCTTCCACGCGTTCCCGTCGCTGGGCTGGTTCTTCTGTTGAAATCTGTACCAGCGATGACCAGACCTTGATGTGAATGTGTTCCCCCACCCCACTTGGTGAGGGAGAGCGATAGAGCACAACTGCCGAAAACGCGCTTTCGTAAAAAGGCCAGCGCTTCCGCCGCATCCCGAACTACAAGATGCGGGACAATGACGCCGGCGGCGGGTACGGATCCTTCAACTGCCATGCCGGCGTCCCTCTTTCCCGCCCGCTTTCGCGAATTCCCATGCGGGGCCGGATGGGTCGAAGAAGCGCCGGTACTGCGAAGACCAGTCGAGCACCGCCTTCAGAGGCGCTCCAGTCAGACGGTATCTCTGTTCCAGTCCCACGCGTTCTGACGCGACAAGCCGGGCGTTTCTTAACTGGCGGAGGTGTTGGGAGATTGCCGGCTGCGACATTTGGAACTCGGCAGTGATTTCGCTCACCGAGCGATTGGCCACAGACAGCAAGGCCATGATCTCCCGCCGGGCCGGATGTGCGATAGCCTTGAACACCGTGTCAGTTGCCGCCATAAGGGTTGTTGGATCTCTCAGTCTACATAAGAATTTACTTATATGCAACTCGGCTTTTCAGAAGGTGGGAAACTAAAGATTCAACCTCTTATGCCACGACGCCTGCACACCTGGAAAATCCGAACGCGTGAGCTCGCGCTTGGCGAAAGAACGCTCATCATGGGCGTGCTGAATGTAACGCCCGACTCGTTCTCGGACGGGAACCAATACCTGGACCCCGACCGCGCCTATGCGCGCGCCATGGAAATGGAGGAGCAAGGCGCCGATATCATCGACGTGGGGGCGGAATCCACGCGTCCCGGATCGCAACCCATCACGGCGGTTGAGGAACTGCGGCGTCTGGTTCCGGTGCTGAAGCGCCTGCGAGACCAGTTGTCGATCCCGGTCTCGGTGGACACTTACAAAGCTGAAGTTGCCGAGCGCGCGCTGGAACTGGGCGTCGAGATCATCAACGATCCCAGCGGTTTCACTTTCGATCCGCTACTGGTGAAGCCGGTGGTGGAATACAACGCCGGGGTGATCTTCAACCACATGCGCGGGAAGCCGGAGACGTGGGCGACGCTCGGGCCACTGCAGGATGTGATGGGCGCCATTGTGAAAGATCTGGACGCTTCCGTGAATCGCGCCAGGCGCGCGGGCGTGGACATGCTGCGCATCGTGGTCGATCCCGGTATTGGCTTCGGGAAGCGGCGGGAGCAGAATTCGGAGATTTTGGCGCGACTGGGCGAAATGGCCAAGCTCGATCTTCCCATTCTTGTGGGTCCTTCGCGCAAGTCGTTCCTGGCGCATCCCAGCGAGCGCGAGACGCTGTTTGCCACTGCGGGCGCGGTGGCTGCGAGCGTGCTCGGCGGAGCGCATATCGTCCGCGTGCACGATATTGTCGAGATGAAGGCCGTTTGCGCGATCGCGGACGACGTGCTTCATGCGATGGAACGGCGCGCCGAGCAAACCCGTGAAGCGGAAGCGGAAAAGCCGGTGCGTAAATCGAAGACTTTTGTAGCGGCATCTTCACCGGAAGTGCCTGCCGTGCGGCCTCCGGTGCGACCGCCGATGATGCCGCGGCCCGCGGCGCCACGCCCGGAAGCGCCACGAGCGGAAGCGCCGCGGCAGGAATTTCGCCCGGCAGCGCGGCCACGACCGACCGAGCCACGGGAAGATAGGCCGGAACACAGGACAGAACACCGGCCGGAACAGCGCCCCAACAATTTCAGCCGTCCGCCTCGTCCCTCCGACCGTCGCGATGGGGATCGCCCGCGAACGTTCGAAGGGCGTCCGCGGCCATCGGGCGATGGTGCACGGCCTTTTGAGAATCGGCCGCCGCGTTCGTCGAACGGAGGCCCGCCGCGCTTCCCGCCGCGCTCCAATGACAGGCCGCAGCGCTCGAACAGTGGACCGCCGCGTTGGAACGACCGGCCGCCACGCTCAAATAGTGGGCCGCCGCGTTTCCCGCCTCGTTCCGATGACAGGCCGCAGCGCTCCAATGACAGGCCGGCGCGAACGGGCGCGGGCGCACCACGTTCGGGTCCGCCGAGGGAATCTTCTGGAAACGATCGCGCGCCGCGCGAGTGGACCCCGCGACCACCTTATCGGGGTAAGGGTCCGCGTCCCGGCGGTCCTCCTCCGCGCGGAGGGTCGCGTCCGGGTCCGCGTTCCGGCCCTCCGAACCGCGGTCCCAGTTCCGGCAAGCGAAAATAAATCCGCGTGACGCTGCTCACCTTCACCTTGATCGTCGGCGCGGCATCACTTCTGGCTGGTCTGCTGGGCGCATTGACGGGTCTCGGCGGCGGTGTGGTCATCGTGCCGGTGCTGGCCATTGCGATGCACGTCGATTTGCGCTATGCCATGGGGGCGTCGCTGGTATCCGTGATCGCGACCTCATCCGGCGCGGCCGCCGCGTATGTGCGCGAAGGCTTCTCCAACATTCGCATCGGCATGTTCCTTGAAGTGGCCACCACTCTTGGCGCGGTCTTGGGCGCCTACCTTACCTCGCACATGCCCAAGCCGGCGATTGGAGTGATTTTCGGCGTCGTGCTCCTTTACTCCGCGTGGGCGTCGATGCGCGGCCATAAACCGGGTTCCCAGGATGCGCCCAGCGATCCATGGGCTCAGAAGCTCCGGCTGGAAGGCGACCTGCCGACGCCGGCCGGTCCGCGCCATTATCACGTCTACCATTTGGGATTCGGATTCAGCCTGATGGGTGTCGCCGGCATTCTTTCAGGACTTCTTGGAATCGGCTCCGGCGCGCTTAAAGTACTCGCCATGGATCGCGTGATGAAAATTCCATTCAAGGTTTCGAGCACCACCAGCAACTTCATGATCGGCGTCACGGCGGCAGCCAGCGCGGGGCTCTACCTGCATCGCGGTTATATCGATCCTGGGCTGGCCATGCCGGTGATGCTCGGCGTTCTGGCGGGATCTCTGGCCGGGGCAAGAATTCTGGTGAAAGCGCGTGTCAGGACGTTGCGTATTGTGTTTAGTTTCGTGATCGCGGCACTTGGGGTGCAAATGATCTATGAAGGGCTAACCGGCCGCCTGTGACAAAGACCGAGATCAACGTTGACGACATCGTCTCCTCTATCCTGCGCACCGGCGTCATCGTATCCGCGCTGATCGTAGCGGCGGGCGGAATCTGGTACCTCGCGCAGCATGGCGCTCAATTGCCGGCCTATGCGCGTTTCGCGTCTGAACCGAGCGACTTACTCTCGCCGCGAGAGACACTTCGGGAAGCGGAGCATTTCGACAGCCAGGCAATCATCATGGCCGGCCTGCTGGTTCTGATCGCCACGCCGATTCTGCGCGTGGCTTTCTTGGTATTCGGATTTGCGCTCGAAAAAGACTGGACCTTTGTGGGGGTCGCTGCTTTGGTTTTGTCGGTGCTGTTATTCAGTATTGGCCACTAAGCGGATTTAATGCCCGGCCGCCGCGGCGGTTGCTTTGGCCAGACCGGCGCGGGTATCCGCGGCGTGCGCCGCACCGGCCAGAAAGGTCAGACCGCTTGGGTTAGAGGTTGGGTTACTCATCTTCGCCGCACGCACTACATCCTCACTTGCACTGGCTCGCAGAAAGCCTCTTAAAAATTGCTCGGCTACATCGCCGGTGTTCAATCCCGTTTTGCCTCCGTCGAGTACCGTGGGGGCGAAGTACGGGTGGTTGATCCCGAGACGTTTCGACTCTTCAAAAACGATGAATCCGACTTGTTGCTCGCGATCCGTCGAGAAACTCTGGAGATCTCCCAGGCCGATGAGAAGAAGACGCCGGGCGGGAATCGTACCTGGCTTTGGCGCGATGAGGAGCGTCTCTCCGAGATTCCCGGCGAATAAGCTGTCCTTGCGAATCCTGGTGAGCAACCCTCCCAGCTTCTCATCGATCTCACGGAGCGAGCCTTGAAACGCCGTTCCCGGACCTGAGTGGAATAGACAGATGACCTGCAACTCAGTTTTGGTTACCGCCGGGCTGGCCACGAGGACTTCGACAGAAGGCGTCTGCGCCGCCAGGGAAGCGGAAACGAGGAGTAGAGCAAGCCGCCGCACTTTAGAGGAAAAAACCCATTGCGCCCAGTACAAGTCCAATAATAGCCGCGATGCCGCCCACAACCGGAAACAGTTTTTTCTTGGAGATAAAGAACATGGACATCATCACGACGCTGATTTCCAGCAAGCCTTCAGCAAAATCGAACTTCAGAGCCTTCTCTTCGATGGAGGTCGAATCCTTCTCGATCTGCTCGGCTTCCGATTGCGACTTCCTGGCGCGCTGGTCGTACTTGATCTTATCCGACGCGTAGCGCGCCAGATTCTTCTGGGTGTCCGCATTTGATGGCAGCGCGTTGAGAATGTCTTCGCCCAGCTCCAGGTCATGGAACTTCATGCGCTGGGCCTCGTAGTAGTTCCATTTATCGTTCGCGTCCGTCTTCAGCAGCACCGCCTCGGTGTGGGTCCGGTGCGAGGCGATGCTCACGATGGCCAGTAACATGGCGATCAAGGCGGCAAGTATCCCAACGGTCCGGCTCAGCGGATCGGATTCGTGGTGTTCGTGATGTATTTCTAACTCGGCCATGCGGAAATCACCTACGCGGTTGTCGTAACACCTTCCGGCAGAAGCTCGCCTTTTTCTAAATGGCGAACCCTGGTGGCGAACTTGGCCGCATGCGGATCATGGGTCACCATGACCACGGTTTTGCTGTACTCCTTATTGAGTCTGGAGAGCATCGTCAGCACATCGTCAGCCGATTGCGCATCGAGGTTACCCGTGGGCTCATCGGCGAGAATCAATTGTGGATCGGTGACGATGGCGCGCGCGATGGCGACGCGCTGTTCCTGGCCGCCCGAAAGCTGGCGGGGAAAATGCCCGAGCCGGTCTCCCAGACCCACCAGCTTGAGCGCGGTGGTGGCGTGTTCGAGGCGCTCGGCTTTCTTCAGGTTCGTCAACTTCAACGGGAGCTCCACATTCTCGAGCGCGGTGAGGACCGGAATCAGATTGAACTGCTGGAAGACAAACCCCACATGCACGTTGCGCCAGTGGGCGATCTGCGTGTCGGATAGCCTGTTGAGGTTCTCGCCGAGAACTTCGATCTCGCCGCCGGTGGATTTATCCATCGCGGCAATGAGATGCAACAGCGTCGACTTACCGGAACCGGAAGGACCCATGAGAGCGACAAACTCGCCGCGGTGGATCTCGATGTTTACGTCCTTCAGGGCGATGACATGAAACTCATCCCGGATGAACTCCTTGGTCAACTTATTGGTGCGGATGACTACTTCGCTGCTCTCGCTCAATTTGGTCTCGCTCAATCTGGCTTTCTCCTAGGAACGCGCTTCGACGCGCGCGCCATCTTTCAAATCCGCCGGCGGGTTCACAATCAAATCTTCCCCGCCAATCAAACCTTCCTTAACCTGCACGCCGCTCGACGAAGTCGGGCCGGTCTTCACGGTTCTGCGCAGGGCCTTGCCGTCGAGAACAACAAACACAGAATCGTTCCGTACCGCTGCCACCGGAACATAGATTAACGGCAAAGGTGAACTCGCACTGGAAACGGGAGAAGGTTTCTCGTCGGAAAGAAACGCGACGCTGGCATTCATCTCCGGACGCAGATGGCTGTCCGGGTCGAGAACCTTCACCTTTACCTGCACCGTAGCCTTCGCGCGGTTCGCTTCGGGCGACATTTCTTCAATGCGCCCCTTGAATTTCAGATCGGGGAAGGAATCGACGGTGATCACGCCGGGCTGACCCATGTGCAGCTTCGCGAAGTCATTCTGCGCGATGTCCAGCTCCACCTGCAGGTCATTCAGATCCGCCAGAGACACCACATAGCCCTTGGCGCCCTTATCGCCCACCATACTGGTGGTGACGAATTCCCCCTTCTCAACGGCGCGCTCCAGAATGGTGCCATCAACGGGAGCGCGAATGAGCGTGTTATCGAGCTGGGTTTGGGCGTAGGCCAGAGCTCCGCGAGCCTGTTCCACCTGTCCGCGCAGCGAATTAATTTCCTCGACGCGGGGCCCGATCTTAGCTAAGTCGTAGGTCTTCTTGAGTGAGTTGACCTTGGCCGCGGCATTATCGTACTTAGCCAGCGCGTCATCATAAGCCTGCTTCGAAAGCACCCCTTGCGTGGTGAGCGGGCGGGTCCTATCGAGAGTGACTTTGGCGTTCTCCAGATCGGATTGCGCCTGCTTCCAATTTGCTTCGGCTACTGCGATTTCTTCGGGACGGGAGCCGTGTTCGGCTTCTTCCAGCTTGGCTTGCAGGGAATCGGCGTTTCCCTTGGCTTCCTGAACCTGGGCGCGATACTCATCGTCTTCGAGGCGCGCCACCACTTGACCGGCCTTGACGTGATCGCCCTTTTCGACGCCGATATAATTCACGCGGCCCACCACTTTGGCGGCCACTTCGATATTGTGGTGCGCCACGATGTAACCAGTGGCGTTGAGGACGACGGCGTCCATGGCCCCCGGCGATCCGGATTGCAGGGCCTTCACGCGAACGATCTCCACGGGGGTTGCGGCGTTCAGCTTGGTATAGGCGAAACGGGTGAGGCCGAGCACCACAAAGAGCAGAACGCCGCCGATGATCCAGCGCGTGGCCCATTTAGACGGCTCGGGTCCAGCCGGTTTACCGCGGTCGATGCGAAGACTCTTGAGTTCTGCGTCCATATTGAATTACTTAGACTTCCCGTAAAGCCACCAGGATTTGTTTTGTCGCCGCGTTCCGCGCCGGGAAGAATCCGCCGAGGGCTCCGAGCAGCATTGCGAACCCCAACCCCGCCAGCATGATCAGCGGAGAGATGCGCAATGCGAACGATGTCTCCGAGAACGTGACGAAGTTGCCAATCCCTGTGGTCAAGCCATTCAGCGGCAGCACCAGCAGGCAGCCGATCAACCCGCCGAAGGCCGCCAGTAAAACCGATTCGATGAAGAAACTCAGCAGAATGCTGGACCGGGAAAACCCGAGCACGCGCAATGTTCCGATCTCTTTGGACCTTCGCGAGACGGCCGCGAACATGGTATTCATGGCGGCGAAACTGGAGCCGACGGCCATGATGATGGCGACGAACCCGCCCAGGAATTTGATGGGCGCCGCCGAAACCGATTGCTTATCGTAGTACGCGCGCTCGGAAATGGCATCGAGGTTCAGCCGCTGATCGGTCTTGATCGCGTTCACCAGGGCGGCGGCGGAAACCGCGTCAGTGGCCCTCACCAGCGCGGAGCTGGGAAAATCGAGACGGTTGTAATCGGCGGATACGAGGTTCAAATCGCCGAAGATCTCGCTATTGGTTGCGGACTGCCCGGCATCCATCACGCCCACCACCTTCCAGTTGCTGCGGCCGAAGCGCAGGGTGTTCCCAAGCTTTGCGGCCGGGAATCGCTTGGCGATCGACGCGCCGACAACCACTTCATTGCGGCCTTGCTGGAACCAGCGGCCGCCGCTCTGAATGGTGAGCCCGTGCCGCAGATCGATGCCGGTCTGTGTCAAGCCCCGGATATTCACATTAATCCCGTCGGGCGCGTCTACACTCGCCAACTGGATTACGGTCACCATCTCCAAAGAAACCAGAGGCTCGCCTGTGGCATCTCGCGCGATGCCCGGCAGGGCGCGGATGTCCTGATATTGCTGGCGCGAGACCACGCTGGTGAGCTCCGCGGTGGACCCCCGGCGGAGCACCATAATGTTCAGTGGATCTCCGGTGGATGCGAGCGCCGAGTCGAGTCCGTTGACTAGGCCCATCACGGAGAGCAGAACGGCCACAGTCAGCGCAATTCCGAGCGCCGTCATGATGGTGGTGGTCTTGCGGACAATCAGATTGCGAACGTTATAGGAGACGGGAACGGCCATAGATTAATCCGTATTTCTCAAAGCCGAAAGAATGGGAATGCGCGATGCCTGGAAAGCGGGAATATAGGCGCTGACCAGTCCGATGAAGGCCGCGACCGCGACGCAAAGGAAGGCCACCGGAGTTGTGATGTGCAAGGTGTGCAATTGCTCCATGTAGTCCGGCCCATGGCGCAATCCAGCGGCCAGCAGGTCCGCCAGAAACACGCCGATGACCCCGCCGGCAGCGGATATGAGAATGGCTTCACCCAGAATGATTCCGAGCACCATGGCGTTCGTGAATCCAAGAACTTTCAGAACGCCGATTTCGCGAATTCGTTCGCGCACGGACATGGCGATGGTGTTGGCCGAGACCAGAAGGATCGTGAAGGTGACGGCGGCCGAAACAACCATCAGGAAACCTTTCACATTGCCCAGGAACGCCGCGAAGCTGAGGGCGAACGCACTCTCGGTTTCCGTCTTTGTTTCTTGCGGCGAGTTGGCGAACATGGCGTCCACGGCCTTCTCGATGCGCGGTACATCGTCGGCCGTGTTTGCGAGGACGTAGAAGATCCCGACATTTCCCTTGCGCCGGTCGGGCAGGCCCTCTTCGATGTAAGCCTTGTCGAAATAGAAGACTCCGTTGTCGATGGGCGCGTCATAGACGCCGCGTACGGTGAAGTCCAGATTTCCGGGGTAGATGTCGCCGATCAGCGTCATGCGGTCCCCGTCTTTCAGCTTCAGCTTGTCGGCGAGTTCCTTCCCGATGATGCACCCGCGGCGGTCATGCAGGAAAGCGGCCTTCTCTTCGTCCGAGAGTTTCATCTCCGGCCGAATCGTGAACAGCTTATCGGCTTCGGTGGCGAATCGTGCGAACTGATGCTCCGGCTTGTCGTCGATATAGGTGCCGCCATACCAGTTGGCGACCATCACTTCATGCACGCCGGGGAGTGCTTTGATTTTCGGTTCGTACGCCTGCGGCATGGTGGCGGCGAGGCCCACTTTATTGCGCGTCACCAGGCGTAAAGCCTGTTCGGGCGCTCCGTCACTCAAGTAAAACGCCTGATAGACAGCCATGAGAATACCCAGCAGACACAGCGACGCTCCGATGCTGAGGATGGTCAGCGTGGTGCGGCGGCGGTTCCGCCAGCAGTTCTTGACGATCAGCGGAAAATTCTTAAACACGGTTCACCTATTCTAGTCGAAGAGCAGCACAGGTTTCTATACGGAATGAGCCCGAAAAACGTTCAAGAGTTAGACGAAGTTTTCATGCGGCAGGCACTGACGCTTGCCCGCGACGCCGGGCGCGCGGGCGAGGTGCCCGTGGGCGCGGTCCTGGTGGTCGCGGGTGAGGTGCTGGGGCGCGGCGGAAACTCGCCCATCGGCCATAACGATCCGACGGCGCATGCCGAAATTCTCGCGCTGCGCGAGGCGGCGCGCGCCCTGGCAAATTATCGTTTGCCGGATGCGACGTTCTACGTAACGCTGGAACCGTGCGTAATGTGCGCCGGCGCGCTGGTCAATGCCCGCGTAGGCCGGCTGGTGTTTGGCGCGCGCGATCTGCGGTTCGGCGCGGTGCGGAGCAAATTCCGTCTGGCGGATTCGGATCTTCTGAATCACCGGGTGGAAATTGTGGAAGGCGTTTTGGGCGCGGAATGCGGTGAGCTGATGAAGGCGTTTTTTGAAGCCCGGCGATAAGCGTTGCTACTCCTCCTCGTCGCGCATCTCGGCCAGAGCCTTTTCCACTTCCTCAAGCGGCACGAAATTTCCCACGCCGATTCCGGGGCAGTAGGCCTTGGTGGCCTTCCAGTCGTCCTCATCCTGCAGCAGATCGGGCCAGAAAGGGAACGTGCGGCACTGGGTGGGCTTCGCGGGATGGATGCCGCAACCGCCAGTTTGGAGGAAGTGGCATTGTGAACGCGCGGGCTTGCGCAGGCGGATCAGTCGCTGGGTGCGGTATATATATTTTTTTTCGAACGCTGCGCTTGAGAGCCCCAGAAACGCCGCCGCCCGCGTCACGTCCGCTTCCGTGAGATACACATAGCCCTTCTGGTTGCAGCAATTGATGCAGCCGGGCTGGCAAGTGAAACGGATGCGGGCCGGGTTAGGCAGCATGCAAAGGCTCGTAAAGGGCGAAAACGGCGGCCTGGGGGTCCATCAAAACGCTGACCGTTCCCACGTTGGGCATCGCCACCGGCGGCAGGAAAGCGTGCGCGCCCAGATCCTCAGCCTGCTGGGTGAGCCGGACGCAGTCAGTCGTTTGGAAATAGATCAGCCAGTGGGGCGGCGCGTTCGGGTCCCGGTCGGACTGGGATTGAATTCCTCCAATGAACTCCTCGGCGTTGCGGATATGAAGGTAGCCGGCCTCCTTGCCTTGGCCGGCCTGGATGGACCAGCCAAAAACCGTCTCGTAGAATTCAGCGGCTTTCGCGGGTTCAGGAGTACTCAAGTCGGCCCAGCAGAATGCGCCTTCCTCGTTTCTGGCGGTGGCGCCGGTGGGATCCTGAATCACGGCCATGCGGCCGTAGACAAATACGTCGAACGGGCTTTTGATCACCTTGCCGCCCGCGTCCGCCGCTCTGCGGACCGTTTCCTCAGCGCTCTCGACCGCGATATAAAGATCCCAGTGAGGGGGAATGCCCGGGACCTGGGTTCCAGGGCCGACGCGGTAGCAGCCCGCTATGGGCCTTCCGTCCAAGTCAAACATGGTGTAGATTTCGTTCGGGCCGAGAGGGTTATCCTGGGCGTTCCATCCGAACAAATTCCCGTAGAATGCTTTGGCGGCCGGCTGTTGGGTGGCGCCCAGTTCCATCCAGCAGAAGTCGCCGGGTTTGTGTTCGCTCAAAGTCGCCATGGGCGGAGTATACCGGAAACGTGCTAGAAATGCATGCAGGCACTTGCATGTCCACGCACAAGCGCGTTCTGGCCGCGGCTTTTAAGGTTTTTTCGGAACATGGTCTGACGGCGACCACGAAAGAGATTGCTCGGGAAGCACGCGTGAATGAGGTCACGCTCTTCCGGCAATTTGAAAGCAAGCAGAATCTGGTGGCCGCCGTGACGCTCGAGATGCTGCGGCACCAGGCGGAATCGCTGGCCCGCATCGATCTGGAGAATCCGGATCTGCGGCGCGACGTCACGCGGATCGCCAAAGCCTACGACCGGTCCGTGAGCCGCTATATGGGATTCATTCGCGCGCTGATCTCGCAGCCGGGCAAGCCGGATCTGCGCGACCGAATCACAAGCGAAGCGATCGATTGCTTCCGCACGCGCTTCAAGGCTTATCTGGAACGTGCCCAAAGCCTCGGCTTGGTACGAAAAGGCCGGGTGCGCAAGATGGATTTCTCCGTCGCCATTGACGCCTTCATCGGCATGATTTTTCTGGGGGCGCTGCGGCGCGACTTGCGGCGCCAGCCCTATTCGCGCGCGAAGTATCTGGAAATGTGCGTCGAAATCTTTCTGTCCGCATTGCTGCCGGGAACATGCGAAAATGCAAGTGATCACTTGCATGGCCGCGCGCGCGATAAAACCTAAATGACGGAGTGGAAACCAAAGCACAACCAGTGGGCGATCGCCCTCACCGTCACCCTTGCCACGTTCATGGAAGTGCTGGATACTTCCATTGCCAATGTCGCGCTGCCCCACATCGCCGGGTCGCTGGGCGCGACACCGGACGAATCCACCTGGGTGTTGACCAGTTATCTGGTTTCAAACGCCGTCATTCTGCCCATCAGCGCGTGGCTTGCGACGGTGTTGGGCCGCAAACGATTCTATATGAGCTGCGTGGCCATTTTTGGATTGAGCAGCGTGTTGTGCGGCGCCGCTCCCACGTTGGGAATGTTGATCCTGTTCCGCATTCTTCAGGGCGTGGGCGGCGGCGGACTCGCGCCCAGCGAGCAAGCCATTCTGGCCGATACCTTTACGCCGGCGCAACGAGGAATGGCGTTCGCGGTCTACGGCATGGCTGTGGTTGTGGCTCCCGCGATCGGACCCACCATTGGCGGATGGATTACCGATAACTTCAGTTGGCGATGGATCTTCTATATCAACGTCCCGGTGGCCATCGCGTCCTTGTTCCTCACACACCGGCTGGTGGAAGATCCGCCGTACCTGACGGAAGTCCGCAAGAAGGCATCCGGCATCAAGGTGGATTACATTGGTCTGGCGCTGATCACAGTTGCCGTGGGCTGCCTCCAGGTGGTTCTCGATAAAGGTCAGGAAGCGGATTGGTTCTCAGCATGGTGGATCACTACATTCGTTGTGGTGGCCATCACTTCATTGACGGTCTGGATTTTCTGGGAGGCGCGGCATCCTTTTCCCATCGTCAACGTGAAGCTGTTCAAGAAGCGCAATTTTGCGGTCGCTATGTTCTTTACGTTCATGCTCGGCATGGTTCTGTTTGGGACCACCGTGATTATTCCCCAGTTTCTGGAAGTGCTGTTGGGCTATCCGGCGGTGAAGGCCGGCGAGGCGCTGGCGGGCGGGGGATTGGCCATGCTGGTGATGATGCCGGTTTCGGGGATGCTGGTTTCGAGGATGGATCCGCGTCTGATGATGGCGTGCGGATTCGCTGGAACCGCTTCGTCGCTCTACTTCATGACCACGCATTGGACCCTGGGCCTGGACTTTCACACCGCCTTTATGATGCGAACCTTGCAGGCCGTGAGTCTACCGTTCATCTTTCTGCCTTCGAATACCCTCGCGTATGTCGGGGTGGCGCGCGAGCAGAATAATCAGGTGTCCGGCATGAACGCGTTCGTGCGTAACATCGGTGGAAGTATCGGCATCGCCATGATCACTACGCTACTCACGAGGCAAGGTCAGAAACATACAAGTTATCTGGCATCACACGCGATTCCCGGTTCCGCGGCCTTCGATCAAATGGTGAACGGGTTCTCCTCCACTTACCGGCATGGGGGCAGCGGACCCGGTCTGGCAACGCAGCAGGCCTACGCGCGCGTCTACCAGATGATTGAAGGTCAAGCTTCGGCGATGGCCTATGTGGATGTGCTTTCGTACATGAGTATCCTGGTGGCGATGCTGATTCCTTTTGTGCTGCTGATGCGCCGCGGGAAACCGGGTGGTGCGGCTCCCGCGGCGCATTAGATCGACTACGGGACCACCGTGGTCCAGATATTTAATCGATTGCTGTTGTCATCTACGGCGACGAGCCGGATGGTTCCCCAGCCGATGGTGCTGGACGCCAGGCCGAATGCGCCGCCGTTGTTGGGGTCGACCGACATCTGGTTCAGGAACTGGCCCGTGGCGCTGTACTCGACAAGCTCGCTCGGCTGGTTCGGATCGACATTCGAACCGTCGCTATTGGCGATGAGGAAGTGGCCGTCCGGGATGATGCCGATGTCCAGGGGTCCATGGAGATGCGTGGAGTCCTGGAAGAAGAGCGTGGCAGCGACCGGGGTGCTGTGCGGCTGAGTTGCGGTAGGGATTTCATAAACCGCGTTATCCACTGAAGACGTGACGTAGAGGGTATCGTTCGTCGCGCTATAGACGAGGCCGGCAGGACCAAGTTCCAGCGCGGCCGGATCGGACCGGTGATTGAAGCCGCTGGCGAGAACGAGATCGGTGGCGCTGAGCGAAGTCGCCGTATAGGTGATGTCAATTCGTGAGACGACGCCGCTGAGTACGTTGGAAAGAAATACGTGGGCCGTCCCGGAGACGCCGTTCCCGTTGTCGGCAATGGCCATGCCCCAGGGGCCGTCGACGGTATTTGAATTGCCGAAGGTGCCGAGGAATTGTCCGCTGCCATTCAATACGGCCAGCCTACCCGGTTGCGCGGTTGCCGAAGTGCCGTCGGCGGTGGGCAGGTTTCCGACGAGCACGACGCCGTCGGAAAGCACGCCGATGGCGGCGCTGAGCCCACTCTGGTTGGCGGGTGCGGTGAAGAAAGTAGTTACATTGCCGGACATGTCGACGCGAACTACCGTGCTGCCGGTGCCTTGCAGATTATTCGAGTTATTAAAGTTTGAAACCAGGATGTCGCCCGGTTGGAGAGCGCCCATGGCGACGGTCTTCGGTGCGATCACAACTCCGTAAGGGTTTACGTCCCCATTGGAGGGCACGGTGGAGACCGATGGCGGCAGCAGCGGGAAGATACTTTGGGTGGTTTGCGCTGAGGCCAGCGTGCCCGCGAGCGTGGCCATCAAAGAAACCGTTGTGAGGGCGGCGGACTTGAGCGACTGGCGGATCGATTTGCGCCGCAGGGACGAAATGCCCATCAGTAGCAGGCCGGCCGTGAGCAGAACCCATGCGGAGGGCTCCGGCGCTACGGTGGCATTCAGGTTGTCGACAGCGAAGTCCGGCGCGGTGGAAGAAATCACAACGTTGTTGAAAGCGGCGCCGCTGAAGTCGATGGCGGCTTCGGGGAATTTGGATCCCGTGATGAACATTCCGGCGGCCGAGATGGACCCGACATAGGTCGAATTGTCATAAGCGCTCACGGTGAATTGCGACGGCGTGTTGAAATCGGCCGTAGCGAAATCCAGCGACAGCGACGACAGAACCTGGCTGAAACTGACGTCAAGCGAGAGATTGTCCTTTCCGGCCGGTCCCGGATTGCCTAGAACATTGCCGGTGAGGGTCGCGAAGATGCTGGGGAACACGACGAATCCTCCGGGGTCAGCCGAGCTCGAAAAAGTGGCGGAGAGGCCGTTAACTGTGTTGGTGAAGTTCGTTTCCGTGCCCAGGGTCACGTTATCGAAATTGAAAATGGTGGACGCGTTCGCCGCGGCGCACAGGAATGCCGGGGCAATCGCCAGCGGCAGTAGTCTTTTGAGATTCATGAATAAGCTCCTTCTTCGGCTTGTAAGCGACGTTTGAAGGAGAAAACTTGCAGCGAGTTTAGATTTTTGTGAACAGGGTACGTTCGGTGCCGGTGAGTAAGCCTTTGCGGTAGGCTTCGGCGAGGGTTTCGATGGATTCCGGGCTGAGCGGTTCAACCAGCCGGAGCTGCCCGCTTGTTTTTACGACTGACTTCCGCTCGAGTTCGCTGCGCGCCGGGGCTACACGCTCCGCGAGTTCGGCAAGTTCGCTGTACCACTGGCTGGCTTCGCAGGCTCTGACCTGGTTTTCAGACTGGTCCCGATTCGGGCGCTCCTTCAATCGCGCGATCCCAGACGCGCACATCTTGAGGCTACGCTGAATTCTTCTCTGAATGCGCGCCATGGTAGCAACGTCTTTCGGGGACTGAAGATTCTGCTGGATCTGTTTGTAACGATCGAGACGCCAGATGTAATCGACCATGTGTTGGACCATCTGGGTCTCGAGAAAGCTGTTGGGACGCATCTCTGTAAAGGTTCGTGCGCCGAGAGATACATATTCCGCAAGGTCTTGCGGCGTGAAAAGAATGCTTTGCCCCGTGAATTTGCTCTTGAAGGCGATCAAGCCAATTTCCCGGCGCCCCGTGATCAGGCGGAGGCGAGTTGCGCCTCGCGTAATCTGTGCGTCGGAAATGGATTGCAGCAGATCTTGTTCTGGAATATTCATAAGCGTTGCTTCCCTGCCTTAGCAGTAGCATGGGATTCATGCAGGAACCGTGAGTTTTGCGGTAAGTGATTGCGAACGTTGAGTCGATTCTTATTTTCTGGCCGTGATNNATCGGAGGATGACCATGCCAAATTTCAGGATTCTTTCTATTGTCGTATTGAGTTTACCGATGCTATCGATTCCGGCCGCGGCCGGCGAATGTGAGTCCCTGGAGCACGTGGCCCTACCGCACACGACGTTGACCGCGCAGATGGTTGCGCCAGGTAAGTTCACCACCGCGTATGGCGATGCGATCGAGGGTCTGCCGGCTTTCTGCCGTGTGGCCGGAGTGATTCAGCCCACGACAGATTCGTATATCCGGTTCGAGGTGTGGCTGCCGTCGGCGGGTTGGAATAACAAATATCTGGGAGTCGGCAACGGCGGCTTCGCGGGCGAGATCGATTTCAACCAGATGGCCGATGTGCTGAAGCGAGGCTACGCGACGGCGGCTACCGATACGGGGCACGAAGGCGATTCGGTGGATGCGAGTTGGGCTTACCGGCATCCCGAAAAGGTGGCGGATTTCGGGTATCGCGGGTTGCACCTGACGACGGAGAATGCGAAAACGCTGGTGAAGGCGTTCTATAGCCACCCGCTGGAGCACTCTTATTTCGACAGCTGTTCCGATGGCGGGCGCGAGGCTTTGGTGGAAGTGGAGCGCTTTCCGGAGGATTTCGATGGCGTGCTGGCGGGCGCTCCGGCGTATTTTTGGACGCACCTGGTAGCGTCCGGCGTTCCGCGGGCGCGGATTCTGAGGAATCCGGCGGCTTATATCTCGGACATCAAAGTACCCGCGATCAGCGCGGCCGTGAATGCCGCGTGCGATGCGCAGGATGGGGTGAAGGACGGAATCATCAACGATCCGCGGGATTGCCACTTCGATCCTGCGGTGCTGTTGTGCAAGGGTCCGGAAACGCGTAACTGCCTGACTGCGCCGCAAGTGGAATATTTGAAGAGTTTGTATGCCGGCGCCGCGGGCTTTCCGGGGCTGATGCCGGGCGCCGAGGGGGGATCGGGCGGATGGGGGACATGGGTGTTGGGCAGCGCACCAGGAGATGGCTTGGGCTACGCTTTCGTACAGAATTACTTCCGGTACGTGGTTTTTGACGACCCGGCGTGGAATCCATTTACGGCGGATGCGGGAGCGGCTCTGCGGGCGGCGGATGAAAAGACCGCGCGAACGCTGAATGCGACCGATGCGGATCTCAGCCGGTTCCAGGCTCGCGGCGGCAAGCTCATCCTGTATCACGGGTGGAACGATCCGGCTATCCCAGCGCTGAGCACGGTTCGTTACTACGAAAGCGTGGTTTCGAAGATGGGTCCGGAGAACACGGCTAGCTTCGTGCGGCTCTATATGGTTCCGGGGATGCAGCATTGCATTGGCGGTCCGGGCGCGACTTTCCTTGGCCAGTTTGGAACGTTGACGGAGCAGGGCGGGGCATATGGGGCCCTGGAGCGGTGGGTGGAAGCGGGAACCGCGCCAGGCCGCATCGTGGCGACCAAGTGGGCGGGACGGCCGTCAAAGGTCGTGATGACTCGACCGCTTTGCCCGTATCCGGAAGTGGCGAAGTATCAGGAAAGTGGAGACAGTAATGCGGCGTCGAGCTTTGTTTGTACCGCGCGAAAGTAATTTTGCGTCATCGCCGGCGGTAAACCACAATGTCGTCTCCATAAGCCCCTAACGCGCTGTAACTCACGCTCCGGCGTCCGAGATACTCCAATGCCTCCGGCTTTTGGGCGGGCAGAACCGTATTCGAGAGGAAAACGCCACCATGGTTCAACATCCGCGCGATGCTTTCCATGGCCAGCGCCTGCTGGAAGCGGTCGTAGTACACCAGAATATTGGTCGCGATCACCAGATCGAACTTGCCGCCGTCGAAGACCTGGGCGACCACATTCAGGTCCACCGGTTCAATGAGCGACGCAAACTTCGGATTGACGGCGACGGCGCGCACGCGGAGGCCTTTGGGCGCCGCTGCGGGCGGGGCGGGCTTGCCGATGAGTTCCCCAAAATGCTCCCAGTAGGCGGTGGCCTGTGGCGTCCAGTCGCCTGCGTCGTCAAGTGGCAATTGCAGCACGTAGGGTGTGCCCGCCTGGGCGCGTTTCGCCATGCTTCGCAAGTGGGCATTCACAGCCGGATTCAAATCGAATGTGACCACCCGGATGTCACCGAGTTTCCCCAGACCGAGCCGGGCCGCGGCTTCCATCACCGCAAAGGGCTGGATGGTTTGCAGGGGATAAAAGTCGTAGCCGTCGCGCTTGTCGGTAAAGTCCAGACCCGGACCGATCACGGCGATGGTCCGGACACTGTCTCGGGCGATCGCGCCCTTCCGCAGCATCGCCTGCAGACTGTCTTCGAGGGCGAAATTCGGCAGCAGGGAAGTGTCCACCGAGAGGCCGCGCCGGTCGAACAGGGTGGCTCCAACCAGACGCGCCGCAGCGGGATCGCCGGACTGATGGGCCGATTTCAGTTTCTCCTGGTAGCCGCGCTGCTCCAGTGAGAACCGCGAGAGATTCGCCGCCAGGACCGCATCCATCTCCTTTGGCTGAACTCCGCGCCGCAAGAGGAAATCGCGCGCAAACTGCAACCGCTCGTTCGAACCGGGGATGGGCAGCGCGGCGGCCGCCGCCCGCACCCGGGCACGGGCCGAAGCCACGAGTTCGCCGGACGAATCCGCCGCCACTTCGGCCGAAGCTACGCGGGGCAAAGCGGTAAACGAGGTTCCATAGAGGACGAGGTTGCTGATGGAATCCTCTACGCCGCGTTCAATCCGCGCCCTGACTTCGCGGTCTTCGGTCCGGACCCAGGCATCCCAGGCGGGCGCGTCTTCCGTGCGACCGAAGGCCGTGAGGACTTCCTGCGCGGCCGCAAAGGTCATGAAGTGGACCTCTGGCAGCATAGCGCCGGCGATCGCGCAAGCCAGCCCAACCGCCGCCACGGACCAATTGATTTTCCTCATCCGTCAGTAGAACATTCATATTAGTCCAAGCTGCGATGAGCGCAAGAATTGGCAGCGGGCTACTTTGAACATTGCGGCTATCGCACTTGGCTATTTCGCGTACAACGTCATTAAGATTCACCGCACGCTACGCGTGACGCCCGCGATGGCCGCTGGTGTCACTGATCGGCTCGGGGATGTAGAGCACCTCCTAGCCGCGTGGAATGCCCGGAGTTTACCCAGGGTTTATTTGGTTATACTCTAATGGGGCCACTGAGGGGCTGGGTCCTCCCGTAGACATGACCGGATAAGTCTCGGCGAGTCGGGCAAGCGTTTGATTCCGGTGTAGCAACCCGGCAACGGGTGTCAGCCCCTTTTTTCAAAGTAGCCCACCATCAAGAAATTCCCATTGTTGACACAATTTCTTCGCGTGCTGTACTATAGAAGGGTTTGGCGAGTTAAGCTCTTCTGTCCCTGGCTACCATCTTCATTGAGGAGATCCGGCTGGGGGCCGGCCCCGAGGCACTTGGCGGTTTTCACCGTTCTTGAGCATGGGCTAGTCCGAAGTCCTCGCAGTTGTCCGGTTCCCGATTCCATTCGCTGTTTCTGAAGGATCGACATTTTTCCGGCACGCTGTTTCACGTTTTCTCTGCCGGATGAAGTGCGTCCGGTGAATGATACTCGTTCTTTTTGCTTGAAGGAAATGATTCTTGCCTACTTTTAATCAACTTGTGCGCCATGGGCGAAAGCCTCCCAAGTGGAAGACTGCCAGTCCCGCGCTGCAGGCCTGCCCGCAAAAGCGTGGCGTCTGTACGCGCGTTTACACTTCCACGCCGAAGAAGCCGAATTCCGCGCTTCGTAAAGTCGCGCGTGTGCGTCTGACGAACGGCGTTGAGGTCACCACCTATATTCCCGGCGTGGGTCACAACCTTCAGGAGCACTCGATCGTGCTGATCCGAGGCGGCCGCGTGAAGGATCTTCCGGGCGTGCGCTATCACGTTGTCCGCGGCGCGCTCGATACTTCCGGTGTCGCCAATCGGAAACAGAGCCGTTCGAAATACGGCGCGAAACGCCCCAAGGCCGGCGCAGCGCCCGCAGGTAAGAAGTAGATAGGTAAGAAGTAAACAGGTAATCGCAGATGCCACGTAGACGACGAATTCTGACTCGCGAAGTTCTTCCGGACCCGGTTTATGGTTCCACCATGGTGGAGAAATTCATCTGTTCCATGATGTGGGACGGCAAGAAGAACACCGCGCAAACTATTTTTTACGATTCCATGAAGCGCCTGGGCGAAAAGGCCGGCGACGAGCCTTTGAAGGTGTTCAAGAAAGCCGTTGAAAACTGCAAGCCGATGCTGGAAGTGAAGACGCGCCGCGTGGGTGGCGCCAACTACCAGGTGCCGATCGAGGTGCCGCAGAACCGCCGGACGTCACTGGCGATTCGCTGGATTCTGCAAAACGCCCGGAGCCGCGCCGAAAAGGGCATGCCGGATAAGCTGGCCAATGAGTTGAACGAAGCCGCCAACCTGCGCGGCGGCGCCATCAAGAAACGCGATGACGTGCACCGCATGGCGGAAGCCAACAAGGCGTTTGCGCATTACCGCTGGTAAATAAACGAAAGAAGAACAAGGGAAACCAGGAGCCAACAGGAAATTTATGCCCCGCACGATACCGCTCGAAAGGATGAGGAATATTGGGATTGCCGCGCACATTGACGCCGGCAAGACCACCACGACTGAACGAATCCTCTACTACACCGGGCGATCGCACAAAATCGGCGAAGTTCATGAGGGCACAGCCACCATGGACTGGATGGCCCAGGAGCAGGAGCGCGGAATCACGATCACGTCCGCCGCCACCACCTGCCAGTGGCGGGACATGCAGATCAACATCATCGATACGCCCGGCCACGTGGATTTCACGGCCGAAGTGGAGCGCAGTCTTCGCGTGCTCGATGGCGCAGTAGCGGTGTTCGATGCCGTGGCGGGCGTGCAGCCGCAGTCTGAAACGGTGTGGCGTCAGGCGGACAAATACAGTGTCCCGCGCATTTGCTTCATCAATAAGATGGATCGCGTGGGAGCGGATTTTTATCACTCCGTTCAGACGATTATCGATCGCTTGAAATGCCGCCCTGTGCCGATCCAGATACCAGTTGGCGCGGAAGAGAATTTCAAAGGCATCGTCGATCTGGTCAAGATGCAGGCGTGCATCTGGCGCGATGAGACGCTGGGCGCGAAGTTCGATATCGTCCCGATTCCCGAAGACTTGAAAGAGAAGGCCGCGGAATACCGCGCCGCGATGATTGAAGCGGTCTCCGAGCACGACGACGTTTTGTTTGAGAAATACGTCGAGGGCAAGGAACTCTCCGAAGCTGAAATCAGCGCCGGTATCCGTAAGGCCACCATCGCGCTCAAGATTTTCCCAGTGATCTGCGGATCGGCCTTTAAGAATAAGGGCGTGCAGACGATGCTTGATGCCGTGGTGGATTATCTGCCGTCCCCGCTTGATATTCCCCCGGTCGAAGGCACCGATGTCGATGATAAGGACATCGTTGTCACGCGGCACGCCAATGACGACGAGCCGTTCTCAGCGCTGATCTTCAAGATCATGACCGACCCTTACGCGGGTCAGCTCGCCTTCTTCCGTGTTTACTCCGGCAAGATGATGGCCGGCGAATCGGTTTATAACGTCGCCAAGGGACGCAAGGAGCGCGTTGGCCGCCTGCTGCGCATGCACGCCAATAAGCGCGAAGACATTCAGGAAATCATGGCGGGCGATATTTGCGCGGCGGTGGGGTTGAAAACGGTTTCGACCGGCGATACCATCTGCGACGATAAGCATCCCGTCATTCTGGAATCGATCATCTTCCCGACCCCGGTGATTCAGCTCGCCGTCGAGCCCAAAACCAAGGCCGACCAGGAAAAGATGGGTATGGCCATTCATAAGCTGGCCCAGGAAGATCCCACGTTCCACGTCGTGACGGACCCGGAAACCGGGCAGACCATTCTTTCCGGCATGGGAGAACTGCACCTGGAAATCATCGTGGACCGCATGATGCGCGAATTCGGCGTTGCGGCCAATGTCGGCAAGCCGCAAGTGGCGTATCGCGAGACCATCCGGGCGATGTCGGAATACGATTACACACATAAGAAGCAGACCGGCGGTTCGGGCCAGTACGCCCGCTGCAAGCTGCGCGTCGAGCCGATACCCGGCGGCGGCTTTGAGTTTGAGAACGACGTCTCGGGCGGCGCGATTCCCAAGGAATTTATCCCGGCCATTGAAAAGGGCGTTGTCGAAGCCCTTGAAGGCGGCATTATGGCGGGTTATCCGCTGGTCGATATCAAGGTAACGGTATTCGACGGCAACTCGCACGATGTCGATTCTTCGGAAATGGCATTCAAGATTTGCGGATCGATCTGCTTCAAAGAGGCGGCGCGGAAAGCCAAGCCTGTTCTTCTGGAGCCGGTGATGGCGGTCGAAGTGGTGGTGCCGGACGAGTATATGGGTCCGGTGAATGGCGATCTGATTTCGCGGCGCGGTCACCTGGAAGGGACCGAGATCCGTGGAACGACGCAGATTATTAAGGCCAGCGTGCCTTTGAGCGAGATGTTCGGTTATGCGACCGAATTGCGCTCGCGCACGCAGGGGCGCGGTAGTTTCACCATGCACTTCTCAAGGTATGAGGAAGTGCCGCGCGGAATCGCGGACGACATTGTGAGCCGTTCGCAGGGCAAAGTCAGCCAGTAAGCATCTATTAGGAGAGTCAAGCAATCATGGCAAAGGAAAAATTTG
>PLFE01000042.1:0-3362 GCA_003136675.1 Bryobacterales bacterium
ACCCGCGGACCCTTGCCCGCCCCACCCGGCGCATAACTCAAAGCGACACTCGCTATACTAACGGTAATGTCGTTGGTGGTGAGAATTCGATCGCAAAAAACCTTGGCGAAGCTGTTGGTCGTCCTGTTGTTCCTTGCCATCGGCGTCACCCAGGCGATTTCTCAATCTCCGCTACATCAGCACGATCACGGCGATACGCATTGCTGCGATCTGTGCCACCCTGGCCACATTCCGGTTATCACAAGTCCGGGCGTCGGCGTAGTCCCCGTCGTCGGGAGCACGGAATGGCGGCAGGCTTCTCCTGTCGCTGAGCGTGTTCTTTCCGGATCCGTTTCCCGCGCCAGTTCTCGCGCTCCTCCGCAACTCTAAAGAGAGTTTCGCCGCAACCTACTGTCTGTAAGTCGTTTCAAGGGTTTGGGAGGAGTGTATATGCGTTTATTATCAGTTTCATTGGTCGCGGTTTTCGCGGCCTGTATCTCATTAAAAGCAGCCCCGCAAGCATCCGGCAACGCGGGCACGGTTACCGGAACGGTAGTCGATTCGTCGCAAGCCTCCATCAGTGGAGCAAAAGTTGAGTTGAGTAACGCGCTCACTTCGTATAGCGTGACAACGCAATCGGATCAGTCGGGTGCGTTCCGCTTTGTGAATGTTCCGTCAAATACCTACACATTGCAGATCACCGCTCCTGGATTTTCCCCCGCATCGCAAGCAGTATTGGTGCGGAGCAGCCTGCCGGTTGCTGTCCCGGTGGTGCTTCAGGTGGCTGCCGAGAATCAGAGCGTGGATGTCTCCGCAACCACCGCGCAAGTGGAAACAGATCCTTCCGCCCACACGGATGTCGATCGCAGCGAAATCGATAAGCTTCCCACCATGAGCCCTGGCTCCGGCTTGAGCGACGCCATCACTTATTCAAGCGGCGCGGTAGCCGCCGACGCCAATGGTTCCTTTCATCCATCCGGGGACCACGCACAGGTGAGCTATGTGATCGACGGGCAGGTAATCTCCGACCAGCAGAGTAAGACCTTTTCGACGCAGTTGCCCACCAACGCGCTGCAGAGCATGGAACTCATTACCGGTTCGCCCGAGGCCGAGTTCGGCGATAAGTCGAGCATGGTGGTGAACGCAACTACGCGGTCCGGCCTGGGCGCAGCCAAAGCGTTCGGCAACATCGATACCACATGGTCTTCCTTTGGAACTTATGGCGGCGACGCGTCGCTCGGATTCGGCACCTCGAAGTTTGGCGAGTTTCTCGCCGTGGACGGATTGCGGTCGGGACGCTTTCTGGACACGCCGGAATTCCTGCCCATCCATGACATCGGCAACAACGAGCGCATCTTCGACCGGCTGGATTACCAGCCCAACGGCACCGACTTTTTCCACCTCGATCTGTTCACCGCGCGGAACTGGTTTCAGGTGCCCAACGATTACGATCAACTGGCCCAGGATCAGCGTCAGCGCGTGCTCACCTGGAACGTGGCTCCGGGTTATCAGCACACCTTCAACGCCAATACTCTGTTGACGGTGAATCCATTCGCCCGGCGCGATGAGGTGGATTACTACGGAAGCCGCAATCCGTTCGACGACACCCCGGTTTTTGCGACCCAGAATCGCTTCCTGACGAACTACGGAATCAAGGCCGATATCTCGCACGTGTATAAGAACCACGACCTGAAATTCGGCGTCGAAATTCAGCAGACGCGACTGGAAGAGCGCTTCACGCTGGGAGTAACCGACCCCCTCTACAACGCCATCTGCGTGGATGCGAGCGGCGACCCTCTGGCTCTGCCTGGAGTTACTTCGGCATCCTCCTGCGCCGCCGCCGGCGACGTTCCGAATCCAAACCTGCAGGCGGGCTTGATTCCCTACGACCTCACGCGCGGCGGAAGCTACTTTAACTTCCACGGCAAAGCAAACGTGAATCAGTACGCCTTCTATCTTCAGGACAAGATCACACTGGGACACTGGACCATCAACGCCGGGTTACGGGACGACCAATACAATGGCCTCTCTTCCGCCAACGGAATACAGCCGCGGCTCGGATTATCTTATGAGGTCAAACCCACCGGTACGGTGCTGAGAGTTTCTTACTCCCGCACGTTTGAAACGCCTTTCAATGAGAACCTGATTCTCTCCAGCGGCACGGGCGCGGGCGGCCTGGCCGAAAATGTCTTCGGCGCAGCGGCGTCCGATCTGTTGAAGCCCGGCGAGCGCAACCAGTTCAACACGGGCCTGCAGCAGCGCATCGGAAGGTATCTGATTGTGGACGCGGACTACGTCTGGAAATACACCCACAACGCATACGACTTCGATGTTTTGTTCAACACCCCCATCACGTTCCCCATCTCGTGGCACAATTCGAAAATCGACGGCGTGGATGCGCGCATCAGTTCCGCGGACTTCCACGGCTTCCAGGCTTATACAACGTTGGGCCACACCCGCGCCCGCTACTTCCCATCGGAGACAGGCGGTCTCATCCCGCAATCGGGATTGCCCGTCGGGGTATTCCGGATCGATCACGACCAGGAGTTCCAGCAAACCACCAGCATCCGCTATCAGCGGCCCAACCATGGCGAATACTTTTCGTTCATCTGGCGCTTCGATAGCGGTTTGGTGGCCGGCGCGGTACCCGATGTCGCCACGGCGTTAACGTTCGACGGCGATGAACAGGCCGCCATCGGCTTCTATTGCGGGAATGTTTTCGCCACCATCGCGCGCCCCATCACCAGTTGCCCCTCGGGCGGTGGCGCGACCCAGATAAACATTCCGGCCGCCGGCGCCGAGAACGACGATACAAATCCTCCGCGTATCGCGCCGCGCAACCTCTTCGACTTAGCTGTGGGCACCGATAACTTACTCCATGCGAAAGAGAAACAGCGCATAACGGTGGAGCTTTCCGTGGTCAATATGACGGATAAAGTGGCGCTGTATAACTTCCTTTCGACGTTCAGCGGCACTCACTTTGTGCAGCCCCGGACGTACGAGGCGCACATCGGGTACGTGTTCTAGCCAGCTAAGCCAGCGCAAAGGGTGCGTCGGCACCCTCATTGCATTCAAAGGCTAGCCGGGGCGAGCAGCGAAAGGTCTGGGTTCTGAAAGAAGCGCTGAGCTTGGGGTTGTACCTCCCAACGCAGCAGAGTATGGCGCTTCGAGTACGCAACTCGGCGCGCCGAAAGCAATCACCACGATGGCGCGCAGCTTGGCGCGACTGGTCTATCGCATGCTCAAGTAGGGACAGGATTACGTCGATAAGGGTATGGAGTGGATCGCAACTGTGTTAAATGGCAAGGAAAAACTTGGGATTTAATTACGCGCGACGTGTGTCCAGTTAAGAAGTGGTTGTCTGATTTCAGAAGCAATTCCGT
>PLFE01000042.1:3456-5403 GCA_003136675.1 Bryobacterales bacterium
CGGGTTTGGACTGCGGGTTGAGGTTTAAGGCTGCACGATAAAAGAGGTATTACTCGACAAAGCGCCCCCTGGCGTTAATACCTCAATCTTTCCGGTGGTTGCGCCCGGGGGCACGGTCGTTGTTATCACTGAACTAGCGGGCACCGTGAAGACAGCCAGGGTGCCGTTAAAGGTCACGCTCGTCGCGCCCGTTAGATTGTTCCCCAGGATATTGACTACATCCCCGACCTTACCGGAGGAAGTTTGGGCTTCAACGAATGGCGAAAAATTTAGCGACAGGCTAAACACGGTCCCTCCGCCGGCCACTCCGCCATTGACCGTGGTGCCGTAGAGAACTCCATTTGTTGCCTCGATTAGTTGCGCCATCGGATTTTCCCCATCGGGATAAGAGAAGGAATGCAGCGTCGTCAGATTACCACTCGGGGTGATTCTGAAAATAGTGCCGAAGCCGAGCCCCGCGCTGGAGGTCGTGCCGTAGAAGTTTCCGTCCGTTGCATGGAGGAGGCCCGCCTCTGGATATATGCCGTCCGGGCATTGGCTCTGTGCGCAGAAGCTGTGCAGAGTCGTCAAGGTTCCGCTCAGTGTAACTTTGAAGACGGTTCCGAAGTTCGCCGATCCCCCGGTTTTCGTTGTTCCGTAGAGGGCGCCATCAGAGGCCTGTATCACTCCTGAAATCGGAAGCGCCCCATCTTCGCATCCAGTTTGGGGGCAAAAGGTGTAAATCGTTGTCAGGTTGCCACTAGGGGTGATTCTGAAAACTGTCCCGCACCCAGAGGGACCACCGCAACTAATATTCCCTCCGTAGTTAGTCGTTCCGTAAAAATTACCGTCGGTACCTTGGACGACTCCTGCCGGTACCATGCCGTCAAGGCAGTTGGTTTTGGAACAAAAGTTATAAATAGTTTTGAAGTCGCCACTTAAGGAAATTCTGAAGAGAGTGCCGGCTCCGTTGCTGCCGCCGCTCTGGGTGACACCGTAGAGCTCCCCGCTGGAAGTCGCAATCAGGCCGACTGGGTCCGTCCCGTCTGTTGTGGTATCGAAGCTGTGCAGGGATGTGAAGGCGCCACCCGGAGTCATCTTGAATACTGTGCCATCGTAGTCGGTCCCGCCGTATTCGGTGGTTCCGAAGAAGTCACCATTGCGCCCCTGGACCAGACCGGCGATGGGATCTATCCCCGTGCATTGATTTTGGGAACACAAGCTATATACCGTTGCTCCTTGGCCGTTGAGCTGGAAGACGTTACCCTCTCCAGCGAAGCCCCCAAGTTCCGTAGTCCCATACAAGCTCCCGTTCGTGCCCTGCACGAGTGGCGCGAACGGGAACTCGCCGCCGTTAGGGCCAGTGAAGTTGAGCACGGTCTTGAAGGTTTGGCCCGGAAGAATAACGTGCGCCGAAGTGAACAAGAGCGCAAGTGCGCGAGATCTCCCCCAATTCCACGGCTTCAATGATCTTAAGTATCGGCTCATAAGGGCCTTCTTTCTCTGGGCATTCCAGTGCGTGCTTTTTTTTGTAAACCCGAGAGTTCCGCACCGGCTGCTTAAATTGTACTGCGCCGGGGCGAATCCTATGCACCCTCTGATTTCAGAAGCAATTCCGTGATTTAGCCTCGCAGCCACGGAGGCGCTCCGAATTCTGCCACCCGACGGTGGTGCCGCGTGGGCCATCAAGAAGGCCGGCTGTCATTAAGGACGAGGTTGGGTGAGATCGCCGGAGTTGAAGATCTAGTAGCGCGCTCTCGGGGGCCTGCCCGAGCGACGTGACCGCCGCCACGGTAAGCTTTTGCGTCGGCCGTTAACGTCTACCGGGTTTGGACTGCGGGTTGAGGCTTAAGGCTGCACGATAAAAGAAGTATTACTCGACAAAGCGCCCACTGGCGTTAATACTTCAATCTTCCCGGTTGTTGCGCCCGGTGGCACAGTTGTTGTTATCACGGAACTAGCGGGCAC
>PLFE01000042.1:5516-50763 GCA_003136675.1 Bryobacterales bacterium
CCGTAGAAGTTTCCGTCCGTTGCATGGAGGAGACCCGCTCTGGGATATATGCCGTCGGGGCATTGGCTCTGTGCGCAGAAGCTGTGAAGGGTCGTCAAGGTTCCGCTCAACGTAACTTTGAAGACGGTTCCGAAGTTCGCCGATCCCCCGGTTTTCGTCGTTCCGTAGAGTGTGCCATCAGAGGCCTGTATCACTCCTGAAATCGGAAGCGCCCCATCTTCGCATCCNNTTCCCTCCGTAGTTAGTAGTTCCGTAAAAATTGCCGTCGGTACCCTGGACGACTCCTGCCGGTACCATGCCGTCAAGGCAGTTGGTTTTGGAACAAAAGTTATAAAGAGTTTTGAAGTCGCCACTTGGGGAAATTCTGAAGAAGGTGCCGGCTCCGTTGCTACCGCCGCTCTGGGTGACACCATAAAGTTCCCCGCTGGAGGTCGCGATCAGCCCGACAGGGTCCGTCCCGTCTGTCGCGGTATCGAAGCTGTGCACGGACGTGAAGGTTCCACCCGGGGTCATCCTGAATACTGTGCCATCATCGTTGGTCCCGCCGTATTCGGTAGTACCGTAGAAGTCACCATTTCTCGCCTGGACCAGGCCGGCGATGGGATCTATCCCCGTACATTGACCTTGGGAACACAAGCTATATGCCGTGGCTCCTTGGCCATTGAGCTGGAAGATGTTGCCCCCTCCATCGAAGCCACCAAGTTCCGAAGTCCCATACAAGCTCCCGTTCGTGCCCTGCACGAGTGGAGCGAAGGAAAGGTTGCCGGTACTGCCATTAAACGAGAGTACGGTCTTGAAGGTTTGGCCCGAAAGCGTAACGTGCGCCGAAGCGACCAAGAGCGCGAGGGCGAAAGCTCTCCCCCAATTCCACGGCTTTAGTGATCTTGAGTACCGGTTCATCACGGCCTTCTTTCTCTGAACGTTTCAGTTGCGTGCCTTTCATTATGAACCCGAGAGTTCCGCACCGGCTGCCAAAATTGTACTGCGCCGGGGCACCCTGCGTCGAAAAACCGCCCGAGAACTTGTTTTTGATACCTGAAAATCAAACAAAACAGAGAACAGCATCGCTTTATCGGCGGTTCCCACTTTCCCGCCTTCATATCCTCGGAAACATCGCTTGGCGCAGACGTGGCTGAACATTCCCCGAGAACACCGGACTAAGAGTTCTACCAACAGCGCTATCAACGGCAGCAGATCAAGTGGACACAGAGGAAGGCCGAGAAACCAGGCATGTTCGTCCCCGCCGGCGCTTCCGTCAACCAAGTGTCTGAGGAGAGAACCTGCGGCCCTCAATACGCCCAGCGCCACAGCGCGGCGCCCGACGTGTAACCCGCCCCTACGGTCGCGAACATCACCAGGTCGCCCTTTTTCAGGCGGCCGTCCGCGATCGCATCGCGCGCGGCCAGAGGGAGTGTGGCTGCTGTCGTGTTGCCGTACTTGCCGATATCGATCACCACTTGATCCGGCCGCAGTCCCAAGCGTTCGCCGGTAGCGTCGATGATTCGCCGATTCGCCTGGTGCGGGATCATCAGCGCGACATCTTTCGGCGTGAATCCGTTGCGCGACAGCACCGTTTCGCAAAGATCGAACATCTGTCGCACGGCGTACTTGAAAACCTGCTGGCCCTGTTGCTTCACAAAATGCTGCCGCCCTTCCACCGTCTCAGCGGAAGCGGGCATCCGGCTGCCGCCCGCGGGCATTTTGAGAAAATCGCCCCCCGACCCGTCGATCTCTCCCACGAAATCGATGAATCCCAGTCCGGAGTCCTCAGGCGTTCCCGCTTCAATGATCATGGCGCCCGCGCCGTCGCCGAATAGAATACAAGTCGAGCGGTCCGTGTAGTCCAGAATGCGGCTCATCGTGTCCGCGCCGATTACCAGGACGCGGCGGTGCGCGCCGGATTTCACCAGCGCCGCCCCGGTCTGCAAGCCGTAGATGAACCCGGAACAGGCCGCGCTCAAATCGAATCCCCAGGCCTTTTTCGCGCCCAGTTGATCCTGCACCAGGCATGCCGTGGCCGGGAACAGCATGTCCGGGGTCACGGTGCAAATAATGATGACATCGATGTCATCCGGGGAGAGGCCGCGCTGCTCCAGCGCGGCGCGGGCCGCCAGCACGGCCATGTCGGAAGTGGCCATCCCCGCGCCGGCGATGTGCCGCTCGGAGATCCCTGTGCGTTCCACGATCCAGTCATTGTTGGTGCTGACGATCTTCTCCAGATCGAAATTGGTCAGGACTTGGGGCGGCGCGTAACATCCCAGCGCGGTAATTATGGGTTGGCAAGCTCTCATGAGTGACGAAACGTAACGGTCTTGATATATTGAATGCAACCGGATGCAAACCAGCGAGTCCTTCTGCCTGACTTCACCCGGAAAACTTCCTTCCGACAGCGGTTGGTCGAGCGCGGTGCTCTTTGAAACGCCGGAAGAGATCTACCAGCGAGTCTACCGCGTTCTGAAACCGCGATCGGTTCCGCCGCCTGTCAAAATCCGCTTTGAAAAATTCGCCAATGCCAACAGCTTCATCCGGTTGAACAACGGCTGCCTGCTGGTCCGCATCACCGATCTACTAGCCGCGGCGCCCGCGCCAATCACGGAAGCCCTGGCCTTTATCCTTCTCGCCAAGCTGTTTCGAAGGAAGGCGCCCCCCGCATTCGAGACCAGATACCGGCTTTTTCTGAACCGTCGCGACATGCGTAACCGCGCGCAATTGGTCCGGCAGCAGCGTGGGCGCAAACTGTGCCGCGGTCCCCAGGGCGATTTCTATGACCTTGTCGAAGTATTCGAGGCTCTCAATTCCCTGCATTTCCATGGACTCATGGCCCGTCCCGCTATTGGTTGGAGCCTTGTTCGGTCCCGCACGCGCCTCGGACACTTCGATCCCAGCCACAACACCATCATCATCAGCCGCGTCTTCGATCAATCGCACATTTCGCGGCTGGCACTCGATTATGTGATGTTTCATGAAATGCTGCATTTACGGCATCCTGTGGAGCATTCCGGAACCCGTCGATGCGTTCACACCAAGGAGTTCAAGGCGGAAGAGAAGTTGTTTCCTCACTTTCAAGAGGCACGACTCCTGCTCAAGAATCTCTAGCGTTCCGAAATCGGAACAGAATTTCCTATGTCCATTGATCGCAATGCGGAATATTTGTGGCGCCAGACGCTTTCGAAAATCGATACGGTTTTCGGCCGGCTGGAGTATCTTTCCTCACTCAGAAACCAGCATACCGGCCGCTATGAACATCACGGTTTAGGTTTAAGGATGGGGGTGGAAACCTCTCATTTCACACTACTTCAGAGCCATGAGGCCGCCTTCGCCGACTGGGTTTCATTCTCCCTCGAAGCGCAGAAACGCGAATTGTCAGCCTATCTTTCGCAGCGCGAGGAACCGGGGGAGGAAATTGTGAAAAGCTGGATTCGCGTGAAGCCGTTTCCAACGTGGATTCCGGAAACAACGCGTTCCGCCGAGCGCGCGCTTTTCCTCAGCGATCTGGATATTCTGCTGGAGCTGCTCAGGCGCGAGATGGGCGTCGTTTTGACGGATCCAGATGCATAGCGATGCCGGTCACCTGACCAAGCACTTCGATCTCGCCGGGGAAGCGGAATACTTCCGGGTTGCACAGGGATGCCGGGTGCGGCTGCAGCACCAGCTGGTTGTCCATAATGGTGCACCAACTGCACGAGTAGCCGTTCTGATGCTCGAAGAAGTAGATGGGCCGTTCAAATTCACTTTGCCAGCCGCTGTTGACCACTTTTCGCTGCGTGTCGTCGATCATCACGAGCGAGCCGGGTTGGATCATGGGATACATGCTCCAGTCCTCTGAGCCGATGAAAGCGTAACGATGCCGTTCCAGATCCATACTCGCGAGCAGCGAAAGCGGAAGCCGGCCCCACTTCTGGATGAGCGAACTCAAATAGCTCGTCTTGCGAGGATCCAAACCAGGGTCGAGGGACAGTGGAACTTCCACGTCGCCATGCATGCCGGCGCTGAATCCGATAATGTGTGTATTCTCGATCGAGATGGCCGCCGCATCCGGGCCCTGCTGGGCCACGTTCACGCCGTACCAGTCGATGACTTCGTTAATATCAAGCCGGTAGATGGTACACAGTGAATAGAGACGGAAAATCGATGGAACGGTCCCTTTATTCTCAATATCCGAGAGCCGGCTCAATTGCATGATGAACTCATCATTGCGGTGCCGCTTCGCGATATTGATGCTGGCTTCTTCTACGTCGCGATACCGCAACTGGAGCCGCTCGCGAACTCTCTTCAGCCGCTGCCCGGGCTCCAGCCTGTGGCCGGATTCCACCGGGTCGAGACCTTGCAGGTCCGCCGAAAGATTCCCAAGCGAGGTCTTGCGGCTGCCAATTGCCCTTTTTTCGGAATGGAGAGCGTGTGACGTACCTATGAGTATAACGCCATCTTTAGAAGATTGTTTCAGCTCTTTTCTAAGAGTTGTTCCATTTTCAGAACGGGAAACCTCCCCCGGCGGTACCAATTGAAGATCATCGTCGCACTGTCCGGCGCAAGTGGCTCAATCTACGGCGTCCGTCTGCTCGAAAAATTGCGCAAGCGCGGGGATACCGAGATTCACCTAGTACTTTCCCGGTCCGGAGAGAAAACTCTGTTCCTCGAAACCGGACAGCGTGCGGCCGATTTGAAGGCTCTCGCCGATTTCTCCTATCCTCCTGAAGACATTGCCTCTCGCCTGGCCAGCGGCTCGTTTCGGAGCGACGGAATGGTGGTGGCGCCGTGCTCCATGCACACCATGTGCGCCATTGCCTACGGCATCTCCGACACGCTTCTTACCAGGGCGGCGGACGTCATGCTGAAAGAGCGCCGCAAGCTGATTCTGATGGTCCGGGAAACGCCGTTTCATCTCGGCCATCTCAGGGCCATGGTGCAGTTAACCGAGATGGGGGCCATTATCGCGCCCCCCATCCCCGGGTTTTACACGAATCCTCAAACCATCGACGACCTGGTCAACCATACGATTGAGCGCGTGCTGGATCTGCTGGGTCTTCCCGAGGAAGGAGCAAAACGGTGGGACGGACCCCAAAAGTCTTAACGGTCGCCTTTCAGGGCGAACTGGGCGCGTTCAGCGAAGTGGCCGCGCGCCAGTTGTGCGGGCCCGATGCCGGGATGGCGCCTTGCCAGCGCTTCGTGGATGTATTTGAGAGGGTTTCATCCGGGAAGGCTTCGGCGGCGGTGATTCCCGTTGAGAATACGCTGCATGGGTCGATCCATGAAAACTACGACAACCTGCTTCAAAACCAGTTGGTGATTGTGGCCGAAACACAGGTGCGAATTGTTCACAACCTGATTGCGGCTCCGGGGGTTTCGTTCAAGAAAGTTCGCCGGGTCTTCTCTCATCCGGTGGCGCTGAACCAGTGCCTCGACTTCTTTGCCGCCCACCCGGAGGTGGAGAAAGCGCCTTTCTACGATACGGCCGGCAGCGTGAAGATGCTCATGGAACAGCGGCCGCCGGACGCTGCGGCGATCGCGTCGTCGGCGGCAGCCGTGCAGTATGGGGCGCGCATTCTGAAACGCGGAATTGAGGATGACCACCAGAACTTCACGCGGTTTGTTCTGCTGCTGCGGGAACGCGAAGCGCGGAAGCGCTTGGCCTCGGTGAAGGCGGACGGTTGGAAGACGTCGTTGGTGTTTACGACCAAAAACCAACCCGGCGCAATTTTCCGGGCCTTGGGCGCGTTTGCTCTGCGGGATCTGTCACTCACGAAGATTGAATCGCGGCCGCTGCGCGGCAAACCGTGGGAGTATCTCTTCTATCTTGATTTTCTGGGCGATGCCAGAGACGCGAGCGCGAAGAACGCCATCGCGCATCTGGCTGAGTTGGCCGATTTTCACCGCGTCCTGGGTTGCTATCCGCGCGGAGTTTAAGGCCGCGCGGACTCCACCCCAAAGACTGAAAGGAGAACCGATGAACACCCAATTATTCACGAAGTAATGACCGAGACACAGGCAGGCAAATTGATCTTCCCCGNNCACACACAATCAATGACCCTGGCGCTCAACTCCGTCGCTAGCGATTTCTCGCTCGCCGGCATTATCGCGGCCATACGCGGAGCACAAACCGACGCGATTCGTTATCCGGAGTTCATGAAGCAAGCCACCGCCGCCGGCGTTATCGCCTATTGGGCATTCCTCGCGGGCAGGAAAGTGATTTACTTCGGGCGCAAGGGCGAGGCCCACATCGAGGAGTTCCCGCGCCCTGTCAATACCTGATGGGAATCACCTCATCGCCCGCAATGGCGCAAATCCGGTCGCCTGGATTGGGCCGGATGATGGCCGTTCCCGTCAGGCCGCCGAACGCCGGCAGCACGCCCACTGACGGACCGAACCAGAAGCACGCGAGTTTCGCCGATTCCGCGGCGCGGCCGTGAAGCCGGATGGCGGGATGCAGGTGACCCGAAAGCGTGTAGCCTTCCTCCGAACCCTTGGGCCAGTGCCGGTAGACGAAAGGCCCGTCCACCAGTGGCGCATCGAAGCAGTGGATGCCGAGTTCCGCGGGAGGGTCGCCGGCGGATTGGTCATGGTTCCCGCGGATCAACACGAGGTCGAGCGTGGCATGGCGGCCGCGCCACGTCGCGATCTCGGCCAGCGTTTGCGGCGAACGCCCGCTGCGCGCATGAATGGAATCGCCCAGCATCACCAGCCGGCGCGCGGTGGTGCGCTCGATCAACTGCGTCAACCGGTTGAGGCTTTCGCGGGTGCTGCCTCCTGGAATGGGAATCGCCGCGGCGCGCATGGTCGCGGCCTTGCCCCAATGCGTGTCTGTGATCACCAGAGTCCGTCGCGCGGGCCAGTAGGCGGCGCGTTCAGGATAGAGCAGCAGGCGCTCTCCGGCGATGGTTAAAGGCAGCGCGTTCATGCTTCAAATTGCGCCGTCATGCGGCGCACCCGATCGGCCAGTTTTTCCGAGCTGACGCGGCTGCGCGTACGGTCGATCAGCAAAGGAAATGCCAGGGGAGAGGGCCGGCGAATATCCAGGATGCGTATCTTTGAGGAAGCCAGGCGTTCCAGCGTCCGGCCCATCCGGCTCTGTTCAAGCTGGCGCTCCAGCACTTCACGGTGCGCCTGATCCACCAGCAGGTTACCGCGATCATATTGCATAAATACGTCGAACAGCAGGCTGCTGGACGCCTGAATCTGGCGCACGGTTTTGTTTTGGCCAGGATAGCCGCTGAACGTGAGTCCGGCGACGCGCGCAATTTCGCGGAACTGGCGGCGCGCCATTTCAGCGGCGTTCAGGCTCGCCGGAATATCCTGCGCGAGGTTGGTGGGCGAGAGCAACCCGGCCGCGAGCGCTTCTTCGAGGGGCGCGGGCTCCGCCGTCAGCAGCTCAAACCCATAATCGTTAAAAGCCATCGAGAACGTGATGGCACGAAGGCGCGAAATGCGGTAGGCCACCAGAGCCGCGATCCCTTCATGCACCAGCCGCCCTTCGAACGGATAGAGGAAAAGGTGATGTCCTTCGCCGGTTTGGACGCGCTCGATAAGGAACTCGTCGAGCGCGGGGATGGCGGAGATGTCGGCCTGCGCTTCCAGCACAGGGCGCACTGCCTGCATTTCCGCGTCAAGAAAAATGCCGTTGCGCGCGGCTTCCAGGCGTGCCCGCACGGCGCGCGCGAGTTCGCTGGAGAGCGCCATCCGGCTGCCATCCCAACGCGGGATTTCCCCGCCCGTCTTGCGCGACTTGCGAACCCACGCGGTCATATCGCGCACGCGAACGAATTCAAGGGTCTTACCCGCAAACACGAACCGGTCGCCGGAACGCAGCCGCGCAATAAACGTCTCTTCCACCGAGCCAAGCCGACCTCCAGTGAGATAGCGGACATCAATGGTAGCGTCCCCGGTAATGGTGCCGATGCTCAAGATGTGGCGGCGGGCAATCTGCTTATCCATCACGCGATACATGCCTTCGTGAAAGACCAGCCTTGAGTATTCGGGATAGGCGCGCAGCGCTTCTCCGCCGCGCGAAACGAAGTCAAGCGTCCATGCCCATTCCGCGTCCGTGAGGCGCCGGTACGCATAGGTGGACCGAATCTCGGCAAGCAAATCGTCGGCAACGAAACCACCCGAGAGCGCAATGGTGACGATGTGCTGGCTCAGTAGATCCAGAGGACAGACCATCGGATCGCGGCCTTCGATGGCGTTGAGCCTGTAGGCATCGCGGGCGGCGGCGACTTCCACCAGTTCGAAGGCGTGCGTGGGCGCGCAGGTGATGCGGCTCGGAACGCCCGGCCTGTGACCGGAGCGCCCGGCGCGTTGCAGCAGGCGCGCAACACCCTTCGGACTGCCGATCTGAATGACTCGATCGACCGGGGTAAAATCGACCCCGAGATCGAGACTGGATGTGCAGACGACGCAGCGCAGCGTGCCTCGACGCAGGCCTTCCTCCACCCAATCGCGGGTCTTCCGATCGAGTGAACCGTGATGCAGTGCGACCAGGCCGGCCCAATCCGGACGCGCGTCCAATATCGCCTGAAACCAGATTTCCGTTTGAGAGCGGGTGTTGGTAAAGACCAGCGTCATGCGGCCTTCCTCGATGGCCGCAATGACTTGCGGGAGCATGTTGACGCCCAGATGTCCGGCCCAGGGAAAGCGTTCCATGGCGGGCGGAATGAGCGAATCGATCACGATGGATTTCGGGACAAGTCCGCGCACCAGCCGGCCGTTCCTGTTCCCAAGCAGCGTTTCCATCGCGACATCGATGTTGCCAAGCGTGGCCGAAAGCCCCCAGGTGCGGACGTGGGGCGAGATGCGGCGCAGGCGCGCCAGCAATAACTCGGTCATCACGCCGCGCTTCGAGCCCAGCAGTTCGTGCCATTCATCCACCACGATCATCCGCAAATCTTTGAAACGATCCGAAGCGTTTTCATTCGCGAGAAACAAGGCCAGCGATTCCGGGGTAGTCACCAGCGCCGTGGGCAGACGCCGGTTTTGTTTCGCGCGGAGCGACGGCTTGGTATCGCCGGTGCGGGCGGAAAGCGTCCAGGGAATTTCGAGTGCGGTGAGCGGCGCTTCAAGCGCTCTTTCGGTGTCCGTCACCAGGGCGCGTAGCGGCGTGATCCAGAGGACGCGCAGGGGCGGGTTCGCTTCACCATCCCCTTCCATCCATTCGATCACCGGGCCCAGCCATGCCGCCAGGGTTTTGCCGGTTCCGGTAGCGGCGTGGATCAGACCGGATTCTCCGTTGCGATACGCGTCCCACACCTCCTGCTGAAAGGCGAAGGGCTTCCAGTTCCTTCCTTTGAAAAAAGGCGAGGCCGGATTCTGGGGCTTGCGGGGCAACTCCTACTATTTTGCGTCCCGCGGAAAAGTGATTCGCAACAGGCGCGTTGATCCACCTCTTCCCGCTTGTCGGCCGGCGAGATTGCGATCTTGAGCGAACGGCGCGGGGAATTTCCGTTAAAGCCTCCCGGCGACGATCACAGCACGCCGCGAAGTCGCGAATGCCGGGGCTGTAGATTGAAATCAGTTCGTGGAGTGAAGTCAGAGCGAGGCGACGCCCGCTCGATGCGCGTCACCGAAGCTGCCTAATCCTAAGAATGCTCACGCGCGCCCTCGAATTGGTTGATCACTAACCCCGCAATCACCACCACCACCGCGCCGATCACGTTGTACCAAAGAAATGTAACCTTGGTAAACCGGGCCACCGCCAGAATTGCCGCTTCACCCAACAACATGCCCCAGAACGCCCCGGTTCCGCGCACCCGCTTGAAGAAGAACGCCAGCGTAAATACTCCCAGCAAAGTCCCGTAAAACAGCGAGCCAATCATATTCACCGCTTCCACCAGCGAGCCGAGTGTCCTCGCATACTGGGCGAACAGCATCGCATAAGCGCCCCAGAAAACTGTCGCCAGCCGCGATACCAGTAAGTAGTGCCCATCGGTTGCTACCGGCTTGATATGCCGCTTGTAAATATCGATCACCGTCACTGTCGCCAGAGAATTCACCTCGCCGGAACTGGCCGACATCGCCGCCGAAAAGATCACGGCGATGATCAGACCAATCACACCGACCGGCAGATAATGCGTCACGAAAGTGAGAAACACGTAATTCGCGTCATTGAATCCGTGCAGGTTCGCGGCCTTCTCATAAAGCTCGACGCCCTGTCCACGCGCGGCCAGCAGGTGCCCCTGCGCCTCCGCATAGTTCGCCTTCTCGCGTTCGAGCGCCGCTCCGTTCCCCTTGTGGCGCGCATCCAGAATCGCGTACGCCGCGTTCTTGCGGCTGGCAAATGCGTGGTCATAATCGCTCGACACCGCCGCGAACCCTGGCGTACCTCGCAGCACTTCCATGGCATGCGGCTGAAATAACATGGGCGGCGCAATGAACTGATACACCACAAACACCATTGCGCCCACGAACAGGATGAAGAACTGCATCGGAACTTTGGCCATTGCATTGAACAACAGACTCAACTTACTCTGCTCAATACTCTTCCCTGTCAGATAGCGCTGTACCTGGGATTGGTCGCAGCCGAAGTAAGCCAGGGCCAGAAAGGCGCCCCCAATCAATCCACTCCAAAGGTTATAGCGGTTATTCCAGTCAAAGTGCGTATCCACCGCGTTCAACCTGCCCGCGGACCCAGCCAGATAAACCGCATCCAGCGGAGATACACCGGCGGGTAACAGGCGGAACACCATCACTAATGCCAGGATCAACCCGCAGAAGATCACGCTCATCTGAACCACATCCGTCCAGGTAACTGCCGGAATGCCGCCGGTCGCGGTATAGAAGATAACAGTCAGTCCGATCACCACCACCGTGACCCGGTCATCCCACGAGAAGATCACCGAAAGTGCAATGGCCGGCGCATAAATGGTGATGCCCGCGCCTAAGCCGCGTTGAATCAGGAAAATGATGCTTGCGAGCGCGCGCGTCTTTGCGTCGAAGCGCTGCTCGAGGTATTCATAGGCGGTAAAGACGCGCGTCCGGTGGAAGACGGGCACCACGGCGATGCAGAGGATCACCATCGCAATCGGCAGCCCAAAGTAGAACTGCACGAAGCGCATGCCATCCACATAGGCCTGGCCCGTCGTGGAGATGAAAGTAACTGCGCCGGCCTGCGTGGCCATGATGGAAAGGCCCATGGCGTACCAGGGCATGGTGCGGTTGGCCAGCAGATACTCGCCCACAGTCTTCGTCCCGCGACTCTTCCAAAGTCCGAACCCCACAATGGATGCCAGGGTGCAGAGCATCACCACCCAATCGAGCGTACTCAACACGCTGGTCATGAGAAATAGCGCGTGAACGCGTAGAACAGCGCGATAAGAGCGGCGAGAAACAGAAGTACGAAGGTATAGAGCCGCGGCCAGGTGCCTAGAATGGGCGGCGGGTCATCCGGGTCCTCATGAGCACTCAAGCGAGTAATTCACCCTCCAGGACGGTCACCGCTTGTCCAATCAGCCGCACCCGGTCTCCATCCAGGCGGACTCGAACCTCGCCGCCGCGCCGCGACGCTTGAAACGCGCGCATCTCCGTTTTGCCCAGTCTCGGCGCCCAGTAAGGCGTCAGCGCGCAATGTGCGGAGCCGGTCACAGGATCTTCATCCACGCCCGAACCGGGCGCGAAGAAACGCGACACAAAGTCGTATTCCCTTCCCCGGCTCGTCACGATCACCCCGCGAACCGGCAGTTGGCGAAGCAATCCGTGGTCCGGGCGCATGGCTCGCAGCACCTCTTCCGATTCCACTTCCACCAGATAATCGAACTTGTTGCGGCCCACATAGACCGGCTGAACGGCCAGGGCTTCCAGCAGATTTCCAGGCGGGTCCGCCGGTTCTTCCCGCGTTGCCGGAAAGTTGAGTTCGATCCAATCGCCTGCCTGTTCGGCTGTCAGCATCCCGCTCTGGGTGTGAAACCGGGCCGGCTCACCCGGCTGCACGTACCCCTTTTGCCAAAGCACGTGAGCGCTAGCCAGCGTCGCGTGCCCACAGAGGGCCACTTCGATGGCGGGCGTGAACCACCGCAGCGCATAGCCCCCGTCTTGCGGGTGCAGAAACGCCGTTTCGGAGAGATTCATTTCCGCTGCTACGTTTTGCATCCATTCGGCGTCCAGCGGACCAGCCGTGATGCACACAGCCGCCGGGTTGCCTCGAAAAGGCGCATCGGTGAAAGCGTCAACCTGTAGGATTGGAATGCGCGAGGCGCGCGTGGGCACAGTTCCGGGCATTAAGCAGAATTGTACTCTGCCCGCCCCCGGCTCGGACTACGAGCCGTCGGCTACTGGAAAAGCGGCCGGAAACCCCGTATGCTGGGGTTCTGAACCTTGGCGATCTCAGGCAGCGTCTGCGGCGCGCCCGTCTCGGAGTGATACACCGCCAGCAGTTCAAACTCATCGAACCCGATGGCGTTGGCATACTGCCGGATATAGCTGGTGGCGTATACCCCGCCCGGTAGTTTTCGAAACTCGCCGTTCTCGACCGCTTCAAGGTGCCGCTTGCTGATCTTCGTCTGCTCGGCTATCACCTGGAGCGTCAACCCAGTCTTCTCTCTGGTCGCAATCGCTGCGAATAGGATAGGATTCTTCATTAAGCTTTACGTCTTTGCAATAGACTGTGACTTAGAACGTTACGTATTCTCAACTTTGCTGCACAGTGTAGCACGGAAATGTTTTGAGCCCAATAAAAACCTTGAATCGCGCGCGGCCGGAAGCTGGGGATGTCTCAAGAAGGAAACTCGTCAAATCCCTGGCTGCTGTCGCGGCGGCTTTCTATATTCCAGTTCCGGCCAGAGCGGCGATTGTCCGCCCAAAGTTGACCGTTGTTTTAATCGCCGAGCAGTTCCGGTCCGACTATTTATTCCGTAACTTCAATGCTTTCAACGCCGGAGGCTTTCGCCGGCTCATTGAGGAGTCCGCATTCTTCCCGGATTGCCGCCTGCTTTCCACCACATTTACCTCCACCGGTCTGGCTACAATTGCCACCGGATGCTACCCTTCCCTGCACGGCATTGTGGCCAATCGCTGGTATGAATCCGCCGGAAACCGGTTGAAAGCCGCCGAGCCATTCGATCTTGCAGTCACTACGCTTTTCCAGCAGGAACCCGAGCCGGCCAACCGATTTTTCGCCGTCGCAGCCACCGAGAGCAAGGCCGGTTTGCTGAAACCGGGCGCCGTCAGTGGACAGTTTTTTCGGAAACCGGACAATACATTTGCCACCTTGGGCGCAGCTGTGGGTAAGGAACCTGAGTGGCTCACGGTCTTCAATCAGGCTCACCTCGCCGGGAAATTCCGGGATCAGCCGTGGCTCCCGCGAGGCGCTCCGCCGGGTTCGTTCCCCTTGCGCTCGCTGAAGTATGACGCGGCCAAACCCGAAAACTTCCAGGCCCTGCTGGCTTCTTCTCCGTTCGCGCAGTCGGCGCAAATGCAGTTGGTCCGGGAGGTCGTGCATGCTGAGAATCTGGGCTTGAACTCATTCGATACAGTGGTCGCCGTGCTCGATTCCATCGGCAAACTGGGAAGCGAGACTGGGGCCGTGTCACCGTTAATCGACGACGAAGTGCTGTCGCTTGATGCCGATCTTGCCGCGCTTCTCGAATGGCTGGATGCGCGCGGCCAGCCCTACCAGATTGTCTTCACCGCCGCGCATGGCGCACCGGTCGAACCACCCACTACCTACCGTGTTTCGCCCGATGAAATTGTCGAGCCGGTGGAGCGCGCGCTCTCCGCGGAGTTTGCCAAAGGCAAGACCGGCTTCCATTTCGTGGAAGCTTATGTTTATCCTTTTCTCTATCTGCGCCACGATCACCTAACGCCATCCGACCTGCCGCGCGCTCGCCAGATCGCCGGAAACGCCGCTCTCGCCACCCGCCACGTTTCTACCTTCATCACTTCGGACGGCTACTCCCCGCAGTTTTCCGAATGGAACACGCGCGCGCGGAACAGCCTGTATCGGGGTCGTTCCGGCGACGTCTTGCTCGCCTACCGGCCGGGCTTCGTCGAATTCGTGGGCGCAGACCGCGGAGTCAGCTACGGTTCGCTCTGGAATTATGATGCACAGGTGCCGCTGCTGTTCAAGGGCCCGTCTTTCGTGGCGGGACGTTTCGATCATATGGTTGAAATGACGGACATCGCCCCCACTCTGGCGGCGGTGGCCGGAATGCCCGCGCCCGCCGCCGCTACCGGACGCGTGCTCTCCGAGGCATTTGGCGAGGGTGTCTCCTGAAACCGGATACGGTTGTGGTTGTGGCAGGCATCCGCTTACGAAATCCCGTGATCGCCGCATCCGGAACGTTTGGCTACGGGGTGGAATTTGAACGCATCCTCGACCTTCAGCAGCTCGGCGCGTTCGTCGTGAAAGGTCTCTCGCGCGAGCCCATCCGCGGGAACCCGCCGCCGCGGCTTTGGGAAACCACGGAAGGCATGATCAATTCGGTGGGGCTGCAGAATGTCGGCGTCACGGCGTTTGTGCGCGATAAGCTGCCCGCCCTGCGCCGCTATGACACGCCGGTTATCGCCAACGTGTTCGGATACGCGGTGGAAGATTACTGCGAGGTGGTGCGGGTTCTTGAGAACGCCGAAGGCATCGCGGCCTACGAGCTGAATGTCTCTTGTCCCAATACCCGGTGCGGCGGCATGCAGTTTTCGTCCGATCCGGCGATGCTGGCCAGCGTGGTGGAACCGGTGCGCAAGCTGGCGCGGCGGCCTGTGATTGTGAAGCTCTCGCCCAACGTGGATCGGATCGAACCGCTGGCGTTGGCGGCGGAGGCTGCGGGCGCGGATGCGCTCTCCCTCATCAACACCTTCGTTGCGCTCTCAATCGACCCGGTTTCGCGCGCGCCGCGCATCGGAAACGGCATGGGAGGGCTCTCCGGGCCGGCCATCAAACCGATCGCGCTCCGCATGGTGGCGCAGGCCGCTCGCGCCGTGCGAATCCCCGTCATCGGGATTGGCGGGATTGCGTGCGGTGAGGATGCGGCCGAGTTCCTCATTGCCGGCGCAAGCGCCGTGGAAGTGGGCACGGCTTCCTTTTGGGACCCGCGCGCCACCGTCAGAATCGCCCGCGAGCTGGAGCGCTTTCTGGCTGCCCAGCGCATCGCGCGCGCAGCCGATTTGATCGGAAAGCTGAAACCATGGCCCGCCTGAAGACCAATGTTCTGAAAGCCGCGGCCGCGGGTCTGGCGCTCCTGCTCGTGCTGGGAATCGCCGCGCCCTTCGTACACGCCGACCGCTACCGGGGACGGATGCAATCCTCTCTTTCGAGCGCACTGGGACGCAATGTTTCGATTGACGGACACGTCTCCTTCAGCCTTTTCACGGGCCCCGCGCTCGCGGTCGACGACGTGAAGATTGCCGACGTCGATGGATCGAGCGAGCCTTTTGCATACGTCGATGAGGTCCGCGCCGTACCGCGCCTTTATTCGCTTTGGACCGGCCATCTGGAGTTTTCCTCGCTCACGCTCGATGGCGCGCATGTGAACCTGGTGCGGGGCGGAACAAGTGATTCGCCGTCATGGAACTTCGAACCGCTGCTCCGCCCCGGATTGCTCGCCGAATTTCCTGTGATTCACATGCGGGATAGCCGCATCAATTTCGTTCTGGAGGGTCGCAAGAGCCCGTTCTACCTGCTCGGCGTGGATCTGGACGTGTCGCCTCGATCGAGTGACGGGTCGGATTGGGGAGCCCGGTTCGCGGGCGCTCCCGCGCGCTCAGACCGTCCCGCCCACGGTTTCGGCGCGGTGGAAGCCGCCGGCACATGGAAGCGCACAGGCGACCAGAACGGCCTTTTGGCGATCGATCTGCGACTGGAACGGAGTGAGATCAGCGACATCCTGGCGCTGCTCTATGGCCGCAATGCCGGGATTCACGGAACTGTCTCCGGCCAGGCGCATGTCGCCGGTCCCATGCGCGCTCTCGGAATAGAAGGAGAGCTGCGCGTTGCCGACCTCCACGGATGGGACCAGAGCCCGCCTTCGAGTGGCGTGTTTCCCTTTCGCGTGTCGGGTACCCTCGATACCCCCGCGCAGCATCTCAATCTTTTCGCGCAGGCCCGGGCCAGCCGGCCGCCCCTTCCCGGCGGAACGTGGATTCTGCATCTGAGTGCCGATTCCTATCTGGAACGTCCTCTCCTGAAGGTGGAGTTCCATTCGGACGGACTTCCGATCGCCCCGCTGCCAGGTCTTTTGCATAACTTCGGCGCGAATCTGCCCGAGGGATTGCAGCTCGCAGGTTTAGTAAGTGGATCGGTTTCCTTTGACCCCCGCCAGGGCTTCACGGGCAACGCGGTGATTCCGGAAGTGACTCTAGGTGTTCGCGGCGGCACGCCCATCAAGCTGGAGCGCGCTGAGTTTTCGATTCAAGGGACTCAGATCACCGCGGGACCGGTCGAAGTAACTTCCGGCCTGGAAACAATCGCCGAGGCCAGCGCCTCTTACTCCACCAAAGATGGCGCGGTTGAATTGAAGTTAGTGAGCAGCGATGCGCCCCTGGGAGCTTTATCCGAGCGGTTTCCCGCAGCCTATATTCCTTTCCTCTCGGAAGTTCATTCTGGAAAATGGAGCGGCGAACTGGATTATTCGCAGCCAGCCGGCGCCGTAGGCGCATGGCAGGGGGAAGGCGATTTGACCGGCGCAAAAGTATCTCTCTCCGGGCTCTTACAGCCGGTTGATCTGACCCACGCCCATCTGCGGATTCATGCCGAGGATATCCAGCTCGACCGCATGATGATGACCGCGGGCACCATGAACGTCAAAGGCGACTATAGTTATACGCACACCCAGGCCGCGCCACACCAATTCCACCTGGTCGTGTCACGCGCGGATTTGCCGGGTATCGAGGCGCTGTTTCATCCCCTGCTGAACCGCGAAGGAAGTTTGATCGATTTCGCGCTGGGCCGCTCGGCGGCTCCCAAATGGCTCCTGAATATGAGGGCCGTTGGAACCGTTCAGGTAGACGCGCTGGATGCTGTGGGGGCCGATCTTTCGCGCGTGCGCGCCGGCGTATCGTGGGAGGGAACGCGCATCGCGCTCGCCGGCCTCACGGCGCATGACGGCAAGGCGGTTATTGCGGGCACGCTGAATCTGGATCTGAAGAACGCCCAACCACGCTACACCGGCGCGGGGACTTGGAGCAACCTTCCCTGGAAGGGCGGTTCGGTGTCCGGAGCAGTGGAGCAGTTCGAAACATCGGGCTCAGGCCTGGACACGCTCCGTAACCTGAAGCTTCGCGGTGCCTTGAAGGGTCGGGATCTTGACCTTGCTCCGCTTGGCGGGATCGATCGAATGACCGGATCTTTCGCCGCGTCTTGGAACGGGACCTCTCTGCAATTCCGGTTTCCCGTGATTCGATTAGAAGGGAACACCGGACAGGTTTGGACAGGAAGCGGTAGCGCGCAAGGCACCGATGGAGAAGTCACTTTAACCCCCGCCGGCGGCCGCCAGGTTACCCTTGCCGGTTCACTGTCGGATGCGGGTAAGGATTGGGTGGAGCATTAGTCTTCGGCTCCATCGCACTTCTATTTTCGCAGTGTCGGGAACTGCCGCCGCTCCATATCGCGCAGAAACGCCTTAATCGCGATGGTGCAAAGATCGAACTGATCCACGCCTTCTTCCGGCGAAACGAAACAGTCCGCCCGCTGCAGCGGATTGCAGTGCAATGACGTGAGGTGCAGAGCCAGTTCCACCGCCTTGGGATTCGCGCCGCGATCTCGCAGCAGTTCCAGACCCTCCTGTAAAGAGCGTGGCTGCGAAGCCACCCCGGCGTGCTCCAGATAAAGGTTCACCACCGATTCCAGCGTGCGGAGCGCGTGGAATGCGGTCGCGGTCGGCAAGCCATACGCCAGGCAGCGCGTCGCTTCGGACCAGTGGTGCTGCGCGGCCGGGGAAAGCGAGCTCCACATCTGCGGCGGGAATGAGGACTCGGGGTGTTCCACAAGAGTCTGCAATTCCTCCGTCGCTTTGGATTCGAGAGGCAGCGGGCCCATGCGCTCCAGATCGTCCTCTAGCGCATTTTCGAAGCGCCGCACCGCCGTCTTGAGACGGTCGGGATTCAGCGTCGAGGTGACGCCTTCGTCGCTCGCGAGGACGATGGCTTCACGCAGAATGCGCGAGAGTTCATGGGCTACCGGGGCTGTCGTGGCAAGTGGAAGGCCCTTTTCATCAAGCAAGTCATGCAGCGCGTCGTAGGCCTCCGACAACGTCTGGAAAGACCGCCCCGCGCTTGCTGTAGCCGCCAGGGATTGCACCGCGCCCAGTTTTCGGCCCAGCGAGTAGAACGCGAAACCGCTCATGCCGTGCACCGCTCTTTCATCGCCGGTAGGAGGAGGAGGCGGAGGCGGTGGTTCGTCTTGCGGTGGAGGTGGAGATGCCGGCGCAGCCTTCGCGACGGGCGGTGGTTCGTTCAGGCTCATCACATCAAACTGGGTCTTTTGCGGACGCGGCGGATCCGGGGGAGGCTGATGTTGCGCCGCTTTCTGAGGCTCGGGCTGAGACAGTTCCGGAATCGAAATGAACTGCTCGGGTTCCGGCGCCGCCTGAGGCTCCGGTTCAGGCTCCGGCGTACTGGTCAGTTGCGAGGCCAGCTCCGCATGCTCCGGTTGCGAGGCCGCACCTTGCCCAATCAGAATATCGAGACCTTTGCGGACCTGCGCCACCTTTTCCGACCGCGCCGCCAGAGTCTCCGAGCACCATTGGCAATGCGAGAGATGTAGCTTGATCCCGTTTCCGATCGGTCCGTTCAATCGTCCGATCGCGTATAAGTCCAATGCGCCAGGTTCAGGATGTTCCTTCTCAATTCTCTCCACGGCCTCGCGGCACTGCCGGCAAAGCAGCAGGTGCTTTTCGATCCTCTCGATGTCGTCAATAGGCGCCATCTCCGCCTGATAGAGAAACAGCTCGTCAGGTGTGGGATGGCCGAAAGGTTCCTGCATAATATGTCCGCGATTCCATCCTGACACAACCTCGGTAGTTACACATCCGGGTAATGAGGTGAATTCGGCCTAGTCGTACTTGGTTCTCTTAGTACTTAGTTAGCGCCGGCGATTCGATGGGGGTGAATGGGATTCAACACGATTCAGGGATTGTAATACCAGCTAAGCAGTTCTATTGCTTACTGCGGAGGGTGTTTGACTGTCCGATACCTTGCCCCTTGAGAAGGGCATTGATACCCGGTCAAGTACTGTACGAATGGCTGTTCGAGAGGTGGTACAAAGTCGATTTGCCCCGGACCGGCGAAAAGCCCGTCCGGGACACGGAACCCGATTGCCTCAAAACTACATCGAGGCGATCTTATTGCGGATCGCATAGCGCACCAGGTCGCTGAGCGAGTTCAGGCTCAGCTTCTGCATAATGTGGCTGCGGTGCGTCTCCACCGTCTTCACACTAATGTTGAGGTGCCCGGCCACTTCCTTGTTGGTCATGCCTTCGGCCAGCAGTTGTACAATCTCACGCTCACGGGCACTCAACCGGCTGGGCTCATCACTCATCACCGCGCCGCCATTCGTCCCCGTTCTTAGGAATCCGTCCAGCACGATCTCGGAAACACTGGATGTAAAGAACGGCTTCTTTTGAGACAGCATATTCACTGCCGTCACAAGATCGCGGCCCGCATCGGATTTGAGCATGTAACCACGCGCGCCTGAAGCCAGCACTTCCCGCACCAGCTCTTCGGATTCATGCATCGAAAGAATCAGCACCTGCACTTCGGGCTGAACCTTCGCGATCTGGCGCGCCGCTTCCAGCCCGTTCAACTCGGGCATCATAATATCCATCACCAGCACGTCCGGCTTTAGCCGTGCGGTTTCCACGACGGCCATGCGGCCCGTCTGAACTTCCCCGATCACCTCGAAACCGGCTTGAGCGGCAAGGATATGGACAACGCCTTTCCTCACCACCTCATGATCGTCGGCTACCAGAATACGCGTGTTTTTCAGGCGCAGTTCCGGCCGGCTTGTTTGGACTGTCGTTGCAGAAGGGTGCAGATGCCTCGTACCTCCCTGGCGCACTGCTCGACAAGTTCGAGACTCGAGCGCAAGATTTTTTCAGCGTTTGGATAACTACTTGTCGCTCCCGATTGTTGAACCAGGAACAAATTCATGGCCAGCGCGGCCACACTTTGGGCCACGCTGTCGTGCAGCAGCCGGAAAGCTACATGGCTGCGCTCATCCGCGGTCGACGCGGGAACCACCAGCCACAAGGTCTCCCCGTTCGCGCCCATCGCAATCGATTCGATATTCACCCGGGCGCCGGCGTCCGACTGCGCCAGCAACTCGCGCGCATCCATTCCCGGTTCCACGCCGCCAACTCCCACCATTTCAAGGAACTTCAAATTCGCCCGAACAATTTCTCCGGACGGGCTGACGCTGCAAACCGCAACGGACTGCGATTCCCAAATCGCCTGCTCCGGTCGAACCGAAGATTGATCCTCCCGCCGGGCGGGCTTTCTCAGCAAAGCCGAGATCTGGGGAAAAGACTGGGGCTCAAACGAGCTTTTGTTGGAGTACGTGCCGGTCTTGACAACGGCACTTCTCCGGGAGCGCTGTATGGCCATTTCGGGGACTGGCGACGGCGACATAATTTAACGTGTTAAACGAGAAACTTTTCTACTGCTGAAGCGTTACCCCTATATGTGTAACAAATAACACCTAGAAGCGCAATACGTTTCTCTACTAAACTGCGCTTTTTGTAAATTCAGGTTAAGGAACTGTGCGTGAAAGCACCGTCCTCGTTCAGAAAGATCCCTCCTGCAAACCGTGCGTTTTCTGAGGGAAGAGCCGATTGCGGCCGTTCTCCAGCCCAAGCCCAAGCCCTTTCCTCGTCCGTTTCGGGACTTCCTGTGAGACGGTATTGCAACGGGCACAGAAGTGCACCGCCGGAACTCGAAGGGAAGTTAATTCATGACCCAATCGAGATCGGCGCATCGCATCGCATTTGCGCTCGCACTGTGTTCCTCATCGGCAGTGGATGTTTACGCCAGGTCCTTGTCTTCCGAGGGTTCAATGACCAGGGAATCGGGACAGACGATGTCATTTTTGGCTTGGATCGTTCTCGGGCTGATCGCCGGGTTCATCGCGAGCAAGATCGTAAATCGAAGAGGCGAGGGCCTCGTACTCGACATCCTGCTGGGGGTTGTCGGCGCTTTCGCCGGTGGCTGGCTGTTCCACCTGTTTGGCGCATCCGGCGTCAGCGGCCTGAACCTCTATAGCCTTTTCGTGGCCGTCATCGGCGCAACGGTCCTGCTGTCCCTCTATCACCTGGTAAGACGGAGAAGAGCCTGGTAGGCCCGTGACCTAATCGCGCCAGTTCACCGCCAGCGTCACAAAGCTTCGCACCAGAACCCCCGTCCCGCCCTCCGCCATATGCGGCTTGCTCTTCTCATTCCAGGCCGTTCCGGCAATGTCGAGATGGATCCACGGGGTCTCGCCCGCGAATTCCTTCAGAAACATGGCCGCCGTAATGGCGCCGCCGTCGCGGCCGCCGATGTTCCCCATGTCGGCGTAACCGCTCTTGAGTTGCTCGCGATACTCCGCGCCCAGCGGCAACCGCCACATCGGCTCGCCCTCGGATTCAGTCGCGTGTTTCCAGCGCTCCAGCAGCGCGTCGTCGGTCGAAAACATCCCCGTGTGATGATGTCCCAGCGCCACCACCACCGCTCCGGTCAGCGTAGCCGCGTCTACCAGATGGGTGCAGCCCAGTTGTTGCGCGTAAGTCAGCGCGTCGGCCAGAATCAGGCGGCCTTCCGCGTCCGTATTCAGCACTTCGATCGTCTTCCCGGAAAGAGAAGTCACGATATCGCCGGGGCGCTGCGCTTTGGGACCCAGCATGTTCTCAACCGACGGGCAGACCCCGATGACCGGAATCGACGGTTCCAATAGAGCAATCGCACGCATCGCGCCGATTACCGCCGCCGCCCCGCACATATCGAACTTCATCTGGTCCATCTTGTCGGCCGGTTTGATGGAAATGCCGCCGGTATCGAAAGTCACGCCCTTTCCGACCAGCCCAAGCTTTGGCTTGCCGGCCGCCGGATGTTTCGGCTCATAGCGCAGCACGATCATGGCGGGCGGCTCGGCGCTGCCTTGGGATACGCCCAGCAGCGCTCCCATGCCCAGCTCCCGCATGCGCGCCTCATCCAGAACCTCGAAGCCCAGCCCCGTCTCCCTGGCCATGGCCTGCGCCCGGTCCGCCAGAATCGTCGGTGTCAGTAAATTGGCCGGCTCGTTGCCCAGCGCGCGCGCAAAATTCTGGCTCTCCGCCAGAATCCGCCCCCTCTTCAGACCCGCTTCCAGGTCGTCCCCGCCGCCATCCACCACAATGTGAAACGAAGCGAGCGGCGTATCCTCCGCGTGGTCGGACTTCAACCGGTCGCATTCAAAATCGCCCAGTATCGCTCCTTCCGATGCCGCCGAGACGTGTTCAGGCGTCGACAGATCTTCCGGCAGCACAAGCGACGCCTTGCCCAGATGGCGCGCTTTCAGAAACCGCACGGACGCGGCGATTACAGTGCGCAGATCGGAACTGTGAAAGCTCTTCTTCATCCCCGCGCCCGCCACCAGAATGCGGTGCGCCTTGTATCCGGGAACGTGGTGCAGCAGGGCGAACTCCTTCAGCTTGCCCTTCAATTCACCGGCCTCCCGCATGGGTTCGTAGCCCTTCGGCAGCGAGGATTGTTCCTCAAACTCCAGCACAATCAAGGCGTCGGCTTGCACCTCGAAAGGAGATTTACGGTCTAGTGTTAATTCCATTTTCCTGATTGTCTCAATTGCGTGTCTCAAGTGCGGCCATCAAGGCTCGTAGCGTGCCTTGTTGGCCCGAATCGCGTTCCGCGCCTCCAGCTCATCGGTGCGTTTGCGGTCGGCCTCGCGCTTATCGTGAAGCTGCTTCCCCTTCGCCACCGCGATCTCGGCCTTCACCTTGCCCTCTTTCAGGTAAACTTTTGTCGGGATCAGCGAGAGGCCCTTTTCGCGCGTGATCCCCAGCAGCTTGTCGATCTCCCGCCGGTGTAACAGAAGTTTGCGTCCGCGCATGGGTAGGTGATTCTCCCGATTGCCATGCGAATATTCACTGATATGGGCGTTCAGCAACCATGCTTCGTCGTTTTCAATACGCGCGTAGCTCTCCCGCAATTGCATTTTCCCGGCGCGGATCGACTTCACTTCCGTACCGCTCAGCACGATGCCCGCTTCGTACCGCTCCAGTAGATGGTAGTTGTGGCTGGCCTGGCGATTCTCACTTAAGATTTTGAATTCGGACTTCTTCATGCTCACCGCGGCCTTCTGGAACCTCCCGCGGCGCGTAAGGAAGTTTCCTCTCAACGATTTCCGCTTGGTTCACGTCAGACTTTTTGATCATACATGTATCGACTTACCACGCTGCGCTGGGTCGCGATGAGCACCGTCATCTTCCTTCTGTCTCCCACCATGCCGCTCGGCGCGCGATCACGCAAGGGCGACCGGTTGCTGGCCGAGGCGCGCGTCGCGGAGGGCAAGCAGGAGTGGGATAAGGCTCTGTTGCTGGCCGAACAGGCCATCGTCCTCGATGCCTCAGACCCCGGGTACATGCTGGAGGTCCGCCGTGTCCGCTTCGAGGCCGCGACGTTCCATATTACGAATGGACAGAAGCTTCGCGAAGCTGGAAAGTTGAGCGACGCCCTGGCGGAGTTTGAACACGCCTACCAGATCGACCCGTCTTCCGACATCGCCGACCAGGAACTGCGCCGCACGAAACTGATGATCGAGCGCGAGAAGAAGCGCGGCGTTGACCCCAACGCGGCGTCGCTCGACCCCGGCGGCTCGCTCACCCCCGCCCAGGAATCCCGGAAACGCGTTCAGGACAAGGTGGACAGCCTGATGTCCGTGCCCGATCTGAAGCCGCTCAGTACCGACCCGATTCAGTTGCGGATGAGCAATTCCAAACCCAAGGTTCTGTTCGAGACGGTGGGAAAGATCGCCGGTATCAACGTTCTATTCGATCCCGAGTATGAGAGCGCCGGCGCCGGCAAGACCCAATCCATCGACCTCAACGGCACCACCCTGAACGAGGCCCTGGATTATCTCGCGGTGGTCACGCATTCCTTCTGGAAGCCCATGTCGCCCAACACCATCTTCGTCACGCAGGAAAACCCCACCAAGCGGCGCGAATACGAAGACCAGGTGGTGAAGGTTTTCTATCTTTCGAACATCACCGCGCCGCAGGAGCTGCAGGAAGTCATCACCACCCTCCGTCAGGTAGTGGAAGTGACCAAGCTGTTCAACTACAGCTCGCAGAACGCCATCATCGTAAAGGCCGAACCGGCGCGCATGGCGCTGGTCGAGAAGATTATCGGTGATCTGGATAAGCCCCGTCCGGAAGTTGTGGTCGACGTGGTGGTGATGGAGGTCGATAGCACGCATACCCGCAACCTGGCGGCGGCGTTCGCGCCTACCGGCATCAACACTTCCGTCCTGTTCACTCCCCGCGCCAGCCTGCAGACTCTCGCCAGTTCCCTCGGCACCTCCACCAGCACTGGAACATTTACCAATAACGGAACCACGTCAACCACCACCGGAACCACCAACTCAAGCACCGCCACCAGCACGGCCACGGGCACCAGCTCTTCCACATCCAGCACCGCGCTGCCCATCCCCATCACTAACCTCGGCCAGATCAACGGACATGATTTCTCGATTTCAAACGTGCCGGGCGGAATGCTGGAAGCCGTCATGACGGATGCCGGAACGCGCATTCTGCAGCGGCCTTCGCTGCGCGCGGTAAACAATCAGAAAGCCACTCTGAAAATCGGCGAGAAGATTCCCACCGCCAGCGGCAGTTTCCAGGCGGGCGTCGGCGCGGTAGGCACCAATGCGCTGGTCAACACGCAGTTCACTTACATCGATACCGGCGTCAATCTGGAAATTACGCCCTTCGTGCACGACAACGGAGAAGTCTCCCTGCACCTCGATATCGATATCTCGCAGGTGGATAGCTATGCGGATTTGGGCGGTCTCTCGCAGCCCGTCATCGGCCAGCATAAGTTAACGCTCGATGTGCGCATGAAAGATGGCCAGATCAACATGGTGGGAGGCTTGATTCAGTTTCAGACTTCGAAGAACCTGTCGGGCGTTCCGGGCCTTGCCAACATTCCCCTGCTGGGGCGCTTGTTTAACACCGAGCAGTTGAATACCAGCAATTCCGAACTCCTCATCACGCTGATTCCTCATATTGTCCGCTCGCCCGATATCACCGAGGAAAACCTCCAGGAAGTCTACGCCGGAAATCAGACCAACTATCAGGTTCGCTTCGCTCCAGCGGCCNNCTACCGCCGCCATCGGCGCCGAATTCAGGAAGAGTCTCTTTCTCGCCCGCCCAGATAGACGCGCACCAAGGCTCGACATTTGTCGTCAAAATCCGCGCGGACGGCGCCACAAATCTGCAATCCATTGAATCGCAAATCAAGTTTGATCCCAAGGTACTACGCGTCAACAGCATCCTAGCTGGCGATCTATTACAGCAGAACGGGTTGACGTTGACTCCGCAGCGGAACATTCTCAACGATTCGGGGACCGCCAGTGCCACGCTGTCTCGCGACGCGGCCAAAGGGGGCGTCAGCGGGTCGGGCGAGCTGCTGATTATCACCTTCCAGGCTGTCGCGCCGGGCCAGTCCCTGGTATCCATGCCGAAAACGGTATTGCATGACGGAAGCGGAGGGGAGACCACCGTCGGCGCGGCGCCGGTGTCAGTAACGGTGAAATGATGGCGGTTTCGCGAAGCATGCTCTCCCGCAGAAAGGGCATGACGCTGATCGAGCTGATTGTGGCCTTCACAATCCTGCTCTTGATCAGTTCCATGGCCGTGCCGCTGGCCCGTTCCCGCGTTCGCAAGATCAAGGAGCACGATCTGCGAGCCGCGCTGGCGGACATACGAACGGCGATCGACAAATATAAGGACGCGGCCGATTCCAACAAACTGGGCCCGCAGAAGCAGGACGGGTACGGATATCCGGAAAGTCTCGAAGCTCTCGTGAATGGCGTAAAGGCGGCCGGAGCGGCCGGTGCGGATACCAAAATCAAGTTTCTCAGGCGCATTCCAAAAGACCCCATGACCAACACCTACGAGTGGGGGCTGCGCAGTATGCAAGACGACCCGGGCTCGAACGGCTGGGGAGGGCAGAATGTTTTCGACGTACACACCAAGAGCGATCTCAAGGCGCCGGACGGTACAGCCTATGCGGATTGGTAACCGCCGACTCGGATTCACGCTCATCGAGTTGATGATCGTGATGGCCATCATCGTCACTCTCATCGCCGTCGCGGTGCCCCAATACCAGAAGTCCATCATCCGGTCCAAGGAATCGGTGCTGAAGAGCAATCTGTTCACCATGCGGCAGATGATTGACGAGTACAGCTTCGATAAGCAAAAGGCCCCGCAATCCCTGCAGGATCTGGTTTCGGATGGCTATCTGCGCGAGATCCCTTACGATCCCATGGTGGGCAATAACCAATCCTGGAAGATCATCATGGAAGATCCCCAGCAGAGCGTCAGCCAGAACGAGCCAGGCATTTGGGATGTGCGCAGCGGCTCCGATAAGATCAGTTCCGACGGCAGTCCCTACGCGGACTGGTGATCAATCCACAAACTTCACCACCTGCACGTAATATGGGTTCTTCTGCCCGTTTTCAAACCACAACTTGAACTGTTTCTCTGCCTCTCGGTGTACTCGAATCCTTAGCTGTCTGTAATAAACTACTTCGGTTTCCCCTATAGCGACTTTGGCAACGGGACTGCGCGCAGAGAGATGATCAAGAACCCACCCCTCCTCCCTGTCCGCATGTCCTTCCCGTGGTTCCCGCGTGACGCCCTGATCATCATACATTTCATAGTCGTCGAAATACGCCATCTTCAGGCTCGCTGGAGAAAAAGATCCACTACTCGCCATCAACTTTGCGTGCGTCTCGTTCACGCGATGTCCGGGGTCCTTGATCTTTTTGTGGTGGCAGCAATAATTCTGGAGCATCGATCGTCCGAGTTGGCCTATGTCTCCCGGCTCCATTGTTCGAGCACGCCGCGTAAACTTAAGAAATTTTGTAGCATGTAGAGCCATTTCGTGATTCAGGGTGTGCGCTGTCTTCTCCGCAGTTTCCCCGGGCGTGATCGCCACGATGATATTGACGTAAGCTCCTTCTGAAAGCGGCCCGGTCCAGATATCTTCGTTATCGCTACCCACCGTCTCCCAATGCCCTACCCAGACCTGCATATATGTCTCGCCCAGGTGCTCCCATTTCATGCGGGGGTCCTCGGTAATGAGAAGCGTAAGTTTGGGCTCGTTCTCAAATTTGGGGAGAAGCGAACCTATCGTTGCTGACAACGCCTTGTCTGCGTTTTCATACCAGCGTCTCGCCGCTTGAAATTCAACCCATTTAGTGATATTGATTTCGGCATCCGGATTGCCGCCCACCTCGTCATAATCATGGAAAAGACTTTCCCACACAACCTTTCTTTGTACGGGTCTTTGTAAGGGAGAAACAGCCGGAGCTCGGCGATTCTGAGCATTCGGGGCTGCAACGGCGGTGTTGCCAGGGCGATAAACCGGCGGAGCCGTCACGCCTGGCTTCCGCTGTAGCGAGGCGGCCATGTTGGACCGGTACACAGCGGGGGCCGCCGCCGCGGCGTTGACGGGGCGATAAACCGGCGGAGCCCCGACGCCCGGTTTCTGCTGAAGCGAGGCAACCATGTTGGGCCTGTACACAGCAGGAGGAGCCACCAATGGCTTCCGTTGAAGCGGTGGGGCAATGTGCGGCCGGTACGTCGCCGGCGCCGCGACACTCGTGCCGGCAGGGCGATAGACCGGAGGAGCCGCCCCGACCGGCTTCCGCTGAAGCGAAGTGGAAACCTGAACAGGCTGTCCACGCCTTGGCTGATCAGATCGGGATTGCGGAACGCTCGGCGGCTTCACGGGACTGCCTTTGTTTCAAATGATACCCGATTTTTTCCAAAACTTGTCCCCTTGCAGGGCCTTTCTTCGCATATGCTTGCAGGGAGGTCAAGTCGCTGAAATGATCCTGAAATCTCTGGCGGCGCTTCTGGCGTTCGCCTGCACCCTGCCCGCGCAACACATTCTCTACAACCAGAAACAAGACCAGACGGGGCAAGACGCCGTGACCGCCGCCAAGCAGATCACGAGCGGCGCAGTGTTCGACGCCATGGCCGCGAACCTGAACATGCAGGCCAGGGAGGAGACTGACACCGCTCTCGCCTATTCGCGGGAAATCATGCGAGCGAACCTGATGAGCGTACAGGTCTGGGCGCCTTCAGCCCAGTTTCCCGACGCCACCGCGACCGGCATTCCCGTTTGTAAATCGCTCGGCTGCAAGCTGAAAAGCCTCGAAGACACCCTCAACTCCGGCTCTCTCCTCGATTCTCCGAATGATCCGATCACCGCGGCCCAAAGGCTCGCTGAGATTGAGCAGAAAGAGAAGGATCTGAAAACCGCCATCGAGCAACTGAAGAACAGAAAGCCCAACGAGCCCGCCGTTGTCGAGCTTTTGTCGCATCTCGGCGACGTCAAAGACCTGGTCGCCTTCGCCACCACCATCAATAAGGATCTCAGCAATAACAAAGGCTTCGGCAAATCTCTCGGCGAGATCAGCGCGGGCCTCGACCAGATGATCTCGCTCTACAACAGCGTCAAGAGCATCTGGGCTGACGAAAAGGCCGTCGAAGTCGACCCCGCCTCGCTGCGCCCCGCGCCCGAATTGATCCAGCTACAGATGCTGCAACTCGAAGAACAAAGTATTCAGCACCTGACTCGAATCCGCGCCACGCAGCACCTGGAGGCCGGGGACGCATTGAGCGAGATCGCCTCTGCGCGCCAGTTCCTCCAAGGCCAGTTAGATTCTCCGGACACCATCGAAGAAACGCTGCGGGCCGATACAGAGAAGGCCGCCGCTTCCACCAAAGCCGGGGCGCCCACCGCGGCAGCCGACCGGGACAGGTTGAGGTTGACCCTGCAAGGGCTGCTCGAAGCCTCCGCGGCATTCGCCATGAATGACTCGGCAACCCGTCTGGAACTCATTCGTGAAGGCGACGAGTACCGCCTCTATAACATTCGTCGAAACGCTCTCAACGCCACCACCTACGATCAGACCATTCAAGCCGCGGTGCAAAGGCTGGCTACTTACTACAAAGGCGGCATCAAGGCGACCGACATCGCCGGCCTGATTTTCTATATCACCAACTCGGTCGCTGTTCCGGCAATCGCCGCAAAATAGGAGGCCCTATGAGAAAAACATTGCTGTTTCTACTGTTCCCGTTTGTGCTGCTCCTGACCGGCTGTGACGACCAGGCGCGATCGTTCGCCAAACAGACCAAGGCGATTCTGATGCAACGGTCGGCCCAGATCTCGAAAGAGATCGCCGCGGAAGTGAAGGCCTACAATGAGTTCGCCGCGCTGTCCGCCCAGGACCATCACACCATCGCCGTCGATTCGCTTCAAAACGAGCGCGCCGCTCGCGCCTACACCCTTGCAGCGGATTACGCGGACGGCCGCAAACCGGCCTCGCTCTGGCGAAACGACCTCTCTGCCTACGCCGAGTTCGATTATGAAACCAACAAACCGCTGCTCTACGCCGATCTCGACGCCGAAACCAGTTTCCTGAAGAAATACCAGAGCCTGGCCATCGAACAGTCCAAAGTGGACGCGCTCGCCAAACTCCTGGACGCGCTCTCGAAGAACGCCTCTCTGAAGGATCAGGTAACCGCGCTTTCCGGTTTTGTCAGCGACACGCAAAAGGCGTTCGATCAGAAGCTGTGCGCGTCTCTCCAAAGCAAAGGCGATGCCGCTTCCAAGAAACTGGCCACAGACATGAAATGCAATACGCCGAAGTCATGATAAACGAAAGGTGAAAATATGAACACGCAGCAACAAATTCAACAGGTCCAGACTGCGATCGCGGCGCTGGACAACCAGATCAGCCAGATTCAGAGTGCCCTGAACTCACCCAGCACCACCGGCGATGATGTGCTCGCTTTGCGGTCAACTCTTGTTCAATTGCAGGCCCAGCGGTCGGCCCTGATGACCACCCTGATCAACCTCCAGGCGTCGTCCGTACAGGGCGATGCGCTCCCCGCCACCGCCGCCACTGCGCAGAACGACGAAGCCACGGCGTTGCACGTCACCCTGACGAAGTCCATTACAGACAACACCATCGTGAAAACGACTTTGGCCCAGGCAACTGCAGTAAAGGATCAAGTGACACGCCTGCAGACCCATCTCTCAGCGCAGCCCCGCGTAAAATCGGCCGGTTGAATCCTCGGCCCGTATAAACTCGATCTGTGAAAACTTTAGCCGTAGACATCGGCGGCACAAAATTCACCCTCGCCGTGTTCGATGGCGATCGCATGGTGCGCCGTGAGCAGCGTGCCACCGACCAAGCCGGCGGCGCACCCTGGATGCTCCAGCAAATCGAAAACCTCGTCACCGCTTGGCGTCGGGATTTCCGATTTGACCGCTGCGGAATCGGCTTCGGCGGCCCCGTTCACTTCGCCGGGCAGCGCGTCGCTCTTTCCACCCACGTCGGCGGATGGAATAACGTCCCTCTCACCGCGCGCCTCTCCGAAATAGCCGGCGCGGCCGCCATCATGGACAACGACGCCAACGTCGGCGCACTCGGCGAATACCGCTTCGGCGCAGGCCGTGACTGCTCGCCGCTCCTTTACCTCACCTTATCCACCGGCATCGGAGGGGGCATCGTCCTCGATGGCCGCGTTCTCCGCGGACCGGATTCCTGGGCGGGCGAGATCGGTCACCTGAACGTCGAACCCAACGGCCCGGCCTGCCTGTGCGGATCGAACGGGTGTCTGGAGCGGATGTGCTGCGGCCTCTGGCTGGAGCGCGACCACGGTCGCCCGGCCCGCGAACTCCTCCAGAACCCCGAATTCGTCCGGCCTTATGTGGTTCCGCTCGCCCGCGGCATCAAGGCCGCCATCATGCTGCTGAACCCCCAGCGCATCGTGATCGGCGGCGGAATCGGCAAAGCGGGCGACCGCCTGTTCCTGCCGCTCCGTGCCGAACTCGCGCGTCAAATGCCCCCTTGGTCCCAGGCTCGCGTGGACGTGGTGCCCGCCGAGTGGGGGGATGATTCAGTACTTTTGGGGGCCTTGGCGTTAGCGCAACAGCATGCCTAGACTGTGTTTAGTCCGTTATGGAAAACCGTCGCGGCTTTCTGTTCACCCTGGCGGCCTTTCCGCTGAGCCTGTACGCCAGTCGATCCGGTCAATCCAACCAGGAGCCGCTGGCTTCCATCGAGCTGAACATCTTTAAAGCCATCAATTTCCAAAGGGTTTCCGCGCAGGCCCGCCCGCTGGTTTGGTCCGATCAACTCGCCTCCACTTCCCGGATGCATTCCGGCCGCATGCTCCAGGCCCGTTTCTTCGGTCACGAGGACCCCCAATACGGCAACCTCTCGGCTCGCCTCGCCGCCGCCGGTGTGGACTACAAACACTGCGGCGAGAACGTGTTTCGCGAGAGGAACTACCCGGACCCCGTTTCCATCGCCGTCGTCACCTGGATGTACAGCATCCCGCACCGTGAAAATCTACTCACGCCGGACTACACCCACACCGGAGTCGGCGTCGCCATGGATGCCGCCGGAACAGTCGCCGTCACCCAGCAGTTCCTCACTCCCGCACAGCCATAGGCGGGACTCGTTGCATCGCAAATCTGGCTTCATTGGTAGCGCGGACTTCAGTCCGCGCGATGCGCAAGCATCCCCGCCTCCCCACGATTATTCCACCGCCGCTAAAGTCCGCCTCCACTCCGGTCGATAAACCAATTGGCGGCGCATGACAGTCGGCTTCACTGCCGCCGCAGCCGAGGAGTCTCTGTGAGCGTACTTTACGACTTGCGCATTTTAATTGAGAAAAAAATAGCCGCCGACGGACTGGACGAGGTAACGGTGAAGGGCGAAATCGGTCTACGCACCGGCCGCCTTGTTTCTCTGATCTCTGTCAGAACGCCCGACGACCCCGTCGCCATCGCCAAGATGAGGCAGGCGGCCAAAGATCTGTTGAACATCAGCATCTAAAGGGAATTCAGATGAAATGGAATTCGATTCGAACCAAGGTCCTGGCGGTATTGGCCGTATGCCTCGCAGTCGGCGTTGGCGGAACACTGATGCTCCTCAATTACAGCTTCGCGAAAAACTCCCAGGCGCTTGCCGTGGAATCCGTCGCCGGCGCGCAAAGGCTGTTCAATATCCTCGAAACTCGCGAGATTAGTAAAATGACGGCCGTTAGCGACACCCTGGTGTTGAACCAGCGGGTTCGCGATGCTTTCGCGGCCCGCGATCGCGGCCTTCTACTGACGCTGAATGCTCCCCTTTATTCGGAATTGAAAACGCAAGGCATCACCAACTGGATGTTTCATACTCCGGAGCCGGACATGGCCGTCTTTCTCCGCCTTCACAGCCCCCAGAAATTCGGTGACCCGCTCAACCGGTTCATTGATAAGGAAGTCGTGCGCACCCATGCCATCGTGGCTGGGAACGAACTCGCCAAAGCCGGATTCGCCTTAAGAATCATTCGACCGTTCCCTGGGCCGGATGGAAAGCTGATCGGCTACGTCGAGTTTGGCGAGGAAATTGGCCGGTTCATCCACGAAATGAAAAAACAAACCGGAGACGATTACGGGCTATTGCTCAATAAGAGGTTTGTGAATCCGAAGTTCTGGGCTGATACGAGCGCCTCTTTGCACCGCCGGGATAACTGGGCCGACAATCCCACCTTCGTCGTGGCCGACAAGACTTCGGCAACCGAAAGCATCATTCAATTCCAGGGCGACCTGGCCAACGTCGCCGGCTCGGGCAAGGTGCTCGACCGGTTCAATGACGGAGACTCCGTCTTCGTGCGGGGCATCTTTCCAATTCTCGACGCTGCCAACAACACCGTCGGCGCCATGTTCGTAGTGAGGGATATTTCAGGCGTATACCGGTCTATGCGAAACACCCAGAACATGCTCCTCACCGTCAGCGTTGCCGGGCTCCTGCTGGTCGCCGTGCTGATGCTGACTCTGCTCAACCGCCTGATATTCCGGCGACTGGACCGCATCATCGTCGTGGCTACCCGCGTCGTCGGGGGCGATTTCCAAACCGAGATTCACGTCGGTTCTCCGGATGAGATCGGCCGCTTCGAACAGCTCTTCGAGCAGTTTCGCTGCGTCTTCGTCGACCTCCTGACCAACGTACCGGAATTGCAGGAAAAGGATTAGGATTACCCAATCACCGATGCGGTGTGAGACGCCTGCTTGATCTCGATGGAGACGGACTTATTTCCTCTTCACCCGGCTCGACTGGACATTCGTGGTTGCCGTGATCTCGACCCAGGCTGGCCCTATACCTGAGCACTGGTTGTCATCACCGTTATCGTGCGCATAGTAGCCATTGTCGCTAAAACCATCGTCCTGATAACCGAGCGTCAAAGACACCGCCGTCTGCTGTCCTGACGGAAAGTGTAGCGGGACTTTGAGCTCCGTGCCGACACGAACCAACGTCGGAATCACCGTTGGCACTTGAATCATTCCGCTGTATAGCCGGTTCGATTCATCGCCCAATGGCTTTACATAACTCTTCCATGTCGAGCCTTTCCCGCCCGTTTGAACGCAGCCGCCGCTATCGATGACGAGAGTCTCGGTTGGATCGAATCGGACCTCCTCATAGATCGTTTGCGCAGTAGTGACTTCTGGGTGATCAATCCGCCACACTGTAATCTGCGAGGAGGGGGTGTATTCGGAGGAATAGCTCACGATGTCGAAAATGTCGCGGCCGCTGAGAGAAGGATGCGAAGAATAAACACAACGCAGCGTTCCATCAACGTTCCATATCGCACCCGGAAGAGCTCCCCCTCCTATCGACGATGGTGCGCACGAGGACGAATGCGGCAGGCTCGTTTGAACTGCACGGTTGAAATAGTCCTGGCAGTTGGCCAACAACGTGTCGTTCTGATCCACGTGAATGCTCGTGCAGCTCTGCTGATATGGGCCCGCGGACTGCACTTGAGTCGCAGCGCCTGCGCGGACACACGACAGCGCGAGAACCAAAACCAGGAAGGACGTTTTGCTCCCACCGGTAAACCTCTTATCCATGAACTTCTTATTGTGAGTAAACATCGATAGCTTTCCCGGCGTTTCTCAGCGCCGTGTTGCGAGGTGATAGTCCGGAAATCGACCGTTTGTCCCCACTACCCACCTCCCAACCTAATTAGTGATAGCCTTCGCGATTCCGTTACGACGCGCTTGACAGAAATTCCAGGAAATTAAGGTTCTCGCTGCCTCCCGCGATTCTGCGCCCCCTCCTGCGGGTCAGTTCGAGTGGGAAGAAGAAGTAAGGGAATTCCCTGAAAACGTGCTATACTCCAAATATCCAGTCCCTCGTGCGTTGCATTCCGATAACAGCCGCATTTATTTTCGTCTTCCAGGATCGGCGGCCTTCGGCTCAAACCACGCGGCTGGAATCAGGAGCAAATCACTAAAATATGGCGAATTACGCGAAGGGCGCTCAAGTTGAGCATGCCAAATTCGGTTTCGGTACCATCGAATCCCACACCGAAGAGCGGATCGAAATCAAGTTTGACGAGCATGGTACCAAGAAGTTCGTTACTTCCATGGCGATCGGATCGTTGCGCAAGAGCGACCGCACCCCGCCCGTGGAGAAACGTGGTTCGCGAGCCCGTAAGGCCAAAGTGGCCGCCCCCGTCGCGACCGCTTAACCACTCCATGCCATCAGGTGATCTAAGGAATATCGTTTGAACGCACGGCAGAAACGGATGTTTGAAGAGTCCCGGAAGAAGAATCCGGAACTCAAGATGCCTACCGAGGCAAAGCGGAATTCCGACTTAACGGAAGAAGATCTGGCCCTCGTCAAACAGGGCGTGGGCGACAAAACCTCCCGGCCGCAGCAGTCCGCCACGCCCGGTGGTGGCGGCGGTACCGCCCAACCTGAGGAAATGGCCGAGCAAATCGGCTCCATTATCACCTACTTTGAGGAAAAAGGCTTTGGTTTCCTTCGCCCCGAATCCGGCGGAAGGGATGTCTTCTTCCATATTTCCAGGGTTGTCGAGGCCCAGGCCACGGATCTGGTTCCCGGCGCCCGCGTGGCCTTCGAGCTAGGCATGGATCGAACGGGGAAGATGGCCGCCAGTATGGTCAAATTAGCCCCTGCCGCTCCACCAACACCGGCTGCCGGTTAGCGGTCAGGAGCCGGTTTGGACGACTCCACCCTCACGGAACAGCCACCCGAACGCTCGCTCAGCGACGTTCATTCCACCATCTCCACTTCTCACGTCAGTTTCTGGCGGCGGGCGCTGGCGTTCTCCGGCCCCGCCTACCTGGTCAGTGTGGGCTACATGGACCCCGGAAACTGGGCCACCGACCTCGCCGCGGGAGCCGGCTTTGGCTACCGCCTGCTCTGGGTCCTGGTCGTCTCCAACGGCCTCGCCATTCTGCTCCAAACCTTGAGCGCCCGGCTCGGCATCGTCACCGGCCGCGATCTGGCGCAGGCTTGCCGCGCCACGTATCCACGCCCCGTCGCGATTGCGCTCTGGCTGCTCTCGGAAATCGCCATCGCCGCGTGCGATCTGGCGGAGGTTCTGGGCGCGGCCATCGCCCTCAATCTCCTCTTCCATATCCCCCTGTTCATCGGCGTCATCATTACCGCTTTCGATACGCTGCTCCTGCTTTGGCTGCAGCGCTTTGGAATGCGCACCGTGGAATCCATCGTCATCGCTCTCATCGTCACCATTGCCAGTTGTTTCCTGGTCGAGATCTTCTGGGCCAGGCCGGAGTGGATTCCCATGGCCAAGGGCCTCATCCCCAGAATCGACCGGCGAACTCTCTTCGACGCCGTGGCCATCGTGGGAGCCACGGTGATGCCCCACAATTTGTTCCTCCATTCCGCCTTGGTGCAGACCCGCCGCATCGGCAAGTCGGTAGCTGAGATGCGCGATGCCTGCCGGTTCAATTTGATCGATTCCGTCGTCGCGCTGAACGGCGCAATGCTGGTCAACATCGCCATCCTCGTCCTTTCCGCCGCCGTGTTCTTCCGCGCCGGTAAGATCGTCACGGAAATTGAGCAGGCCTACCAGTTGCTCACTCCGCTGCTGGGGGCCACTTTCGCCAGCATCCTTTTTGGCGTTGCGCTGCTCTGTTCCGGCCAGTCGTCCACCATCACCGGCACGCTCGCCGGACAGATCGTCATGGAAGGCTTCCTCGATATACGCGTCCGCCCTTGGCTGCGCCGTCTTTTGACACGCTCGCTCGCCGTCATTCCCGCCGCCTTTGTCGTCTATTACCAGGGCGCTCAAGGCACCTACCAGCTCATCCTGCTGAGCCAGGTGGTCCTCAGCGCGCAGCTCTCCTTCGCCATCATTCCCCTCATCCACTTCACCAACGACCCTCGCCGGATGGGTCCCTTCGTAAACGGTCCATGGCTGCGCTGGACAAGCTGGGCCTCAGCCGCAGTCATCGTGGGTTTGAACGTCTGGCTCATGGCCGACCAGTTGAGTAAGTGGGCCAGCACAGCGGGCACCGGGGCGTTCCTCTTCTGGGTCTGTTCGTTGACGGTATCCGTCGGTTTGATTTCGCTGCTCGCCTGGATCACCTTCGCGCCCGCCGTCGAGCGCTGGCGCCTCCGCAACCCCGTCGGCATGCAGACGGCGGATGCCGAGGCGCTTCCCCAACCGGAATACAACCGCATCCTGGTCACGCTCGACCATTCTCCGCTCGATCGTGAAGCCCTGGCCCACGCCGCCGCGCTCGCCCGCGCCCACGAGGCCACCTTGTTTCTGCTCCACGTCGAAGAGGGCGTAACCAGCCAGGTTTACGGCTCGCTCTCCTCCACCGCCGAAGTGGAAGCCGGCCGCGCCTACCTCGACGAACTGGTGGGCACCCTGAAACAAGGGCATTTGAAGGTCGAGACGGCCATGCGCCACTCGCCCGACCCCAAGCGCGAAATCATTCACTACGCCCGCGAAATCCAGCCCGACCTGCTCGTCATGGGCGCGCACGGCCACGGCAGCCTCAAAGACCTCATCTTCGGGAACACCATCGACCCCGTCCGCCACGCGCTCGATATCCCCATCCTGGTGGTCCGTGAGGCCCGGCGTGGCCGGAAGCGCTAACCCTGTGTCATACCGCCTCGCCTGAAGGCCGTCCAGGCCCGCTAAGTGGTTGCAAATCAGTACTCAAAAATGGTCGAAGAACTGCTATTTTAGAGGCCAGGTGCGTAATAAGATGTCCCGGAAAGTGCTGAAATCGCTCGTCGCCGTTGCCGTGGCCACCGCCCCGCTCTGGGCGGTCACCCTCCAGCAGCTCTCCACCGCGCAGTTGACCGGCGACAGCACCGCCATCGTTCGGGGAACCATTTCAGGCTCCTACACCGCCCTCAGCGGCCGCACCATCTTCACGCACTACACCGTACAGGTTTCCGAAACGTGGAAGGGCACGTCCAACTCCACCGCCGATGTGGCCATCCCCGGCGGAGCCTTGAATGGATTGCGCCAAAGCTTCGCTGGCGTACCCGTTCTGCAGGTTGGGCAGGAGTACCTCTTGTTCCTGTGGACCGGCTCAAAAGGTCCCACGCAGTTGACCGGATTGACGCAGGGCGCGCTCGCCGTCCAGCCCGGCGCGGGCAGTCAACTGATGGTCTCGCGTCAGGCCACTGGCGAGATCATGCTCAACTCGCTCGGCAGGCCCATTAACGATCAGCCCGTGCTACTGCCGCTAAACACCATGCGCGCGAATGTGACCGCCGCGCTCGCGGGGGGGAGCAATTGAAACGGATCTGTATCGCACGCCTGGGCGCATTGGCGCTTGCCATCGCCGCATGCGCGCCGTCGCTATTCGGCTACGCCCATTTCCTCCACTACACCGCCGCCGGCCAGGTGCTTCCCGAAAAGTACAACCTGATTCAACTGCCGCTCAAAACCGTGACGTTCTATGTCTCGACCGACGGTCCGACCAGTTATGATCCGAACGACAGTTTCCCGTCGGTGGTGAATCAGATTCGCCAGGCTGCTTTGGTCTGGAACGGAGTCGCCAGTTCCGATCTGCGAGTCGCCTTCGGCGGCCTCTACGTCGAAGGAAGCCAGGACAACAGCCCCGGCGGCGACGTGGTGTTCGAGCAACTTCCGCCCGGCGTGCTGGCCTACAGCGGTCCCACGACATGTGTGGATCTCAGTTCCACCGGCCCTTGCGTATCCCAGATCCCGATGTTCGGCGATACCTACCTGCCCATTCTTCGCTCCACCATGCATATGAGTATCGACCTGACTCAGTTGCCGGGGCCCAGTTTCAGCGAGCTCTATTACCTTGTTTCCGTACACGAGATGGGTCATGCATTGGGCCTGCAGCATACCTTCACGTCGAGCGCGATGTCCACCTTCGCCACCAGGGCCACGTCGCTCAGCAAACCGATTGACGTGGATGACGTCGCCGGCATCTCGCAGCTTTACCCCACCCTGGCTTCGGCCTCGCAGTATGGTTCCATCAGCGGGACCATCACATACTCCAGCGACAACTCGCCCGTGCACATGGCGTCCGTGGTGGCCATCCGCGCCGGCGCACCGGCGGTAAGCGCTCTCACCCTTCCCGACGGCAGTTATGAAATTGACGGCATCCCGCCCGGCGAGTATTTCCTCTACGTCCATCCCCTGCCCCCTACGGCCGACATCATCTCTCCACTGGACGAGAACGGGAACAGCGTGAATCCCACGGGTCCGTTCAGCGCGGCGGCTTATCCGGGGGTGATGGATCTGCGCAGCGCGACGGCCATCCCGGTGGTAGTAGGTCAGATCTCGAGCGGCTATAACATGAGCGTCGCCCCCATCGCCTCCGTTCCTGTTTATGACATCTCGATGTACAGTTACCCGGGCTCGACCGCCATCCATCCCGCCTATGTGAATGACAGTCAAAGCACCGGAGTCACCGTTGCATCTGGCGTCGGTTTGACGGACGGAGCTTCAGCAACGCCGGGATTGAACGTTCAGGTGCTCGGCGGAAATGCCTCGGTGCAGCAGTTCTATACCTATAGCGATTCCACTGGCGACACCTATCTGGCCGTCGACCTGGCTTTTTCCAACTTCGGAGCCAATGGCGCGCAGCATCTGGTATTCTCCACGCCGGGCTATCTCTACATCCTTCCGAACGCGGTGAACTGCGTGCAGAACGCGGTACCCGTCATCTCCTCCGTTGTCCCGAACGCGGACGGCTCCGTTACCGTTTCCGGGCAAGGGTTTCAGGCCAATACGCTCATCTATTTCGACGCGCTTCCCGCCACCATCTTGACCATTGATGTTATCAACGGGATCATCACTCTGACTCCGCCCGCCGGCGCTTCCAGCCAGACCGCAACGCTCACCGCCTATAACAGCGATGGGCAGAATTCCATGTTCCTGCAAGTGAACGCCGCACCCACGTTCTCTTATCCCGCGCAGCCGGCAACGGCTCTGGCGATCAGTCCGTCGAGCTTGCCCGCCGGCGCCGAGGCCCGCGTGGACATCATCGGAACCAACACAAACTTTGTCCAGGGCCGCACCGCAATCGGTTTCGGCACTCACGACCTGGTCGTGCGAAACACCTTCGTGGTGAGTCCCACACATGTGATTGTGGATGTGAGTATCCCCGCCGGAGCGGCGCAGATTACCGATGAAGTGACCGCGCTCACCGACTTTCAAATGGTCACCGCACCGCAGGCTTTCGAGGTGCAGGCGCCGCAGCCTGGGCTACCCGCCGCGGTTCCGATCCTGTTTAACGATGCGCCTCTCCAGACCGGAGCCTACCCCGGTGCGATCCTCAGCTTCTACGGATCGAATCTGCAGGCGCCGGGCAACCCCAGCCCCACCGTAACGTTCAATGGACAGCCGGCGACTCTGCTCTATGCGTCTCCCTATCAGATCAATCTGACGCTTCCCGGCGGCCTCGCTCCGGGTCTCGCCACACTTCTGGTTAACAACGGCTCCATGTCGAGTTACCCGGTTGTTGTGACGATCAACCCGCCAGAGCCGGTCATTACATCGCTCCAGTTATCGCAAGGACCTACCCTGGCCACTGGATCCATCGTGCAAGCGGGCAGTACCATCAATGCGTTCCTGACCGGTTTTGGAACTCCGGGCGAGACCATCGACCCCAGCCGCGTTCAAGTGAATCTGAACGGCGCCAACTACCCGGTTTCCTCCGTGTCGCAAGTGGCTGGCAGCAGCACCTTCGAGGTGACTTTCATGATTCCGGCAACACTCGCCCCCGCCCAGCAGATCCCTCTCGTGATCTTCCTAGACGGGCTAAGCAGCGTGCCCTCCTCGATTTCCGTGACGGTTCCATAAGTCACCGTAACCTCCTCCACCTATCCGCGTTCATCTGCGTTTATCAGCGGCTGAATGACTAAGTTACAGTCAATGCGCATCACCCGATCCCGATTTCTCATCCTGACTCACTTTCGCGTTCAGGTGAACCGTTACCTCGACCGACATACCAGGACGTAGCCTGTTTAGGCCCCTCTGGTTGGGGTTGAAGCGAATACGGACCGGGAGACGCTGCACCACTTTTACATAGTTGCCGGTGGCGTTCTCGGGAGGAAACAGACTCGTTCGATCCCCCGTGGCGGCGGGCATGTACTCTACTTCCGCATCGAAAGATTTACTTAACGCATCGACCACCACAGTGGCGGACTGGCCGACGCGCATCTTGCCCAGCTGCGTCTCCTTGAAATTGGCGGTTGCCCATAGGTTCCCGGTCTGCGCGATCACCACGAGTTGCTGGCCCACCGAAACTCTCCCCGCAATCTCGGCGCTGCGCTGGCTTGCGATGCCATCCACAGGGGAAACAATGTGGCAGTAGCTCAGGTTGAGAATGGCCATATCCAACTGGGCTTTGGCGGACGCCGCATTCGCCGCCTCCGATTTCACGTTGGCCAGTTTGATCATCACCTGGCGGGGTGCATTCTGCGTGTCCTCAAGGAGTTTGCTTTGTTGCTCAAGCAATTGCGCCCGCCGGGCGTCAACCATCTTGCGGGAGGATTCGGCGGCCGCGCGGCCGGCTTCAACGGCAGCCTGCTGAGCGGCCGCGGCGGCCACATACTGATCGTACTCCGATAAGGCGATCTCGTGCTTGCCCGCCAGTTCCTTGTAACGAACCAGGTCGGCCTGGCTCTTGCGGTTGTCCGCTTCCAACTGACGCAGCTTGGCGACGTTGCTGTCAAAGTCATACTGTGCGCCGGCAACTGCCGCTTGCGCATTGAGGACAGTCGCCGAGTCCGTGTCGACGGTGCTCCGGTTCGAAGTCTGGGTAATCGGCACGTTGGGATTTTGAGCGGCAAGTTGCGCCAGGGCCTGCTCGTACTGGGCCCGGAACTGGTTCACCTGCACCTGGTAATCGCTGGGGTCCAGATCCACCAGAGTCATGCCGGCTTTCACTGGTTGATCGTTCTCTACATAGACCGCTTTCACCGTACCTGCAACGCGTGAGGCAATGGGATTCAGATGTCCGTTTACCTGCGCGTCGTCGGTGGACTCGTAGGTACGCGAATAGAGCCACCAGGCAATCCCCGCAATCACCACAACCACGCCCACAACGATGCCGATGAGGATTCGCTTACGCTTCACCGCGGGGTCGAGCGGCTTCTTTTCGGTATCGTCTTTCTTATCGGCATCGGGCTTTTTGCCCGCGTCCGGCTGAGCGCCGTCTTGCTCACCCTTCGGCGGTTCCTTCCGCGGGTCTTTTTGCGCGCCGCCGGGGTCAGGCGGCTTGCCATTCTGACTCGTGGCCGGTTCCTGATCTTTGGTGGGCATTATTGTTTTCCTTTCAGCATGTGGGGAATAAATTCCTCGGCTTGCCCCGTTGCCTTGGCAAGGCTGATGCGAGAGAGATTCAGCGAGAAAAGCGTGCTGATGTAATCCTGTTCCGCCGACGCCACCGTCTCTTGCGACTGCACCACCTCGACCGAGTTCGTCACCCCGGAAGAGAAGCGGTCGAGGGACTGCGTCAGCGTCTCCGCTGCCAGTTGGCGATTCTCTTGCGCTACCTTGATTTGATCGGAGGCCACCTGTAAATCGACATACGCCCGACGTACTTCGAGATCGACGGCAGCCCGCAGATCGTCATACCGGGCTTTCAATTGAGTGAAAGCGGCATCGGCCTGATCGATATCAGCCTTCACGCGCCCGCTATCGAAGAGGCGAATGCGGACGCCGGCGGACACCTGGTAGGCCGTGACCCCCTTGTTCGGGTTGACGCCTTCCAGACCATAGTCGCCGTTGACGCTTAACGAAGGAAAGTATTCTGACTTCGACGCTCCCCGCGCCTCCGCGGCGGCCTTCAACTGCAGCCGGGCCGCCTTGAGGTCGGGACGCGCTTCGAGTGCGGCCTTGATTCCCTCATCGATCGGCGCCGTGTTTGGAATCTCCACGGGCAGCACTTCGCTCAGAACCAACTGTTGGCTGGCCGGAAGACCGATCAGGCGGGCCAGTTGCATCGTCTCCTTGAACAAGTCGCCGCGCAGGGCGCTTAATCTCTGCTGTTGTGTGTGTAGCTCCACCAGACTCTTGTTGCTGTCAATGATGGTCTTCGTTCCTGCCTGATATTGGTCGTCGGCCAGTTTGTAGCTGGCCTCCGCCTGCTTGACCTGAGCTTCTTGCGACACGACGTTGGCCTGGTTCGCGATCACGCGAAGATAAGTGCCGCCCACAGCCAGAACGATGAGTTCGCGCGCGTTGGCGGCGCTCATCTGCGCAGCCTGGGCCAGCGCCTCTTCCTGTCGCAGGTTGTGAAGAGCGGTGAGGCTGAGGTCTTCGCTCACATTGCCAAGCGCGGTGTAGTAATGAAAGGGACCAACCGTGGTTGGCAGTGAAATGGCTTTACCAAATGTAGAGGCGCTGAAGCCCTCCGTCTGCAGGTCCACCTTGGCGCTGGTCTCGGTCAATGTCGCGTAGATGTTCGGCAGCAGCAGGCTTAAGGCGGCCAACCGTTGAGCGCGCGCCTGTCGCAGCGACACGTCGGCGCTTACGCCGCCCAGGTTGAACCGCAAACCTCGGTTTATAGCATCGGCGATGGTGAGGGTGAGTGATCCTTTCGGGGCTTTCGGGTCGGGGATACTTCCCTCATAAGAACCCGAGAGCTGGATCGTACTGTTGATCGTGTTCACGCTGGAACTGCTGCCGGCGCTACCCGCTGTGGATTGCTGCGCCTCCACGCTGCCGCTCTGCGAGAGGGGAACCTGCTGGGCTTTGGGCGCAGCCGCTGGCGATCCCTGGGCAAAGCTCTGGCGGCACGCCAGGCCCCCAGTCACAATAACCAGACCAAGTGCCAGCACATGCGTTTTCGGCTGATTTCTCTTCATGTTTGTTCACCTTCTAGCCTGCTGCTCCCTCGGGCGCTCCCTCGCCGGGTTTATTCTTGCTCAGCAAAAACGCGCACGCCACCATGCCGACTGCCAGCCAGGCGAGCACGCGGTAGATATCCATATAGGCTTGCCCGGCGGCCTGCTGATTGAGTTGCCGGTAAATCATTCCTCTTGCCAGCTCTGCGGCGCCCGGCCCGCCGGCAACCCCGCTGTAGGCGTGCGTCAGTGCGCTGAGATGATTCACGTAGGCGGGATTGGAAGGTTGCATGGATTCCGAAAGCCGCGCTTCATGGAAGAGCGTTCGATTGGTGACAATCGCTCCCGTGAGGGAGATGAAGATGCTCCCACCCACGTTGCGCACGAAGTTGATGATGCCCGAGACCTGATTGCTGGCGTCCTTGGGTAATCCGAAATAGGCGGCATTGGTGATGGTGATAAAGCACAACGGGATCGGCACAACCTGTAGAACTCGCAGCCAGCTGGAGAAGGCGAAAGTCATGCCGAGGTTGAGGTGTGTGGACGTGTAATAAAACGCTGCCGCGAAGAGCGCGAAACCGAAAGCCAGAATGTTCCTGGCGGCGAAGTGAGATGTGGAGATGCCCGCCAGCGGCATAACCACCAGAAGGGCAACGCCGCCGGCGGTAAGCGCCTCGCCCGCGAGGGTGGCCGTATAGTTCAGGAGCGACTGGGAAAACTGTGGCTGCAGCACGGTGGTGGAGTTGAGAATGCCCCCCACCAAAGTCATGAGCAGGGCGCATACGGCGAAGTTGCGAAACTTGAAGAGCTTGAGGTTCATGATGGGGTCTTTGGCTCGCCATTCGAACCAGATCAGACCGGCCATCCCGACCACGAATAGGGTGGCGAAAAAGCGAATGAAGTCGGACGCGAACCAGGCGTTCTCCTCACCTTTGTCGAGCATAATCTGCATTCCACCCATGGCGATTGTGAGAAATCCGAAGCCGACGTAATCCAGCCGCTTGAGGTTTGCGCGATCCGCCTTGATCCATGGCGGGTCGTCGACGAAGCGATTCACGAGGGTGAGCGCGAGAACACCGATCGGAATGTTGAGGTAGAAGATCCAGCGCCAGCTGTAGTTGTCCGTGATCCAGCCGCCCAGGGAAGGGCCAATGGATGGCGCCAGAACGGCGACGAGTCCATAAAGGGCAAACGCCTGGCCGCGCTTGCTCGGCTCGAAAGAGTCGGCCATAATCGCCTGCGCCATCGGCTGTAGGCCTCCACCACCGATTCCCTGAAGCACACGGGCCAGTAGCAGGATAGGGAGCGAGGGCGCAATACCGCACAAGAAACTCGCTACGGTGAAGATAACGATGCTGAGCATGAAAAACCGCTTGCGGCCAATCACGCTGGAAGCCCATGCGCCCATGGGCAGAACGATGGCGTTCGAAACCAGGTAACTGGTCAGCACCCAGGTACCTTCATCGGTGCTGGCGCCGAGATTGCCCGAGATATGCGGCAAAGCGACGTTGGCAATGGAAGTATCGAGTACCTCCATGAAGGCCGCGAGCGCGACCGTTGACGCGATCACCCACGGATTGACCCTCGGCTTCCATTGGGAACTGGACGAAGCGGCGGTTGGCGTCATTTCCCAATCTCTTGGCCCTTACACGCGCGCTTAAACTGCTGCGGTTCCCCGCTCCCGCGTTGCCAGACCATTTGTTGCGTTCTCTGGAGCAACTGGATGGCCATCGCCCGATTGGACGCAGCGGCTCTGTTCAAAAAGCCGAAACGCCTTCCGGTACTGCCGGCCCAGTCGGGGGCGGAGACGCGTGATTCTTCCTTCGAGGGTTTTTCAAGAAGGTTCCAGGCGAGACAGTTGGCACGGCGCTGCAACCATGCTGCTGGAGGTAAACGCCAAGAAGTCATTCGACGCGCGTCTGGAAACAACCATCCGCGTTCATCCGC
>PLFE01000108.1:0-68929 GCA_003136675.1 Bryobacterales bacterium
TTGGCCTGCTCCGGAGACATGTAAGCCGGGGTGCCCATAGTGGTCCCGGCGCGCGTCAGTTGCGTGTCCGAACTGCTCGGAGTCATCTGCTTCGCCAGGCCGAAATCCAGCACTTTCACCACCCCGTCGGTGGTGACCATAATGTTCTTCGGCTTCAGATCCCGGTGGACGATTCCGGCTTCATGCGCCTTCGCCAGCGCGCCTGCAACCTGGCAGGCATAATCCAGAAGTTTCTCGCGCGGGACACCGGTTTCGGCAACGCGGTCGAGCGTTGTTCCGCGAATATACTCCATCACCATGTACTCCATGCCATCCGCGTTATCGTATTCGTGGATGGTTACGATGTTCGGGTGGTTCAGTGCCGATGCGGCTTTCGCCTCCTGGAAAAACCGCCGCTCATCCCATTCGCGATCGTGGAACCGGGAAATCACCTTCACCGCAACATCACGCTCCAGCCGCCGGTCCCGCGCTTTGTAGACCGCGCCCATCCCACCTTCGCCGATCTTTTCCCGAATCTCGTAATGGCCGATCAGGCTTCCCGGACGAAACCCCTCACCTTCTAGTTCCAAGGTTGCGGTTGAGGAGGGATTTGACAGGATGGGCTGGTCGAACCACGCGCTGCGCTCGGATGCCGCCAGTAGCGATTCCACTTCCGCGCGCACCAATGCTTCGCCGCCGCAGGTGCGGTCCAGGTAGCGGCCACGCTCGCCTGGGGGAAGCTGCAGCGCGGCGTCCAGCATTTCACAGATCCGGTTCCATCGCTCTGGGTCTTGCTCTCCAGAACGGATCGGCAGTCGCACTTGGTTAGCAACCAGCATAATCCCTTCATCAGGAATACGCGCTCTTCGTGAGCGAAAAATCTCACGCGCCGGGAATTAATTCGCGCAGCAGCCACGCCCTCGCCGTCACCCAATACCGGTTCACCGTGGCCTTGGAGAGATGCAACGCCTCCGCCGTCTCTTCAATCGAAAGGCCCGCGAAGAAGCGCAGTTCCACCACCTGGCTCTGCTGCGGATTCAGCTTCTTCAGGTCCGTGAGCGCGTCGTCGAGAGCGATCAGATCCAGGCTCCGCTGGCCCGGCAGATCCCGCTCCTCGTCCAAAGCCAGCACAGTCGCCCCGGCGCCGCGTTTCTCACGGTGGCTGGCCCGCGCGTGATCCACCAGAATGCGCCGGATGATCTGCCCGCTGATGGCGAAAAAGTGCGCGCGGTCTTGCCACTGGGCTCTCTTTTGATCCACCAGGCGCAGGTATGCCTCGTTGACCAAAGCCGTGCTCTGCAAAGTATGATTGGCCTTCTCGCGCCGCAAGTGCCGGTGCGCGAGCTTATGGAGCTCACTATAGATCAACGGCGCGAGCTCATCGCCGGCGATCGAATCCCCCCCGCTCCACTGGTGGAGAAGCGTCGTGATTTCCCCGCTCGGCATACCTGCCAGATTAGAACAAAATAGGTTATACCTTAAAGAGTGCTGATGGCGTCTCGGCTTGACAGCGATTTCCTATTCCCCTGACGGACCCCTTAGCCCGCGCGAGTGCAGTCTTGCTGTTACTCCAATGTCTGGCCTTCCCGCAAGATTCAGGCCCGGGTCTCACCCTGCATACCACCGCCCGAATGGTGCAGATCACAGTAATCGCGCGGGACGAGAAGGGCGTCCCGTCTCGGACCTCAAGCGCGAAGACTTCACCCTCTTTGACAACCGAAAGCCCCGCGAGATTGAAGTGTTCACGGTCGACCGGAATGGCCAGAATCATGTTTCGAATCTTGCCCGTGCGGCTCAACCTTCCGAGCATGTCTACACGAATACCGAACTCGAACGATCCGGACCGAACGGCGTCACCGTCATTCTGCTCGACTCCCTGAACACGAAGTGGACTGACCAATCGCGCGCGGCCCAGACGGTTGTGCGGTTTCTCTCTCAGATCCGCCCGGAAGATCACATTGCGATTTACTCCATCGGACTGAGAGGTTTCCGGGTGTTGCACGATTTCACAACGGATGCGTCTGACCTGGTGGCGCGGCGCTCCACGTGGAATGGGGAAATTCCACGAGTGAAGTCGCCCGATCTGGGTGATCAACTCGCAGGTGTTCTGGCTGGGAACGATCGGGGAGAGCGATTGAATCAAAGAAGGGCTCCGCAGGCGGAAACAGATGTGAGTGGCGCCACTCTCACGACCCTGAACATGATGGAATCGCTGGCCGCCAGATTGGCCGGCATTCCGGGCCGAAAGAACGTAATTTGGATTTCCGATGGGTTTCCGTTGCTTTCCTGGGGATACCTCGACCGGGTTGTCTTTTCTCCGACGCTGATTCGACCTGTGGACCTGAAAGGCGAAGATCCTTCAGAGGCTTTCCAACGGGAAGGTGACCGAACGATGCACTTGCTGGATGGGGCTAACGTAGCCGTTTATCCGGTGGAAGCGCGGGGAATGCTCATGTATTGGGACAAACCCAGGGGGCCTGGAGCTCCGACGATGGCAACGACGGTGGAAACTGCCCACGACGAAGCCACCGAGCAAACCATGGAAGAGATTGCGCGGCGCACGGGCGGCCGGGCATTTGTGAGGACCAACGACATCTTCGGGGCGATCCGTGCGGCTGTTGATGATTCGCGCTTAACGTACACGCTGGGCTTCTACCCCGATTCGCGCTTCGACGGAAAGTTTCATCCGATAGCCATCAAGCTGGCCGGGCGGAGCGGAGTCACACTCCGTTACCGGAGCGGCTACATCGACGAGCAGGATGTACCGAGCAGTCCAGAGAACCGCAAGACCGAACTAGAGGAAGCCTCTCTGAGCCCACTTGATGCGAACGCAATTCCAATCACCGCACGCCTCGAGTCTTCGGCAAATAAGGGAACCTACCGCTTGAGCCTTGCGATTGGCATTTCCAATCTGAACTTGCGACAGGAAAGCGGGAACTGGGCAGGCGACATAGACGTGATGTTGGTGCAGCGCGGCGGGCGCGGTAGGGAATTCGGCCGAGTGAATGATACGATTTCGCTGCATCTGAGGCCCGAGACCTACGAGCGCGTGGTCAAGACCGGCGTCCCCTACGAACGGGAGTTCGCCCTGAACCCCCACGCAAATGTTGTGAGGGTTGTGGTTCGCGACCCCGCCGCTGGGAATCTCGGCTCGGTGACTATTCCAGCCGCGGATCTCCAACCGTGAGGAACTCCCGCACCCAGAACGCGATTTGTAATCAACGGCGCGAGCTCATCGCCGGCGATCGAATTCCCCCCACTCCACTGGTGGAGGAGCGTCGTGATTTCCCCACTCGGCATACCTGCCGGATTAAAACAAACGACAGAATTCAGGGGACGGCTAGGCGTTTGAGACCATCGAGAATCTTCTGACGCCCAGGCCGTTGAAGCGGCAAATCGACGTTTTCAAGCGGGTAGTACCGGCCTCGTCAACAATCGAGTCCGAGGGAGGACCGAAACGTATAGTTCTGTTTCTTGACGAGGAGGTCCGCCAGCCTGGGATTCCCGTGCGATCCGTATGCTATATTCGACGGATTGTGAAATCCAGCCTGTTCCTTCTTCTATTGGCGGCTACCGCGCTGGCGCAGAGCACCGTTAAAGACGCCCTGATAAAACACTGGAAAACCTCGGCTGATTTCACAGTCGCTGTGGCCGATGCGATGCCGGCGGAGAGCTACAACTTTCGTCCGAATCCTCAGGAGATGAGCTTCGGTCAGTTGATGGCGCACATAGCCGGCGTCAACGAAAACGCATGCGCCATCGCCAGCGGCCTTCCCCGGCCGGTTTTGCCGCCGAAGATCGCCGAGTGGAGCAAGGACACTGAGAAAGTGGACGTCTCAAAAGAGACCGCCATGCCCTTCTTAAAGGACTCATTCGAGTTCTGCAACAAGGCCGTGGCCTCAATGACGCCTGAGCGAATGGAAACTGTAGTCGGACCGGCATCGCGGAATTTAACCGGCTTCGAGTGGCTCTTTGCGTACTTTACCCACACGGCGCATCACCGGGCACAGGCGGAAGTCTATTTGCGCGTGAAGGGAATCAAGCCACCCGACTATCGGTTTTGACGCGCCTTAATCGTACTTCTCAAAAACAATCTGCTTCCGGTCAAACCCCAATTCCTTTAATCTCCCGCGCACATCATCCACCATTTCCTTCAATCCGCAGATATAAACCGTCAGATCCCGGGTTTCGCCCACCGCCTCCATTAAGAGCGGCTGCACACGGCCGATCCGCCCGGTCCAACTCTCCGGCGGCCGCGTCAGCGTAGGCACAAACCGGAAGTTCGGATGCGCCGCCGCCATCCTCTCCCACTCCTCGCGATACAGCAATCCATGTTCATGACGCACTCCAAAAACCAGCGTATATTCATGCTCCGGATCTTCGGCCACGCGCTGCCGGAGCATTCCCCGAAACGGCGCAATTCCAGTCCCCGTCGCGACGCAAACCGTGTCTCGCTTCTCGCGGAAAATGAATCCCCCGTAGGGCCCCTTCACCTCCATCTCCTCTCCCGGCTGCATGGCGAAAAGCCGCGGACTCAGGTGTCCGTCGTCCACCAGGTTCAGGCAGATCTCCACCCGGTTTTCATCCGGAACGGAAGCAATCGAATACGCTCGCGTGATCGCTTTCCCTTCCACTTCCGAAACGAATGACAGAAATTGGCCCGGCACGAAACCAAATTTCTCCACGTCTGCAATGGCAAACACAAAGTGGCGAATATTCGGCGCGATTTCGCGCGAGCTTACCAGACGCGCCCGATGGGACAGGTGAGCCGTCATTGTTGAGAGTGCGCCGCTTCGTGCGCCCGTTCCACTAGAATCGCGCTCAACGCGGGATGCCCGTCCAGCGGCGGAGTCACCCGGATCGAAACTCCTGGAACATCGCGTTCCACCGCCCGCACCAGCTCTGGCAGGTCGCGCTGCAGGTGTAAACCCAGCGTCAGGAAATACGGAATCACCACCACTTCGGATGCTCCCCGGGCGGCAACCGCCGCAACCGCATCCGACAACCCCGGCCGTCCACCCTCCAGAAACGCAGCCTCACAAGGCTCCAGCCTGCCCGTTTCAGCCGCCTGCGCCACTACTTGACGCACCGCATCGTTCGCCGACTCCACCGAAGAGCCGTGCGCGAAAATCACATATCCCGTCACTTGGAAACCCCCAAAGCGCTTCGCACCGCGGCCCCCACTTCTGAAAATTGAAACTGGTATCCAGATGCCAGCGTGTTCTCCGGTATTACATGCTGGCTGGCCAGCATCACTTCGGACATCTCGCCGAACATCATCTTCAACGCGAATTCCGGGATGCTGATCTTCGTCGGCTCCCCCAGCGCTTCACCCAGCGCGTCCGTAAACGCGTCATTTCGAACAGCGTTCGGGGCCGTCCCATTCAGCACGCCGGATATTTCGCCTTCCGCTGCAAAGCGGAAGATCCCCGTCAAGTCCGCCATATGGATCCAAGGCATCCACTGCGTGCCCGAACCCAGCTTCCCGCCCATTTTCGTTTTGAAGGCAGTCACCAAACGGGCCAGTGCTCCGCCGCCCGCGCCCAGCACCATCCCCGTTCGTAGCTTCACCACGCGAATTCCCAGCTTCGCCGCTCCATCCGCCGCGGCTTCCCATTCCTCACACACCCCCGAAAGGAAGCTATCGCCGCGCGCCGATTGTTCGGTCAGCTCTTCCTCTCCGCGATCGCCGTAATAGCCAGTCGCCGATGCACTCACCAGCACCTTCACCGCGGCTTGCCCCATCCCCTCGACCAGATGACGCGTTCCCAAAACCCGGCTATCCCGAATCTTCTTCTTTACCTCATCCGTCCAGCGATGCGCCACTGGCTCGCCCGCCAGATTGATCACCGCGTCCGCACCCGCCAGGCTCTCGGCCGGAGGAAGTCCCGCACCCGGATCCCAAACGAACGTCGGAACGTTGCCCGAATTGTTCGCCGTCCTGCTGAGGACCGAGACCGCGTGTCCCGCCTCCTGCAATGCCGCCACAAGGTGAGACCCGATGAACCCCCGTCCGCCGCTCACAGTAATTTTCATGTTATGTCCTTAAAGCCGTTCTGGATCGTTCCCCGTCTGTTCCAGCCAGGCGATCTCCTGAATGTATGCATTGATATTCGTTTTGCGCTTCATGCCGTCGAAAGCCATGTAACGCATCAATCCGAAAATGGGCCGATCGAACCACGGTCTGTCATGCAGCCCGAAACACCACAGAATATTGGTGTATGTATTCGGGTCGCGTCCATCCAGCGCGTAGCGATCGTGCAGGCCGATCATCAGGTCCAGCGCGTCCTGATACGTCCTCGACCATTCAATAATCTTCTTCCCCCAGTACATCCTGTAGTATCCGTGGATCTTGCCGCGCAGAAGGAGTTCCTTCTGCGTCGCGTTCCATAGGGGATCGTAGGTCTTCGCTTCCTCCATCTCCTTCGCCGTGAATAATGGGTCGCGCTTGTCCCCAGCGTGAGCTTGCATGGTCTTCCTGGCCCAGTCCGGCAAGTCCCCGAAACCCTTGATATCGCTCGCCAACCGCGCGTAATTGAACGCCAGTTCGCGCCGGACGATCAGTTCCTCCAAAAACTCATCCGCCACCAATTTGTGCTCTGCCGCGTAGTCCTTCACGGCCAGGGCCACCTGCAGCGACGAAATGTGTCCGAAATGGAGGTACGGGCTCAGATTCGACGTGGCGTGCTGGCTGGGTTCGTTCCGTGCTTTCGCGTAGCGCGCGAGACTGCAATCGAGGAAATGCGAAAGCCGCCGCTCCGCCGCCGCACTCCCTCCACGATACGCCGCCGAGGGTTTCACCGAATGATCGATCTCGCAGGATGCCACCAACTCCGGAATATTCCCGGCCGTCACCTCCACGTGAAACGCCGGCTTCTCCGCGCGCCACCGGTGCTTTAGCTTTCGCTGCGGCGCGGCCTCAAGATACTCCGGCAGCAGCTTCGCAATCTTCGGCCGGATGGTGTACGCCGCATACTCTCGCTTCTCGAAACATCGCATCGGCACAATGCAACTCGAATCGACCGCGAAGGTTGCCACGCCAACCTTGCCCGGAACGCTCGAATTGTGAGCGGCGGCGATAAAGGTTGGATAATCGTCCGTCACCACGGCCGCCGACCGATCCACCAGCTTGTAAAACACATCGTTTGCATCCGACCGTTTGCGCCGCAGGTAAAAGGCATACCCCACCCCGCGCTTTTCCAGAAGCTCCTGAGTGTCCGGAACGCCTTCGATGACGAATGTATGCAGCCGGTCGTTGGCGTTTTCATATGTACACGTCAACCCTTCGTAACACAACACCGGAAGCCCCAGCTCGTTCCCCAGCTCGATGGCATACTCGAGAGCGTGGTTCGATTTTGCGCGCCGGTTCATCTGCGCCCAATAAAGAACGTAATCGGCGTTCTGGCGAATTTCAGCGTCATTCAGTTTAAGGACACGATTCTTCAATCTTGTGATTACCCCATGATGTCATTTAGAAAGCCGTCACTTAGCACACCGTCATTTAGAAAGTCGTCATTGATAAACTTGCAGCGATATGTTTGAGCGCAACCCGCTGCACCGGGCCCTGGTTCCGATTCTGCTTGCGGTGACCGTTTCCGCGCAATCGGCCTCTTTTCCCATTGCCAAGGAAACCGTTTCTACGCCGCATGCCGAGAGAGATGCTCCGGAGAATGAAACGTTTGACTACAACGTGGAATGGCGCCTCATCACAGCCGGGTCGGCCAAACTCCAGTGGTATCCATCGCCCGTCATCAAAGGCGGCTATGAAGCGAAATTGCATCTGGAATCGGCGGGCGTCGTTTCGCACCTTTTCAAAGTAAGTGACGACTATACTTCTCAGATGTCGTCGGGGCTGTGCGCGACCAGTTCTTTTATGACCGCTCGCGAAGGCAGCCGCAGCCGTGATACCAAAGTTACGTTCGATCAGTCGGAAAAGAAGGCCTTCTACCTGGAGAAAGACCTGAAAACGAACCAGGCGGCCAAGAAGGAAGTGGAGATTCCACCTTGCGTCCACGATGTGATCGGCGGGTTGTATGCACTGCGCTCCATGAATCTGGAACCCGGCAAGACAGGCCAGGTTCCCGTCTCCAACGGCAAAAAGACCGCCTGGCTGAAAGTGCAATGCGAGGGCCGGGAATCCATCAAAGTCCCCGCCGGTGTAAAGAAGACGCTGCGGTATGAGATCTTCGCGTTCGACAATCAGCTCTATACCCGGTCGGGCCATCTGCACATCTGGCTCAGTGATGACGCGGAAAAAACCCCTGTCCAAATCGAGATCCGGCTCCAGTTTACGATCGGCACCATCACGCTCAAACTGAACAAGGAGACCAGGGGTTGAACAGAGCGGCGCTGCTCTTGCTGGCGCTCACCTGTTTGCATGCGGACGATGCCCTTCTGTCCAATTCAGATGCTGGCCAGCTCGCCAAACACGTCGTGCAGCTCATGGAATCGACTAGCGCCGCGATCCCGGAACTTCAGCTTGCCGCCGCGCCCCTCGTGGCGGGCGCGGGCCACACTCTCGCGGCCCTCGCGAAACAGCCCGCCAGTCTGCCTCTCACCGCCGAATTAGTCGGCCGGACGCGTGCCTATCTCGCCATCGCCGACGCCACTCCAAAGCCTTATCCTTTCAGTGATACTGCGGCGAAGCAGTTCACTGAATTGCGCAACGGCTACGAACGGCTGCAGATTCATCTCATCGCTTTGATGGAAGCCAAGGAGGCGCAAACGCACAATCCAGACCCCGACGACTTGAAGCGTTACGCGGATGAAAACGGGAGATTGCCGGCCCCCGGCGTCAGTCCCCGTGTCGTTTTTCTAGGCGATTCCATCACGGACGTTTGGCATCTCAATGAATATTTCACGGGCCGTGACTTCATCAACCGCGGCATCGGCGGCCAGATCACTAGTCAAATGCTGGGACGGATGAAAGCCGATGTTCTCGACCTGCATCCCCGCGCCGTCCTGATCCTCGCCGGAACCAACGACCTCGGCCGCGGCGCATCGCTCGAAAGCATTGAAAACAACATCATGATGATGGCGGATCTGGCCCATGTGCACTCCATTAAAGTGCTGATCGCCTCCATATTGCCGGTCGGCCCGCGGCGTGAGGAACGGCCGCTCCCGAAAATCCAGCAGCTCAACCAATGGCTGCAAAGCTACTGCGCAAAGGCCGATTGCGTCTACGTGGACTATTACTCGAAATTGCGTGACCCGTCAGGCTTCCTGACGCCGGATCTGTCAGACGATGGATTGCATCCCAACTCTAGAGGCTACCGGCTGATGGCCCCCGTCGCCATTGCAGCGATCGACTCCGCGGTGGGCGGCGCCGCGCAGACCTCGCCCGCGTCGAAGCGTCGCGTCCATGTATTTTAGTGCGAAAATAAGAACCATGCATCGGCTTTCTCGCACCGGGCTATTGCTCATCGCGTTCCTGGTCGCTACCCTGCCCTCGGTCGGCGCCTCGCAGGGAATCACGCTGGTAAAGCTTCGGCAGTTCATCGAATCCTCCATCAAACAGAAGATACCGGACCGGGAAATCGCGCAATACCTGGCCCATATGACGCTCACGGAGAAGCTTGACGAAGAAACGGTCGAAACCCTCCAGGGCGATGGGGCTGGTCCGCGCACAGTGGCCGTTCTCAAGGGCATGATCGCCTCGACCAGCAAGCTTGCTGTGGCTGCGCCGGAGGTGGAAGCGCCCAAGCCCCCCACCATTCCTCCGCCCCCCTACGACGAGGAGCAGGAAGTGATCAAAGACATGACCGACTATGCGCTGAACTATACCGCGCGCTTGCCGGATTTTGTCTGCACCCAGGTGACGCGCCGCTCGGTAGATCCTCGCCACCGTGGCACGTGGCAGAATTACGATACGATTGTCTCCCGGCTGGCCTACCTCGACGGCCACGAGTCGTACGAGGTGAAAACGGTCAACAACGCGATCGTTGAAAACAAGTCCATGGAGCAATTGAACGGCTCCATTTCAACGGGCGAATTCGGCAGCTTGATGAAGGAGATCTTCGACGGGGAGAGCAACGCCCAGTTCCACTTTGATCACTGGACAAAACTGAGGGGCGAGGTCAACTACGTCTTCAACTATCAGATTGACCAGCCACGCTCCAAGTTCTCCATCGAATATAACCACGAGCAGAGAATTTACGCAGCCTACAAAGGCCTCGTCTATGTGAACAAGGCGACCCACAAGATTTCCCGGCTCTTTGCGGAAGCCATCGATATCCCCGCCTCGTTCCCGGTAAGAAAAGCTACCTCACAAGTGGACTACGACCACGAACAGGTTGGCACCAGAGAATTCCTGTTGCCCATGAAAGCGACTTCGTTTATCACCGACGGCGAGATGGCGTCCAAGAGCGACATCGAATTCAGAATGTATCGTAGATACGGGGCCGATTCTAAGATCACTTACGATATCCCCGAACCTTTGGACGAATCCAAGCAGAAGGAAGAAACACCCAAACCGTAACCGGGCGGACCTGATCGCGTAAGAGAGAGATCGAAGAGCTGTCCGCCGTCGCGGATCCCTTGTTGATCCGGGCAATTGAAGTCTTCGGGAAGGCAGAGAAAAGAGGGAGTTGGCTTAACTCTCCGAATCCAAGTCTGGGGAATCGAACACCACGAGACCTCGCTCGGACTCCGGTCGGCCTCGACCACGCGCTTTGCCGTCCAGCCAAGGCGCATTTCGATGACGCGGGGCCGTCTGATGCGGGTTCGGAGGGCCACCAGTTTCGCGATCGCGTTGCAGACGACTCAGGTCCGAAACAAAAGGAGAGAACCTGAGAGGGACACCGTGCTTTTAGCGGAGAAACCCTCGCAGGAGCAGCGGAGGTTGGCCAGGTACCCGTTATAGTGGAAGCAGGCAGACCATGGCTACAACTCAGTGTAACTCGGAAGNNTTGAGGGCAAGACTCCACTTGAGGCGGCTCAGACCGACCAGGGTTATCGGGAAGTGGAAGATGCCCTGGTGAGAATCGAACATGGCGTGCTTGGCTGATGCGTGTTTACCGACTTTGCCGCGTAACGGGACCTTCAGTTCTACACACCAAGCGAAGACAGATAGTCTCGCACCTCGGTCTGGCCAAAGTACGCCGCTCCGCGTTCAGCCGTAGCCTGGTAAAGATCGTCTTTGATGGATCGACCCGCGCCGCGTTCAACCAGGAGCCTCACCATGGGCATGTGCCCGTTTTGCGCCGCCAAGTGCAGAGCCGTGATTCCCTGGCCGTGCGTGAGCCCGCCAAAAGTGGCCTTCTGATTGATGTCCGCGCCGTGATCCAGCAGCCATCGGGCGGCTTCCGTGCGGTTGCACACCGCAGCCCAGATGAGAGGCGTGCCTCGATACGGATCGGCGTTCACGCGCGCCCCGGCTCTGACGAGCCGTTCCAGCGCAGCTAAACGGCCGCTCTTCGACGCCCACACGAGTGCTTCGTCCAGAACCTCCTGCGGATCTGCCGACGGCTGCCAGTCCGGAAAGCCGCTATGCGGACGATAGAAGCCTCGGGCGGCGCAAGCTTCAGGAGTGAGTGTGCCATCGGGGTGGAAGCAAGCCTCAATTAATTCCGGGATGCCGAGCCCGGCGGCAGCGCGAAGATTGTGCGGAGCCGCCGAATGGTTACCCAACAAATCGGCCACGTCGCGATGCCCCCAGAACAGCGCGACGATTAAAGGGGTGCCACCCGCGCCGTGTGCTTCCGCCTCCAGCGCCGCGCCGTTCGCGATCAGCAAGCCCGCAATCTCCAGCTGGTTGCCATATGCGGCCGCATGCAGCGGTGTCCAACCGCGATCGTTGCCTTCGTTGACGTCTGCGCCCGCCGCCAGCAATGCCTCGATCTGAGACTTGGCCGCCTTCGGTTCCGCCTTGGCCGCAAGGCTGACCGCGAGATTCAGCAGCGTGTTGCCATTCGTCCCGCGCTCCCTGGACAAGCCCGGGTTCGTCCGAAGTAAAGCTTCAAAACCGGCGGCATCGCCGGACTGTAGTGCGGCGAAGGCAGCCAGGAACGGTTCATTGGCTGCCGCGGTGGGGCTCGACGCGAGCAGGTTCACGCGGTTTGTCAGGTCGTCCCAGGTTTCGAAGCCGTGCTCCCTGGCGTAGACCAATCGGGCATCCTCTTCCGTGAACGGGGCCTGCCGAATTTCCTCGTCGGAGCAAGCGGAGAACCGCGGGTGCCATTCCCGGATTTGTTCCAGCGCCGCCGGGCCAGCCGAATCGCGCGTTCTCAACAAACCATGGACGCGGTCGGTGATCCACGCCACATCCGCGACGAACAATCGTGTGTGCCGCGAGCGCGAAGACGGTTCGGCGTACGCCTTCAGCTTAGGCCAACTGGCGAATCCCTGTTCACGAGCGAGCGCGAATTGCGCATCGTGCAAACACACAAGCCGGCGCACGGTAGCTTCGTCCACAGTTGCCCAGCGCGTATGATGCCTGCGCAGCCGCGAGAGAGCTCCCGCGTTTCCAGATCGGATCGCCAGCAAGAACTCACGGGCCTGCTTCTTCTGTTGTTCAAGATTCAAGACTGCCTCCTTCGTATGCCTGGTCCGCATGACAGGCGAAAGAGGGTCAACAAAACGTGATGCCTCAAAGGAGCAGGTGGGCGCGGCCCTTTCCGCGGACAGGACGCGCCCTGCACGCGTCTCAAGATAATCTTACCAAAGTAGTACCCTAAGAATACGAATGCGCATCCTTGTCGTAGAGGACGAAAAGAAGATCGCCGATTTCCTGCAGCGGGGCCTCGAAAGCAACGGCTATGCCGTCGATGTGGCGCCTGACGGCCACTCGGCTATCGCCTACGTCCACGACACGGATTATGACGTCGTGATCCTCGATCTCATGCTGCCCGATCCCGCCGTCGACGGCATGAAGGTCCTCGAACGCATCCGTTCCCGCAAAGTCGGGCCGCCCGTGTTGATTCTCAGCGCGCGTGGCGCGGTCGACGATCGCGTCAAAGGCCTGGAACTCGGCGCGGACGACTATCTCACCAAGCCTTTCGCTTTCGTCGAACTCCTGGCGCGCGTTCGCGCGCTCCTGCGCCGCGGCCAGCCCGCCCCTGAAAAACTGCAAGTGGCCGATCTGGTGCTCGACACGCTGCGCCGCAAAGTCACTCGCGACGTGGAGACCATCGAACTGGCGCCCAAGGAATACGGGATTCTCGAATATATGATGCGCAACAAGGGCCGTCCCCTCAGCCGCACCATGATCGTCGAGCACGTCTGGGACATGGATTATGACGGGCTCACCAACATCGTCGATGTCTACATCCGCCACCTGCGTTCCAAGATTGACGACCGCTTCCAGATGAAGCTGATCCAGACAGTGCGCGGCATCGGCTATATGATCGAAGCGCCGGAAACCGCACCCATCAAGCCCGCTCCATTTTCTTCATTCGAACGGCAGGTTTAGCCCGTGGGGCCGCTCGAAGCATCCAGCGTGCGGCGTCCTTCCCGCAGTTTGCGCCTGCGCCTCACTCTCAGCTACGCCCTGTTCTTCACCATTTTGCTGACCATCCTCTCCGTAGGATTTCGCCAGTTCCTTTCCAGTAGTCTCGACGCGCAGATCCGCGGCAATGTTGATCAGGATTGGGCCGCCCTCAAGGGCTACTTCCGCGTCCAGAAGGGCGAGGAGCTCTGGCTCATCGATCAAGGCGACCCTGACGAGGCTGCTCTGCAAGGGCGCCTGCGCCGCGTCTTCTTCCTCGCCGATTCTAAAGGGCGCGAGATGGACGCCTCCGATATCTACAAGTCGCTCGGCATTGATCCGCCCGCCCAGATCCGCCAGGTTGTCGCAGGGAAGCAAACCCTCTGGGAAGAGAAGGTCGATGCCAAGGGCGAGCACTATCTGATCCGCGCCAGCTTTGATCGCGACGAAGATCTCGATGCGTACTACTACGTCGCTATCGGCCGATCGCTCAAAGGCAATCGCGAAATTCTGGGCGGATTCACCTGGCTCTGCGTCGGTGTCATCCCGCTCATCGCCTTCGGTGGTTCCGTCCTTGGTTGGATCTACGCCGGCCGCGCCCTTTCACCCGTGATGGACATCGCCCGCACGGCCCAGCGCATCACCGGATCGAACCTCAGCATGCGCATCCCCACGCGCAAGTCCCAGGACGAACTGGATTACCTCATCGAAACCTTCAACCGCATGATTGAGCGCCTCGAAGCCTCTTTCAATCAGGTGCGCCAGTTCTCCACCGACGTTTCGCACGAGCTCCGCACACCCATCACGGTCATCCGTGGGCAGTTGGAAGTTGCACTCTTCACCGCTAAGGCCCCGGAGGAGTACCGCAACGCCATTGCCGACGCGCTGCACGATGTTGAGCGGCTCTCCGCCATCGTGCGAGCGCTGCTGCTGCTCTCCCAGGCGGAAACAGGGCAGGTCGTCCTGCAAAAGTCCAGGGTCGACCTCTCCGAGGTCATCTCCGACATCGTCGACCAATTTCAGATTCCCGCCGAAGGCGCGGGCGTGCGCCTTTACATCGCCGACGCGCCGGAGCAATGCCCGGTGGATGTGGATCGCGTGCAGTTTGAGCGCATGCTTTCAAACCTGCTCTCGAATTCAGTGAAGTTCACGCCCGCCGGCGGCGAGGTGCACGTTTGCCTGCGATGCAATGAGAATTCCATCGAAATCGAAATCACCGATACCGGCCGGGGTATCTCGCCCGAACATCTGCCCCACATTTTCGATCGCTTCTACCGGATTAGCGGTCCGTCCTCCGACGCCTCCCCCGAAAAAGGGTTGGGCCTCGGGCTCAGCTTCGTCGCCTGGATCGCGAAGGCCCATGAGGCCTCGATCGACGTGAAGAGCCAGCCCGGCCACGGAACCACATTCACCATCGTGATGCCCCATGCGCGCGAGCACGCCGCCGAGCCTTTAGCTAGAGAGGGATAATGATTGGATGGCTGCCCAACTATCGCCGCTTAGCTTGGAAGACTTCCACAAACTCTACGACGGAGCAAAGCCGGCTTATGAATACTGGTGCGGCTCGGCCATCCGAAAGCCCATGCCCACTGTACTCCACGGCATTATCCAAGCCCTGATCAGTATGCTCCTTGAAAAGGCGGGTTGGAATACAGCCTCGGAAGTTCGGCTTAAGGTCAGCTCGGAGGCTGAACCAGTGCCGGATGTGATCGCCGTTCGAGACCAATTCACAAGTCTCTACCCGACCACAGCACCCGAGCTCTGCGTCGAGATCCTGTCCCCCAGCGACACTTTGGCGAAAGCACTGGACAAAGCTCATCGCTACATTCTGTGGGGGACCGAATGCGTCTGGATCATCGACCCGGACAAACGTACCGCCTGGACCCTCTCGCCCGATCCAGAGTGGATCGCCCCGACCGGATCACTTCGCATCGGCGGGACATCGATCGGTCTCCCTACTCTGTTCGGCGAAGTCGACCGGAAGCTGAAGCTAGCTGACGACCAGTGTTAGCCGGGCCCGAAACGATTACTAAGCAAGTTTAATCCGAACGATCCGCCTGGTTTGCGGCTCATACATTATGCTAGGACTTGTGCGGAGGCTATTGATCTCGATTTTGCTGCTGGCGCCGTTTGCGCTTGCGCAAGACTCAAACAGCGCTGCCGTGCAGCCTCACGCGCAGGTCTTCTCCGGTTTCGTTACGGACTTCAGCTCGGCCGCCCTATCAGTCAGCCGCAAAAACGCCAGCGGTAAGGAAATGGTTCACAAATCCTTCACCCTGGATGCCGGCACAAAAATCGAAGGCAAAATCAAACTGAAGGCCAGGGTGACGGTTCAGTTCACCATTGACGGGGCAGCCAACCACGCCGTAAGAATCATCGTCCGCGGCAGTTAGGACGCCGGCCCGCTTCTACCGGGGGCTGTTGATTTGATAGAGATTCAGGCCGGCGCCGGTGGCAACGTACAGGTATCCGCTCTGAACATAAATACTTGACACCCCATCGATTGTCGCAATCGAAATCCAGTTCGGGTTTGACGGATCCGTCGCATCTACCACCGCCAGCGCTCCAGCGCCATTAAAATCCGCAAAGCTTGTCACGCCCGAAACAGCAAAAAAACCTCCGCCCAGGCTCGCCAGAGAGGGACCGCCGGAAGACTGTATAGTCGTGACCACAGTGCTCAACAGGTTGGGATTCTGGGGATTTGTGAAGTCCACCAGCGATAGAGTCAAATCACCCATGTTTAAGAACTCGGGAGTGCTTCCGTCGTAAGTGATCGGGTTGTTCCACGCTTGCGTATTGCCCGTGATCAGGGCCTCGCTGCCCTGCAGCGCAATGCTCTGCGCCACCACCGCGCCCGGTATCGGCACCTCGACGACTCCTAGAATGTTGGCGGGATTGCTTACGTCCAAAACATCGAATACGCCCTGTCCGCTGGTGGCCTCTCCACCGCCATTCGTCGTCCCCATCGTGGCTATGTATTGGCTATTGATCGCGGCAAGTTGGAATCGAGGAGAATTGTTGGACGTGAATCCGGATGGCGGACTGAACGTGCTGTCGAAAACAGGACTGGTGAAGTTCGAGAAGTCATAGGCTTCCAGTGATCCCGATTCCTCGATGATTTCATCGTTCGAAAGGTACCAGGAAGCCTGGTTGGTATTGAGCAGCAGCAGGCTTCCATCGAACGCGAGGTTACCGGCAAGTGGGACACTCAGCGCGGTAGGACCCGAAACCACCGTGGGCGACGTCGCCGAACTGAGAAGATCGAAAACCAGGTAATTGGAGGCATTCACCAGTTCCACCAGGTAGTTATTGGAAATGATGCAGTTGGTGCCCTGCCCGTTCAGTTGAGTTTGCCCAAACGCACTTACCGCGGTGGGCGCCTGTGGGTTCGAAACGTCAACCGCCGTGATCTGATTCACGCTGCATACGTAGGCATATTGGCCGTTCACTTGAACCGTGGTGGATCCATGCACGTTGGATTGCAGGGATCCGGTCGGGAGGCCCACGCTGGAGACGTAAGTCAAAATATCCGGCTGCACAGTGCCGGTTCCACTTACTGAAACAACCGCCGAGGTGCTGGTCACGCCGTTTACCGTAATCACGAGTGGATAATTCCCGTTGGCAAGCGATGGCACTCGTACGTTCGCCTGACCTAATGCCACCAATCCCGGAGTTAGACCCAGGAAAGATACTGTGGCGTCCACTCCGCCGATGGTGGCAGCATAAGAATCCGTCGCCGAGGATGGCGGATTATCACCCGCGGCCCCGCCGTCAGCGGGCGTCGAAGAAACGGGACCGACGCCCGTCAGGTAAACAATCAGGTAGTCGCCTGATTCGACTGGAGTGTCCGCTCCATTGATGTCGCTTGTGGTGTAGTTTACGGCCAGCGCCTGATTGGTGCCGTACTGAAACAAAGCCGGCGCAGCCTCGTCAACCTGAATTGTGACCGGCGTTGTGAGTCCGAGTGTCGCTGTGAGGGCCAGCGTCGCAGATCCCGATCCAACCTCATAGGGCACCTGGAAATTGATTTGCGTGGCGCTGACGTAGAGCAGAGGACAAGGCACGCCATTGAGATAGATGTTGGTTCCTGCCAGTGCCACAGGCAGGGGGACGGTACTCGCCTGAATTGTGGAATCCGCTAGGCCGGTACCGAAAATAGTAGCCAGGCCGCCGGTTGCCACGCGCCCGGTGTAGCTCGCTGAGTTCGTGATGGCGTTGATCACGGGTTGTGCCTGGGCGTAAATGGAGAAAGCCGCGAGAAGGAAAATTGCGCGCAATGAATCGATACCTCGGTGTCCGATTCTACCCCGCTGGGGTTTTGATTCGCGAATCGGCTCTGTGCGGATTTCTACGATCTGTTTGTTAATCCTTCAGCAACCCGGCGATCTCGCCCGCCACCTGCCGTGCCTTGTCGATCGCGCCGGGTTCCAGGCTGATTGCACCCACCTTCGAATGCCCGCCGCCGCCGTATCGTTCGCAGATTGTGGCAAGGTTGTGGCGAATCTCTTTGGGAGCCCAGGGGTTCGATCCGACGCTGATTTTCGTGCGCAACGGCGTACTGAGAAGTGAAACCGTGTAACTGCTGTTCGGGAACAGATAATAGGGGATGAATTTGTTGTAGCCGCCGATATCGTACCCGGTCAAATCAAAAGAAACTACGCCATCGTCCTGGTGGGCGCGTTCGCGGATCATTCCCACGCTTTGCAAATGCGCCTGGTAAATGGGTTGGAAAAGCTCCTGCACTTCCGGAAGCTCCACGATTTCCGCCAGCGTCCGTTCGCGCATCCACCCGATAATGTTTGTCACCACATCGGGGCCCTTCGCGTTCTCAATGACCAGGGTCAGTTTCATCGCGGGCGCGGGCATTTCGACGGCCGTTTTCGCGTCCTCATAGAGCGCTCCGTCAACGATATCGGCCCACTTCACCAACTCGTCGAGGTCGGGCGCAGTGAAGCCGAAGCGGTCTCGCGCAATGTTGCAGATGAATTTGGTGCAACTCCGGTAAGTGGGGTCGTAGAGTTTCTTGCCGCTGCGGTCGCGTAAGAAATGCTCGTTGTCCTCCGGCGTCAAAAAGGCGCTCTGGTGATGGTCGAACCACCAGTCGAGGCGCGGGTTGCTGGAATATTTAAAATCGACGATCGCGTTTTGATCGCCGTCAAAAAGCTCATCCGGGAACGTTTGGCGCGCCTGGTGTATCATTCCGGTGAAACGGAATTCCGCGCGCGGATAGAAGGCCGTCTCGACGAAGCGGCTGAAAAACGCGGCGGAAGCGGCGCCGTCGAAGCAATGATCGTGATGCAGGACTCGCACTAGCATTTAGTTAAGACGGAAAACCTTTCAGCTTGCCTGAACTGAGGCCTTATTGCAAGCATCATTTTTCGTTCAACAGTTGCGCTACCAATTTCGCGCCATGGAATCCATCGCATTTGGCCCAGCGGGGGCCGCGAATTTTATCCGCGGGGCCTTAGGCTGGAACTTGCGGCGCAGTGCCGGGGAATCCACCTACAGGCGTCTGTTTGAGCCCGCGCAAGCCGGATCTGGTCCCAGCGGTTTGGCGGATTGGCCGCGCCCTTTTGTGCTGCGGGCATCGCATCTGGATGGAATTACGGTTCCGGGTGGCGAGACTTTTCAGTTCGACGTTCACCTCTTCGAAGTAGGAGAAAAGTCGGTTGAGGCGGTAAACTCGCTTGGGGCGGCGTTTGCGTTGATGCCGAAGGCTCAGATAGCCGGGCTTGAAATCAATTCGATCCAGGTTGATCTGGCGCCGGCGCCGGGAAACCTGTCCCGCCTACGCGTTGAGTTCATCACCCCGACGGAACTGAAAGGCGGCGGCGAACTGGTGGAGCAGCCCGAGTTTCCGGTTCTCTTCGCGCGCGTCCGGGATCGCGTGGCGACCCTTCGAGATCTCTACGGCGGCAGCCCGCTCATTGCGGATTTCGTGGGCTTGGGCGAGCGCTCCCGCAACGTGGTGATGGAAAGTTGCGATCTGCAGCGGGTGGACCGCACGCGGACGAGTTCGCGCACTGGGCAGACTCACGGACTCGGCGGGTTCACCGGCCGGGCGATATACTCGGGCAACCTGGGTGAATTTTGGCCGTGGCTCGAAGCGGCGCAATGGACCGGGGTGGGGCGGCAGACCGTCTGGGGCAAGGGGCAAATTGCCGTGGGGAAAGTATAAGGGAGAAGCGCAGGGAGAGTCTGATGGATGACGTCGTAATCGTCGGTTCGGGAGCGTCTGGCGGTACGCTGGCTGCGCACCTGGCGCGGCGTGGTGTGAGCGTTACTGTGCTGGAAGGCGGGCCGAAGATCGATACCCGTACCGCCTTCAATACCCACTCCATGCCTTTTGATTTCGAGAACCGTTCGATCCCCACCATGCACCCGGGCGTTGCGGGGTTCGATTCCGAACGTTCTCGCGGCGTGGGCGGCAAGAGCCTGCTGTGGAACGCGGTCGCCTGGCGGTTGAGCCAGCGCGATTTCAAAGGCCGCCGGCACGACGGCGCTGGCGAAGACTGGCCGATTGACTACGCGGACCTTGCGCCTTACTACGACCGCGTCGAATGGGAAGTGGGCGTTTGCGGAAATCTCGACGGGCTTGATGATCTCCCGGACGGCATCTTTCTTCCCCCGGTCGCCTTCAAGTGCAGCGACGCGTTGATCTCTCGCGGCGCACAGAAGCTGGGGGTGAAGGTGATCCAGGTGCGGAAGGCCACGCGCACCATCGCCGGCAACGGACGCCCGCCTTGCCACTACTGCGGCAACTGCATGGCCGGGTGCGACGTGGCGGCCAAGTACAACTCCTTCGACGCTCACATGAAGCCCGCGCTCTCGACTGGGAAGCTCCGCATTCTGCATGATTCGGTGGCCCGCGAAGTGTTGGTCTCCCCGGAAAACCGGGTGACGGGCGTAAGTTATTTAAATCGCGAAACCAAAGCCGAAGGCGCGGTGAATGCGCGCGTCGTGGTGGTCAGTTGCGCATGCGTTCAAAGTGTTGCGCTGCTGATGATGTCCAAGTCGCGGCTTTACCCGCAAGGGCTGGCCAACTCAAGCGGGCAGTTGGGCAGGAATTTCATCCCGCACTTCACCGGCGGTGTCCAGGCGTTTCTGACCGATCTCATCGGCCGCCAGCCGGTAAACGATGAAGGGTTTCTGGATCACGCATATGTCCCGTCGTTCATGCATAACCGGAAGCGGGAATATGCGCGGAGTTTCGGAATGCAGTTCAATTATCAGAATCGGCGGTCGGTAGGTTGGGCGCGCGCGATCGCCGGTTTCGGGGCCGGATATAAGAGCGCGGTAAAGGCGCGTTATCCGGCGTTCGTGGTGATGTCGCCCTATGGAGAGATGCTTCCGAATGCGCAGTCGTACATAGATCTGGACGAAAAGGTGGTGGATCGGTATGGCCTGCCGGCGGCGCGCAGGCACCTGGCGTGGGGCGAAAACGATCGCAGGATTTTCGCGGATATGAGCCACTGGGCCGTCGAGATTTTGAAGGCTTCCGGCGCGGAGATTTTATCGGTCGCCGCCGAACCTCAACCGAATCATGAACTGGGCGGAGCGCGCATGGGGAACGATCCGAAGAGCTCTGTGGTGGACCGGAATTGCCGCACGCACGATGTCGAGAACTTGTACGTGGTGGATGGTAGCGTGTTTCCATCCGCCTCGGAGAAGAATCCCACGCTGACCATGATGGCGCTGGCGGCACGCGCAGCCGATCACATCGCCGACAGCCTCCAATAAAAAAGGCCGCCGATCGAAACCGGCGGCCTTGCGAAAATCTTAGAGGGTAGTCTGGCGACTACCAGCGTTGACGGCTGCGATTGCCACCACCACCGCCACCGCCACCGCTGCGATTGCCGCCGAAACCGCCGCTCCGCCCGCCTTCCGGCTTGGGCCGCGCTTCGTTCACATTCATCGCCCGGCCGTTCAGTTCCGTGCCATTCAAATGCGAGATTGCATTCTCCGCATCGCGCCGCTCGGTCATTTCGACGAAAGCAAAGCCTCGGGGTTGTCCAGAATCGCGATCCGTAACGATGTTCACGCGCTCTACATTGCCATATTGGGAGAACGCCTGCATCAGGTCGTCCTGGTTAGTCTGGAAACTGAGGTTTCCGACGAAAATATTTGTCATTAGGTACTCTTTGGTTGGATTTGTCTCTGTCGGACGGCTCTTGGATCAAAGCCAAACAGAATGGCGAGAAGTGGAGGGCGGCTCGAGGGCACTGGAAACTAATTGCGGGCAAAGACACTATTAATTTAGCACGGAAGGCAAACCAAAGGCTCGGTTTTTGGATTCCGCCCGAAAAATTACACTGTGCCGTTTTGTACGGTTTCAGTTGGGCGAGGACGCTTCCAGGGTTTACGGATCGCTTTCACGGGAAGCGTAGCGAGAAATCTCTTGGCGTCTTCCTGCGTTGCGGTGTAGTCCGCCGGCTCCGGGTTGGCAGCCATGATCGCTACGCAGAAAGCGGGGCCATCCTGCAGCGATAGGTTGTGTTCCGCCAGCAGCGTCTGCGGTACGCGAACCGCGTAAGTCTTGGCATCGTCCGCTGGGGGCAGGCGCGCGAACTTATACGTCCGGTGGCCGCCGCCGTCATCAAACCCGAGATACCGAACTGGGCCGGGTTCCGGAACCCGCCGCCGCGCTGACCGCGCATCGCAAATCACCTTCACGCGATCGTCCGCGCCGAACATGGTTTGCACACGGTGCAGCCCGTGCTGCCATTGCTCGACGAAGTTGGGAGCGCTTTCCTCTGCGAAGACGGCCGCTCGCTTCTCCTCCAGGATCGCGATCAACTTACCAATTTCAGCGGGATCCAGACCCCGAAATTTGCTCGAACCCTCCTGAATGGACCTCGCCACCCGATCGAATTCGCCGTTCAATTTTTCGCTGATTTCCTTCGCGAGTACTTCTCTGGATATGACTTCGCGAACCGGAGCGGAACTCACGGATAGGCCGGAGCCGTTCGCATCCTGCCATCTTTCTTTATCGAGCCACATTGGAACTCCCTTAGACCGTGAAGCTAACCGGGGAACTGTAAGTATAGCAGCTTTGAACGATCGGACGCTGCTGATCTCCCTACTGTACGCAGCCGCCAAACAGACGCGGTCGGTTTGACATAATAGAACTTAACGCTGGTGACTACGGAACGGCGTCGCTGTAAGTTTCGGTCTAATCGATGAAAACCAAACAACCCAAGAGCGAACCTGCGGCTCCGGCCACAGCGGCCGACTACGCGGAACTGATTCGGAAGAAACTCGATGCGGGCTTCGCCGTGGTGCTGAACGCCAACGTTGGCACGCGGTCCACTCCAGACTCTGCCCGGCGGACTCACGATCACGTGGAAGAGATCGTGGCCGGCGTGAACCATGCCCTGGGGTCCGCCGGTCTCACCGAATCGCAAAGGCATGTTGTCGAGAAGAAGATCAGCGCACTCCGGGAAGCGGCGCGAATTGCGGGGCTGCGTGCCAATCAATCGTAGTCTTTCAAAGCCTATATAATAGAGCCCGTATCTCTATGCCCCGCATCTCTACGCAAAGACGACGACTTTCGTTCGCCTTCGCCGCGGCGCTCTTCGCAATCCCGTTAGTCGCGGCGACGCCGGGGAAAATTGACTTCGATCGCGATATCCGTCCCATCCTCTCCGACNNACTGTTTCGCCTGCCATGGACCGGACGAAGCGCAGCGCAAAGCCAAACTGCGCCTCGATACTTCTGACGGCGCATTTGAAGATCGCAAGACTTACAAGATCGTCGTGCCGGGGGATTCCGCGAACAGCCGCCTCTATCAGCGCATCTCCGCCGAGAAAAAAGCCGCTCGCATGCCTCCGCCTTATGCGCAAAGGCAACTGACTCCGGCGCAGGTCGATCTCATCAAGCGCTGGATCGATGAAGGCGCGAAGTACGAGATTCATTGGGCTTGGATCGCGCCGCGGCGTCCCGATCCGCCTGCGGCGAAAAACAGGAAGTGGCCGCGAAATGACATTGACCGGTTTGTCCTCGCGCGCCTCGAACAGGAGAATCTGGCGCCGTCACCCGAAGCAGACAAGACCACTCTGATTCGCCGCGTCACGTTAGACCTCACCGGACTTCCGCCCACCCCTGAGGATGTAGAACGCTTCCTCGCCGATAAATCGCCGGGCGCTTACCAGAAAGTGGTGGACCGCTTGCTCGCCTCCCCGCGTTACGGGGAGCGCATGGCCGTCGATTGGCTCGACCTGGCGCGCTATTCCGATACGCATGGTTACCACATCGACAGCCATCGCGACATGTGGCGCTGGCGTGAGTGGGTGATCGATGCCTTCAACCACAACATGCCCTACGATGAATTCACTGTCGATCAGATTGCCGGCGATCTACTTCCCGGCGCAACCACCGAACAAAAGATCGCCACGGGCTTCAATCGCAACCACATGATCAATTTTGAGGGGGGCGCCATTCCCGAGGAGTATCAGGTGGAGTATGTGGTGGATCGCGCAAATACCACGGCCACTACTTTCCTCGGCGTCACGATGGGCTGCGCGCGCTGCCACGATCATAAGTACGACCCGATTCGCCAGAAGGACTTCTATAGCTTCTACGCGTTCTTCAATACCATTCCGGAAAAGGGTCTCGACGGCAAGGATGGCAATGCCGAACCGGTGCTGCAATTGGTTCCCAACGGCATTCGCCCCGAACTCGACAGCATCAATGCGCGCTTGAAGGAACTGAAGCCTCAATTCGACGAAAAGCTGATCAATCCCCTGGTGGCGGAGTGGGAGAAAACCGCTCTCGATCATTTGCCCGAAGCGCCCCGCGCCGGCTTGCTGGCGCACTATGAGTTCGACGGCAATCTCTCCGATTCTTCCGGAAATTACAGAACGGCCCGCCTCGTCGCCGGGGACCCCGGCTTCGGTGGTGGCGCGGTGGGCCGCGCCATCAGTTTCAACGGAGATGGCGTAGTGACTCTCGCGAACGGCGTTCCGCTAGATGGACCGTTCTCCCTGGCTCTCTGGATCCGGCCCGGTGGCAAGAAGGATGGCGAGGTTTCCATTTTCCGGAGACCTGGCGCATCAGCTCCGGTTTTGGAACTCGCGATGGACGAGTTTGAGGTCATTCCCGAACGTCGCTACGGCACCCATCTGATCGTCCGGCTGAACGGGCTGGAAGTCCGCGCCGTCGATCGCATTCCTACAGAAGAATGGGCTCACGTGACCATCAGTTACGACGGTTCGGGCAAAGCTGCCGGAATTCACCTGTTCGTCGATGCGAATCCGGTCGGGCTGACCACTGTGACGGATCGTTTCAACGGTCCTGTTTCGAGCACCGCGCCCATCGAGATCGGTGCCAGGTCCAAAGGTTACAAAGGCGCGATCGATGATTTTCGTATCTACGGCCGCACTTTAACACCGGAAGAGATCAACGAACTCGCCCGCCACGAGAGCATTAAGCAGCTTCTTGCAACCCCTCTGATCAAGCGCGACAACGAACAGAAGCGGGAAGTCGCGGAATACTTTCTCACGTATGCAGCCCCTCGCGCCCTGGAATCCGATCACGCGGAATATCTCCGGTTGAAGACCCGGCAGCATGAACTGGATCTTGTCATCCCGACCGCGATGGTCATGCGCGAGGCCGAAAAGCCTCGCGATACCTTCATCCTCGGTCGAGGAATGTACGATAACCCGAAGGAGAAAGTAACCCCAGGCGTTCCTTCGTTCCTGCCGCCGCTTCCCAGCGCCGCGCCTTTGAACCGCCTCACTCTGGCCCGCTGGATGGTGGATCCAAAGAACCCGCTGACGGCTCGTGTGGAGGTGAACCGCCTCTGGCAGGCGTTCTTCGGCGACGGACTAGTCGAGACGGCGGAGGACTTCGGGTCTCAGGGCGACCCGCCCAGCCATCCGCTCCTCCTCGATTGGCTCGCCACCGAGTTCGTACGGAATCAGTGGGACATGAAAGCCATGATTCGATTGATTGTCAATTCGGCAACTTATCGCCAGAGTTCGCGGGTCACTCCCGAGTTGCTCGAAAAAGATCCGCGCAACCGCCTCCTGGCCCGTGGCGCCAGGTTCCGCCTGGCGGCCGAGTTTGTGCGCGACAACGCTCTCGCCGTCAGCGGATTACTGCAGGAGCAGCTTGGAGGCCCCAGCGTTCTGCCGTATCAACCCGCGGGCCTCTGGGAAGAACTGGCGTTCGGAGATGTCTATTCCGCCCAGGCCTATGTGCAAGGCCATGGACCCGATCTTTATCGCCGCAGCCTCTACACTTTCGAGAAGCGCACCGTTGCTCCGGCGTCCCTCAACATCTTCGACATGCCCGATCGCGAGAAGTGTACCGCGCGCCGCTCCCGCACCAACACGCCTCTGCAATCCCTCGTTTTGCTGAATGACCCCACTTACGTCGAGGCCGCGCGGGCGCTGGCCCAGCGCATGCTTCTCGAAGGCGGACATGATCCCGGAACGCGCATCAATTATGGGTTCCGTCTGGCCACCGCTCGACGTCCGGAACCGCGCGAACGTCAGGTCTTCCGCGACATGGCAGAGCGCGAATTAAGCATTTACCGCAAAGACGAAACCTCCGCGGAGAAACTGCTCGCCGTTGGTGAGTCGAAACCCGATCCGCGTTTGGATAAAGCCGAACTCGCCGCCTGGACCACTGTCGCCAGCATGCTGCTCAACATGGACGAGACCATCACCAGGGAGTAACTCAGATGTCACCCGAACAAGAGTTCAAACTTCATTTCACGCGCCGCCAATTCTTCTCCAGAAACGCGGCGGGCATCGGCGGCATGGCGTTGGCATCCCTGCTGAATCCCGACTTGTTCGGCGCTACTACGAATGATCCCAATGCCAGAAACGGCGGGCTGCCCGGACTTCCCCACTTCGCCCCCAAGGCCAAGCGCGTTATCTACCTGCACCAATCTGGCGCTCCCTCTCAGATCGACCTGTTTGATTACAAGCCGGCCTTGAAGAAGCTGCAAGGCTCCGAGCTGCCCGATACCGTGCGCAACGGCCAGCGCATCACAGGTATGACTTCCGGCCAGGGATCGCTGCCCGTTGCGTCGTCGATGTTCGACTTCAAACAGCATGGGAAATCCGGCGCTTGGCTGAGCGAGTTGTTGCCTTATCACGCAAAAATCGTCGACGATATTGCGATTATCCGCACGGTACATACCGAGGCCATCAACCACGATCCCGCGATTACGTTCTTCCAGACCGGCAGCCAGCAGCCGGGGCGTCCTTCGATTGGCGCATGGGTGAGCTACGGGCTCGGAAGCGAAAACCAGAACCTGCCCGCTTTTGTCGTGCTGGTGTCGCAAGCCAGCGCGCTCAATATCGACCAGCCCTTGTTCTCGCGCTTGTGGGGCAGCGGATTCTTGCCATCCAATCATCAGGGTGTGAAGTTCCGTTCCTCGGGTGACCCCGTGTTGTTCCTTTCAGATCCTCCCGGACTCGATCGCGGCACCCGCCGCCAGATGCTCGACGGATTAGCCAGCCTAAATCACATGCGCGAGGAAGTGTACGGCGATCCCGAGATCGAGACCCGCATCGCGTCCTATGAGATGGCTTACCGGATGCAGACTTCCGTTCCCGATCTGATGGACCTCTCGAAGGAGCCCGACAGCGTATTTGAGTTGTACGGACCGGAAGCGCGCAAGCCTGGCACGTATGCTTCGCATTGTTTGCTGGCCCGCCGCATGGCCGAGCGCAATGTTCGTTTTATCCAACTCTATAAGCGGGGCTGGGATCAGCATAACGACCTTCCGCGCGACTTGCGCCTGCAGGCCCAGAGCGTCGATCAGCCCAGCGCCGCCCTGGTCCTCGATCTGAAACAGCGCGGCTTGCTGGACGACACGCTGGTCCTCTGGGGCGGGGAATTCGGCCGCACGGTTTACTGCCAGGGCCGCCTCACCGAGACCAATTACGGCCGCGACCATCACCCGCGCTGCTTCACCATGTGGGCTGCCGGCGCCGGCATCAAGCCCGGAGTAACGATCGGGGAAACGGACGACTTTTGTTACAACGTCGTCTCCGACCCGGTGCACGTTCACGACATCCAGGCGACGCTGCTAAATCAACTCGGTGTCGATCATAAGCGCCTCACTTACAAGTTTCAGGGCCGCTATTTCCGCTTGACCGACGTAGCCGGAGAAGTGGTGACAAAACTTCTGGCGTAAACCGGGATCACGAAGCCGTCGGGGCCGTAGGCTTATGATGCTTCCCGCTCATGAAAGAGTGGATCGCGAACGGCACTTCGTCCGGATGACTCGCGCACCAGGCAATGATTCGCTCAAATTTCACGGAATCATCCGCAATGGCGCTGATTTCCATGAGCTCTTCTTCGATAATCTCGACGTCTCTCATCTGACCACCAGCATCCCACGTTCGGTCGCCTTCCTCGGCGTGTCCGAAGTATTGGAACCTATTTACTTTGTTTTATGATCTTCCGAATCCAGCCAACCCGTAGGCCCTTCAACCCCTATGTACGCTGAGGTCGGAAGGTTGGCAGTTCTGGCGAGGTTGGTCAAGGTCACCCGTGAGCGTTCGCGCATCCAGGGCAAAAACAACATAACAAACGAGATAGAGCGAAAATTTGGTTTGTAATTTCGCTCGCACTGCTTCGCGCGCAAGTTTGGTGCGAAGATCATTTTGCTCATCTCGATCCGGAACGAACTGCAGGGCGGCAGTGAAACGGCTCGGGCAACTCAAAGTCACCCATGCGCGTCCACGCATCCCGTGCAAGAACAACAAAATAAACCAGATAGAGGAAAAATTTGGTTTTTGCTCACAATGCTTCGCGCGCAAGTTTGGCGCGACTCCCCTTTTGTGCACTCTGAGAACCTGCACAATCCTGCACAANNAATCCTGCACAATCCTGCACAATGCCGCGAGACGGCCAAGCCGGAAACCAAAGAAAATAAAGGGCTCAGTGCCGGTGTGCTGTCTGCCGCCTTGTGCACTCTGCCCATTGCCTTCACGCCGGTTCCGAATCGGACCGCGCCCATTTGGTATGATCAGTCGCGCGGGTGAGTTCGCACCGGAGGCAGATCGTTTGCCCGATGGGGCGATACCCGCCTCACCTGTGTGAAACGGGCACAATTGTTGCAGTCTCAGCCATTCGCTAAACTGTAAGTCTTGTCGGTATCCCTTCGGACTAACAGGTAAACGTTACGTTGCGGAGTTGCAGCACGTCCCTGAAGGGACAGATCGGAAAGGATTTCGCCTTAATGAGTTGTTTCAGGCCGGTGCGCCTGACCAGCGTGGTGCTTTGTCTGCAAGGTTTTGCGGCGCTAATCGGCGTTCCGCTGAAGGCTCAGACCCCACCGCCGCCGGCCCCTCAACAGCCGGCTCAGTCTGCCCCCAGCGCGCCACAGAACCCGCCCCCCAGCACAGCCAATCCTTTCGAGACTGTTCCCGAGAACAAAGCTCCCGAACAAATAGGCCCCACCGTCCAGGTTCCCAATCAGGCCGGAACCATCACGGGAATTGAGTTTCGCGGCAACCGGCGCGTCCCGGCGGATACGCTTCGCGCACTCATCTTCACCAAGGTGGGTGACCCCTACAACGTGGACACTCTCCACCGCGATTTCATCGCCCTCTGGAATACGAATCGTTTTGACGATATTCGCCTCGAAACCGAACCCGGCGAAAGCGGAGGAATCATTCTCCGTTTCGTCATGATGGAACGTCCTGTCATCCGCACCATCAACTACGATGGCGCAAAATCCGTCAGCACTTCGGACATCCTCGATCGCTTCAAGGAGCGCAAGGTTGGCCTCAGCGTCGAATCGCAATACGATCCCGCCAAAGTGCAGCGCGCCGCCGTTGTGATCAAGGAACTGCTCAGCGAGCATGGCCGCCAGTTCGCCACCGTCACCCCGGACCTCCGCCGCATTCCACCCAATTCTCTCGAAGTGATCTTCAAGATTGATGAAGGTCCCAAAGTGAAGGTGGGCAAGATTGAGCCCGAGGGGAACGACGCCTTTAGCGATAAAGACGTAATTCGCGCCATGGTCAATCTGCACCCGTACGGTATCCCTCATTCCATCGTTCTGGAAAGCCTGTTCTCCAAGACCTTCGACGCCGCCAAGTTCACCGAAGATCAGGAACGCATCCGCCAGGCCTACACGGACAAAGGCTATTGGTTCGCGAAGGTAGTGAACGGCGAAGTGGTGCTTCGCGACATTGCAGGCACGGGCCGCCGGTTGCCCTTGTTCATGAAGAGCAAGCCCAGCAAGGTTGCCGATCTCAAGGTGGTCATCGAAGAGGGCCATCTGCAGCACCTCGCCAAAATCGATTACGTCGGAGTGAAGCTGTTCAAGACCCCCGACGTCCTTTCCAAGGCGTTGTTCCAGATGCAGCCGGGCGATGTCTTCTCCACTGCCAAACTGCGCAAGGGAATCGACAACATGAAGAAGCTGTATTCCCAGTTCGGATACATCGACTTCGTGCCGGAGCCTTCCATAGACCCGGGGCCAAAGGGCACCGACACCATCGAACTCACCTTGAACGTTGATGAGGGCAAGCAGTTCTTCGTGCGCCGCATCGATTTCGTAGGCAACACCACCACCCGCGACAAGGTCATCCGCCGCGAGCTCCTTCTCGACGAGGGCGACATTTATAGCGGCAGCCTGTGGGATGCCAGCATCCTGCGCCTCAATCAACTCGGCTACTTTGAGGTGCTCAAGGAAAACGAGTCCTACGACATCAAGCGCAACCCCAACGAAAACACCATCGACATTACCCTGAAGGTGAAGGAGAAGGGCAAGAACACCATTGGCCTTAATGGCGGCGTCTCCGGCATCGCTGGAACCTTTGTGGGCGCCAACTATTCCACCAATAACTTCCTCGGATTAGGCGAGACCCTTTCGCTCGAAGCGCAATTAGGAACCATCACGGAAAGCGTGAGCCTGGGCTTTACGCAGCCTTATGTCTTCGACACCCGCATGCAGGTAGGCATCCTCACCTATGTGCGCCGTTACAGCTTCGACCAGGCGCGCCAGGCATCCATTCTGGCAAACCAGAATCTGATTCCCTTCTATCAGCAGTTGGGCAGTTCAAACCTGTTGAATTATGTTCAGGATTCAAAGGGCGCTTCGCTTTCCATCAGCTATCCCATACGTCGCAGCTTCGCCCGCATGGGGATCACGTATGGCTTTGACGATTCCACCATCGTGCCGGGAACCACAGGCGCGACGAATTACTTCAATTACCTGCAATTCAGCACGGTTTCCGGCCCCAGCGCGCTTCAAGGCATTAAGACGAGCAAGATCACGCCGTCCTATCAATACAATTCGAAGAACAATCCACTTGAGCCCACCAGGGGTAAAAGCATCTACCTCTCGACGGAGTTCGCCGCCAGTTTCCTGGGTGGCAACGTCAACACCGTCCGGCCCACGGTCGATATCCAGTACTACCATCCGGCGCCCAAGATCTTCAACGCCAGCCACCGGAACACCCTCGCGTTTCACTTCTTGGGCGCGTTTATTGCGGGCTATGGCGGCAAGGATCCGCCCCCCTTCGCGCGCTCGTTCATCGGAGGTGAGCAGGATATCCGCGGCTTCGATTTCTATGGAATCACGCCCGTCGGATACATTCCGAACACAGCCACCGTCAACGTGCTGAACAACAACGGTTCGCAGAAGTATGTGAATAACCTCGTCGGCGGCGTGCTCACTCAGACCGCGGTCACGATGCAGATTCCGTACTATCAGTTGATCACTCCGGGCGGTGACACGACAGGGGTGTTCAATTTTGAATACCGCATCCCGATCATCGGACCCGTGACCCTGGCGCCATTTTTGGACGCCGGAATCGACCGGATCACGCTGACCAACGAATTGCGTGTGGACCAATCCCGCGTGGACGCGCTGAATGGCGAATTCCCGCAGGCCGGCTTTACGAACAAGGTACTGCTTGCGCCCGGCACGCAGGCGCCGCGCATGTCGACCGGGCTGGAACTTCAGGTGCTGCTCCCTGTGGTACGCGCTCCATTCCGCGTCTACTACGCGTTCAATCCGCTCAATGTGCGCGAGTACTTGCAGCCCCCGGAGGTGGCCGACCGTTCGATTTTCCCGAACCAGGCCACGTATGAGAACGCAATTGTGAATAACGGCTATGGCGCGGCGCTTCCATTTTTCGAGCGCCGTGGAACCTTCAAATTCACCATTGGGCGCACCTTCTAGGTTTCTCCAGTGTTAGGATCGGAATTTCAGGAAATTTAAGGAGTACAAAGTGAAACGTATAATCATGCTCGCGGTGGCGGTCACGGCCGCCCTGCACGCGCAGGCGCCGTCGGCTTCCAAGATCGCCACCATCGCCATCCAGCAGGCCATTTTCCAAACCAAGGATGGCCAAAAGGCCTTGGCCGACATCCAGGCTAAGTTCAATCCTGTGAAAGCCAAACTGGACGCCAAGCGCACTGAGATCGCGAAAGATGAAGACGCCTTGAAAAAGGGGCAGAACACCATGTCGCCCGAAGCGCAGCAAAAACTCGCCCGCGAAATCGACGTCGCCACCAAGGCTTTGAACCGGGACACGGACGACGCCAATAACGATCTGCAGGAAGAGAATCAGCGCCTGATGAACGACCTCGGCGGCAAAATTATGGCCGTCATTAACAAATACGCATCCGATAAGGGCTACGAACTGGTGATCGACGTCAGCGCCCAGTCTTCTCCGGTTCTCTATGCCTCGAATGGCATCGACATCACGCGTGACATCATTGCGGCCTACGATGCCGGAACTTCGGCAGGTCCAACCACTTCCGCGGCGCCAAAGACGCAGGCCTCACCCACGGCGAAGAAGACCACGCCATCCGGAATCAGCGCGAAACCGTAGGCCGTCCCTGCACGAAACGCAATCCTGGCGCGTCACGTCTTTGAGATGTTAGGCTGGAGTTGCCGGAGGTTTGGTCCATGGTTGGCTTGAGAGTTCGCTTCCTTTTAGTCGTATCCCTCGTTTTTGCCGCCTCTTGTTTCGGCCAGGTTCGCGCCTCGCGTGGCGGCGTCGGTGGCGGAAGCCACTACGGCCACGCCGGTCATTCCTATGGCCGGGGCGGCTATGTTTACGCCTATCCCAGCTACATAGGCGGCTACGGCGGATACTACGGTGGCTATTATGGCGATTACGGTTCCGGTGATTCGCAAGGTTATTCGCCCGGTTATTCGCAGGCTTACGCTCCGGGCTACGCACCAGGCTACGCCGATCCGTCGCTTCAGGGGCCGGGGCCTGTCGCTGCTCCCCCGGTCGTGATCAATCAATATTTTGGCGGACCGCCAATGGGTGGCGCCCCGGAACAGCCGGACGACCAGAATATTCACATGTATCAGCAGCAGCCTCCGCCGGCACGGTACTCACCGGATCCCGCTTCAGACTCCCATACCTATCTGATCGCTTATAAAGATCACTCGGTCTATACTGCGATCGCATACTGGGTCGAAGGCAACACGCTGCATTACATCACCAGCGGCAATACCCACAATCAGGCGGATCTGAATCTGATCGACGTCGAGTTCACCAGAAAATTGAATTCCGACCGCAGCATGCCGTTCAACGTCCCAGCGTCTCAATAAATCTTCGGTCGCCTTCGAGAAACGCATAGCTCGCAAGTTCCGACCGCTTCACCCAGCGGATTTCGTGAAATGCCCGATTGACCGGCTCCCCGGCGAATCCGTTCACCTCAAAGAAAATCAATTGCAGCGGGCTCTTGCCGCTGTAACCGTAGAGGTATCGCTCCAGTTCCCGGCCGACGCGCGCTTCAATTTCCAATTCCTCGCGCAACTCCCGCGCCAGCGCCTGGGCCGGAGATTCGCCCGCCTCAATCTTGCCGCCTGGAAACTCCCATTCCAAAGCATGCGATTTGCCCGGCGGCCGCTGCCCAATCAGAATCAACCCATCGCGTACGATCACCCCTGCCACCACGCGCAGCATTGTTACCAGTTCGTGATGCTTCCGTCCGGCCGCTCGTAAATCGGCGTCAGCCGGAAGCGCGCCGTAATTTCCGCCTGCAGCGCCAGCGGCTTCGTATCCAGAGTCACGCCCAGCCCGGGGCGCCTGTTGGGGAACACCTTGCCATCGCGAAAGTCGTAGCATTCCGGAAGATGCGCCTGCTTCTGACGGCCGTCGCCCAGCATTTCCATCAGCACAGGACCTGAAAACACGCCGCAAGCATGCACCAGAGCCGCCTCGGAAATAGGCCCCGTAAAGTGCGGAATCAACCCCACGTAATGCGTCTCGCACAGCGCGCAGATCTTCATGTACTCGGTCAACCCACCCACGTTCGGCACCGTCGTGCGCGTGTAGTCGATCAGATTGTTCTCGATCAACTCATTCGTATCCCACTTATAGCCGAACTGCTCGCCCACCGCGATCGGCACCTTCACGTGCTCCCGCAACTGCCGGTAGATCCCCGGATTCTCCGAACGCACCAGGTCTTCGCAGAAGTATGGCTCCAGGTCTTCAATCAGCGTGCTCAAGCGGATTGCGTCCGGCATATCGAGACGCGTGTGGTAATCAATGGCCCAATCCCCGTCTTTACCCACGCCTTCCCGAATTTCGTGGCACTGGGCGGCCGTACGCCTCACTACTTCGTGTGAGTTGAAACCGCCCGCCGCCGGCGCGTCCGCCACGGAGGTGCGGTACGCGCGGAACCCCGCTTCCGCGCACGCCCGCGCCGTTTCCTTTAGCGAGCCATGCTGCGGAAAGCCGGTCGAGTAGCATTCGATGTGGTTCCGCGCGAGACCGCCCAGCAGCTCAAACACCGGGACGCCGAGCGCCTTACCCTTGATATCCCAAAGCGCCAGATCGAGCGCCCCTAACGCGTCCAGCTTCTCGCGTCCCGCGGGATAGAAATAGCCCCGCATCATCATCTGCCACAGGTGGTCGATTCGCGAGGGGTCTTCACCGATCAGCATTCCGGCGCACTGCTCCACGGTATCCTTCGCGCCGCCTTCGCCAATGCCCGTAATGCCCGCGTCGGTTTCGATGGTGACCACGTTCGCGCTCTGATTGAACAAGGGACGCCCGGCTGGGTTGTAATAGTAGCGGATACGGGTGATCTTCATCGGCGGAATCGCCGCGATTGCACGCGTGGCCGCGGCCGCCCCAAATGCCGCGCCGATGAAGTGACGCCGGTTCATACCTTCAGTTCGTACCCCAACGCTTGCAGCTTATCAATGAGGCCGGCGCGAACTGCGTTGATGTCCGCCGACGACAAAGTACGATCGGGCGCACCCACGGTGACGCGGTAAGAAATGCTTTTGGTCCCTTCCGGCACTTGCGGACCCGCGTATTGGCCCACATATTCAACCCGTTCCAGAAGTGTTCCGGCGAACTCGCGAATGGAATTTTCTATCTGAGAAGAATGGAGGCGCAACGGCACAATGATGGAGAGATCGAACGCGCCCGATGGAAACCGTCCGATCGGTGCGTAGCGGGCGAGCGGCTGCCGTTCCCGCAGCACCCGGTCGAGATTCAGATCCAGCACGGCTGCGCGGCCTTCAATCATATTCGGATGCGCTTCAAACAACCGGCCGATATTCACGTTGCCTAGAAACAGGTCCGCTGTTCGCGCCGGGTGCTCGTAATCCAGCGCGTCACTCACCGGCTCAACTCTCACGCCGGGCGCAATCGATTCCGCGACACGCTTCAGCTCGAACAAACCATCGGCGCCATAAACCGCACCGGCCAGATGCAAAACCTCCTTCGGCATTGCGGGAAGCTGATTATGAATCTCACGTCCAATTTCGAACAATCGGAAGCTGTCGAAATGCTTCCGGTTCAATTGCAGGTTTGCGAAGATCCCCGGAATCAAAGAAGAACGCAAAATGTTCTGATCGGACGCAATCGGATTCAGAACGCGCACCGCGTCGGCGGGCCGCAAGCCAAACCGCTCGGCTTCCGGGTCACTCAGGAACGAATAGTTATAGACCTCGGTATAACCCCGTCCGGTCATCAGTGCCCGCAAATCACGCAGCCACACGCGTTTCGGATCGTCAGGAGGCGGGGCGCACTCCACCAGCGGCGGCGCAGGCGTGATGGTGTCGTAGCCCACCATCCGGCCCACTTCTTCCACAAGATCGTCCGGAACCGCGACATCCTTCGTCGCCCGCCACGAAGGCACAGTCACGCGCAGCACGCGGTCCCCGGCTTGCTCAGTCCGAAACTCCAGCCGGTCCAGAATCTCCACAACGTCCTGTCGGGGAATCTCGCGTCCCAGCTTGCGGTTTAGAAAATCCAGATCCAGGGAGATCACAGGAAGTTCGCCCAGCGATTCGGAAATATCTGTGAAGCCGCCTGCGGGGCGCGCTTCCGGGCAAACGATCTTCATCAACTCCACCGCCCGCGCAATCGCCCGCAGCGTGTTCACCGGGTCCTGCGCTTTTTCGAATCGCATGGAAGCATCGGTGCGCAGCTTCAATCGCGCTGACGTCTTCCGGATCTGCGAGGCGTTCCAATTCGCGCTCTCAAATACCACCCTCGTGGTTGTATCCGAAACGGCGCTCTCCATACCGCCCATAATGCCCGCGATCGACACCGGACCTGCCGCATCGCACACCACGCCATCCGCTGCCGAGAGCGCGTATTCGTGGTCGTCCAGCGCCAGAACCTTTTCACCGTCGTGGGCCGTCCGCACCAGAAGGCGGTCGCCGTGCAGCTTGTCCCGATCGAACGCATGCATCGGCTGGGCGAGTTCCGCCGCCACATAGTTCGTGACGTCCACGATGTTATTGATCGGCTTCATTCCCACGGAAGTCAGGCGATACTGCAGCCAGTAAGGCGACGGGGCGACCCGTACGTTCTCAAATGCCAAGGCACTAAAGCGTGGGCACAGTGTTCCGTCGCCAACGTGAACGTCAAACGAATCCGAGCCCGTAGGCAAGAAGGCCAAATCCACCGGATCGCGCAATTGCTGTTTCGTGATCGCCGCCACTTCGCGCGCCATTCCGAAGTGGCCCCACAGGTCGGGACGATGCGTCAACGACTTGTTGTCAATCTCGATCACTTGATCCGGTTTAAGCGCGATCGCCACCGAGGTCCACGCAATAATCCCCTCGTGCTCGCGCCCGATTTCCAGTTCAGCCGCGCTCGCCAGCATGCCATTGCTCTCGATACCCTGAATCGTCTTGCGTCCCAGAGGCACCCAGACCGTCCGTAATCCCTCGCGGCAGTTGGGCGCGCCGCAAGCTACGGTCACCGTCTCCCCATCCCCAATATCCACAACCGCTTTGGTGATGTGCGTTCCCGGAACCTGCTCCGCGCTCAGCACCCGAGCCGCCCGCGCGCCGCGCAGCAGTTCCCCCGCCGGATGAATCCCGTCGCACTCCGCTGTCCGCACGGTGATCAACTGCTCCAGTTCTTTGGCCGGCGTGTCCAGGTCGGGCACGAAATCTCTAATCCACTGATAGGAAAATTTCATGGCCGCTCAGAATTGATTCAGAAAACGCAGATCGCCCGACTGCAGCAGGCGGATATCATTGATCGCATAGCGCATCATCACCAGGCGCGTCAAACCCAGCCCAAACGCGAAACCGCTCCATTTGTCTGGATCAATCCTGCTCATCCGCAGAACGTTAGGATTCACCAGGCCGCACGGCAGCAGTTCTACCCAACCCGAATGCTTGCAAACCGCGCAGCCCGCGCCGTTGCAAATCAGGCATCCGATATCGAGTTCGAACCCGGGCTCGACGAAGGGGAAAAATCCGGGCCGCAGCCGCACCTTCACCTCTCTGCGAAACACCGCGGCCAGCAGCGTCTGCATGAAGTAAATGAGATGGCCCACCGAAACGTCGCGGTCAATCATCATCCCCTCCAACTGATAGAAAGTATGCTCATGCGAAGCGTCCACGCTCTCGTTGCGGAACACGCGACCCGGCGCAATCATCCGCAGAGGAGGCGGATAATGCTCCATGCCGCGCACTTGCACCGGTGAAGTATGCGTGCGCAATAAGAAGCCGCCGTCGAGCCAGAACGTATCCTGCATATCGCGCGCGGGATGGTCGCTCGGAATATTCAGCGCGTCGAAGTTATGGTATTCGTCTTCTACCTCCGGGCCGTCTAGCACCGCGAATCCCATGGAACGAAAGAGGTCTTCGAGCTCATACCGGATCTGCGTCAGCGGATGCAGGCTCCCCGGCTTCACGCCGCTTGCGGGAAGTGTTAAATCCAGCCATTCAGAGTCCAGCCGTTTGGCGAGTGCCTCGTTGTCGATCAACTTCTTCTTGGCTTCAATCGCCCGCTCAACCGAATCCTTCGCCTGGTTCAGCAGCTTGCCGATACGCGCGCGCTCTTCGGGCACCAGCTTGCCCATGCCCTTGCTGATTTCGGCCAGCGCACCGCCCTTGCGTCCGGCGACGCGCACTCGAATCGCTTCCAACTCTTCGATCGTTGAGGCCTTCGCAATTTCTTCGAGGGAACTCTTCTCGAGTTCCGCCAGAGTGGATTCCATCGTCAGGCCGCGGGCAGGAACACGGTATCCGCCTTCAATAGTTCGACTGCCAGATGGTTGATGTAGAACAGGAGCAGCGCGTTGGAGTACTTGCCCTGAAACTCGGTGTATACGCGTAGCTGCCATCCCTCTGTCAGGTAGGTCGAGGGGTCCAGATCCTTCACAAAAAATCCCTCTTCATGCGGAATGCCCAGAAAATTGAGCACCGCGACGATCATGTCGAAATGCGAAATCAGGATCGCCTGCGAAAGTTCGGTGGCCAGCTCCTTGTCGCCGCCCGCCATCCGCTGCATCAGCCGGGGACCCGCCGCCCGCAGCGTCGCTGAACTCAATTTTGCGAGATGCGCCCGCGTCTTGATGCGCTCGAACAGTTGGAAGGTTTTGAGCTTTCCCATCGAAACGCCCTTCAAAAGTTGATCCAGGGCCTCGTCCCCTAGCCCCGTAAAGACTTCCGAAAGGTGCATAAGCTGCCAGAGTAACACAAGCCAAATGCGTTACAATCAAGGGTTTGGCGATGGGAAACCTGATCATTCTCGGGTCGCAATGGGGCGACGAAGGCAAGGGCAAACTGGTGGATCTGCTGGCCGAGCAGTTCGACTTCATTGTCCGGTTCCAGGGCGGCCACAATGCCGGCCATACGCTGGTCACCGGCGGCCAGAAGACGATCCTGTCGCTGATCCCGTCCGGAATACTGCACGAACACGTGCAATGCCTGATCGGTAACGGCGTGGTGCTGTCGCTGTCGGCGTTGTTCCAGGAAGCGCAGATGCTGATCGCCCGCGGCGTCCCGGTCTTCGATCGGCTGCGGGTGAGCCCCCTGTGCCCGTTGATTCTCGATTCCCACGTCGCACTCGATCTTGCCCGCGAAAAGGCACAGGGTGCGAACGCGATCGGCACCACGGGCCGCGGCATCGGACCCGCCTATGAGGACAAGATCGCGCGGCGCGCCGTGCGTGTCGCCGACCTGTTCCACCGCGAGCGGTTTGCGGCCAAGCTCGGCGAGATACTCGACTACCATAATTTCATTCTGCAACGCTATTTCCAGGCCCCGCCGATCGATTTTCAGCGGGTGCTCGAATCGAACCTGGATCTTGGCGAGCGCCTCAAGCCGCTCGTGGCCGACGTCACGGGCATCCTCGAAAAGCTGAGCATTGACGGGCGCAACGTGCTGTTCGAGGGCGCTCAGGGTGCGATGCTCGACGTCGATCTCGGCACCTATCCGTACGTGACCTCGTCGACCACGACGGCGGGCGGCGCGGCGGCCGGCACCGGCATCGGCCCGCGCCGCCTGCACGAGGTGCTCGGTATCGTCAAGGCCTACGCCACGCGGGTGGGCGCCGGCCCATTTCCGACGGAGCTGTTCGACGAGTTCGGCGAGCACCTCTCGCGCGTCGGCCGCGAGTTCGGGTCCGTGACCGGGCGCCGCCGGCGTTGCGGCTGGTTCGACGCCGTCGCGCTGCGCCGCTCGGTCGTGCACAGCAGTTGCTCGGCACTGTGCGTCACCAAGCTCGACGTGCTCGACGGCCTGGACACGATCCGCATCTGTGTCGGCTATCGGATCGACGGCCGGGTTTCCGGGACCCCGCCGCTGCTGGCCGGCGACTTTGCCGAATGCACCGCGGTGTACGAGGATGCGGCAGGATGGAAGGAGCCGACCGCCGGAATCACCCGTTACGAGGATCTGCCGCCAAACGCGCGGAGCTACCTCGAACGGCTGCAAGCGCTGGTCGGTGTGCCCATCACGATTATTTCGACCGGTTCCGACCGGAATCAAACCATCGTGCGGCACAGCCCCTTCGCTTGACGCGCCGGCACGTGCCCATGGCCCCGGGTCTCGGACCAGCGGTGGCGCTCGCGGAATGGCGCCGCCGGCTGGTCTTCTGGGGCGGCGCGATCGCGGTCGGCGCCGTCGCGGTGCTCTTCGCCAAAGCCAGCGACGCCGCGATGCACCTGTTCACCGACATGCGGAGCTCCCTGCCCTGGTGGCCCTGGGTCGCCGCTCCGGCCGGCCTCGCCTTCAGCGCCTGGCTCACGCTGCGGGTATTCATCGGCGCGGAGGGCAGCGGCATTCCGCAGACGATCGCTGCACTGTCGCTGCCGACCGAACAGGCGCGCGATCGCCTGCTGTCGGTCCGCATCGCCACGGGCAAAATCCTGCTCACGGTGCTCGCGCTCGCGTGCGGCGCCTCGATCGGACGCGAGGGTCCGACGGTCCAAGTCGGTGCGGCGATCATGCATACGCTGCGCCGCTACGCCCGTTTTGCGGCGGCCGACGTCGACCGTGGCCTGATTCTCGCCGGCGGCGCCGCCGGCGTNNGCGGCCACAATGCCGGCCACACCATCCTGATCGGCGACCGAAAGTTCGTCCTGAAGCTGATCCCGAGCGGCATCCTGCGCCCCGGTAAGATCGCCGTAATCGGGAACGGGTTGGTGATCGACCCCGTCGCGCTGTTCGCCGAAATCGATCAATTGACCCAGGTGGGCGTGGACGCCCAGGCGCGCCTCCGCATCTCGAATCGCGCGCACGTTCTGCTGCCGGCGCACCGCGCCATGGAAAAGCGCATCGCCATCGGGACCACATCCCGCGGCATCGGACCCTGTTACGAAGATAAGGCCGCGCGCCGCGGCCTCCGTGTGGCGGACCTGATCGACCCCCAGCGCTTTGTGGAGCACTTTGACGCGCTGGCCAAAGAGCACGAAGCGATGCTCACGGCATTTGGAATCGAGCCGGATTACGACCTCGATGAAGTCCGCTCGCAATATCTCGATTTGGGCGCGCGCATGAGGCCCATGGTTTGCGACACCGCGCTGCTGCTGAACCGGGCCATCCGCGACGGCAAGAAGGTTCTGTTCGAAGGTGCGCAGGCCACCATGCTCGATCTGGATCATGGGACTTACCCTTTTGTGACGTCGTCAAGCGCTTCGGCCGGAGGAGCGTGCACGGGCTCCGGTGTTGCCCCGACCCTGATTGGCGGAATTATCGGTGTGGCCAAGGCCTACATCACGCGCGTGGGCGGAGGCCCGTTCCCCACCGAGATGCTAGGCGAAGAGGGCGAGGAGATCCGCCGTCGCGGCAACGAATTCGGGTCTGTGACGGGGCGCCCGCGGAGGTGTGGGTGGTTCGATGCGCCGCTGCTGCGTTACACCGCGACCATCAATCACTTCGATACGCTGGTGATTACCAAACTCGATGTGCTGGATCATCTGGACCGCATCCCGATCTGCACGGAGTACCACGGTCTGGATGAAATGCCCGCCTTGTGCGGTGTTCTTGGTGGAATCGATCCCGTGTACGAATGTTTGCCGGGGTGGCAGACCGACACTTCGCAGGTGAAGAGTTGGGACGGGCTTCCGCCCGCCGCCCGCCGATACATCGATTATCTGGAGAAGCAGTGCGAGGTGGAAGTGGGCTGTATTTCGATGGGGCCGGAGAGGAACCAAACGATTGTTAAGCCAGGTTCTAATTTCGAGAAGCTGACGGTGTAACATCTCGGCCGGTTGCGATGATCCTTCGAGACGACCAGGAAAAGGCTAAAGCTAAGGAAGACATGCCAGGCTGACCACTTTCGGGCCATGTCCACGCCGCGCCCACGTCAGGCGATTTGGTAGAAGGCATAGTCAAGCGCGAGTGATGGCTCCAGCCCGACAGCAACGGCGAACTTGATCGACCGGGCCCAAGCGCTGGCCTCGGTATCGCTTGATGCATCGGGAGGCCACGCAAGCACGTCGTCGCATAGCGACGTGCCCTGGAGCGGAAGTTGGACCGTCAGATTCGCGGCCGTTGTTGTGGCCCGAAACGCCGACCGACGTGATTTGACCAGGAGCTATGACTTTCAGCGCTTCCATGAGAGACCCAACGAACGGCAACAGATCTTCAACGCGATTGGTTCTGGAGCGAATGATAAGGATAGAAAGATTACGCCCGCCGGAAGCCTGCTGACGGGGTATACTCTGATCGACGGTCAGCAGGACATCGTAGCCGGCGAGTTCAGCGGCACTCAAGAGCTCCCCATTCTTCAAACCTTTCAGCCCGTCCCCCTGAACCGTTCCCACGGCGTGCCCTGGAAGGCTGTGCCGAAGATCGATCGGCAGGCACTCACCAAGCAGAATCTTCAAGCTATTCTTGCGAAGAGGGAGTCCTTGGCTTCTTCAAGCGCCTCAACTGCCATCTGATGATTGACCGTCGGAAACTGGTCTGGAAAGTACCTTAATGAACTTCCGGCCCCAAGGTAGTCGATCAGATTCCTAAACGGGACCCGTGTGCCGCGAAAGCAAGGGGTTCCATTCATTATCTCCGGATTGACCACAACGACAGGCTCTGGCATATCTATCGACATTCTAGCGTCTCATTGCCCTTTGAACCGCCGATCCGGTAACAGCGCGTAAGTCAATCCCGCCGATAGCGGGTGCATTAACCCCGCCATCAGAAACACCGGCGCATAACTGAAATGCTGCACCAGCCATCCCGTCCCCAGGCTGGCGATGGCTCCGCCGATCGCACCGCCTGAGCCGGTGAATCCACTTACCGTCCCGACTTCTGCCGCCGGGAACAAATCCGCGGGTAAAGCCTGCAGGTTCGCGATCCAGAACGCGTGGCCCACCGTCACGAAGCAAACGCAGGCGATGGCCAGTCCGGCATTCGGAACAAACGGCGCGGCGATCGCGACGGGCAACAGGCACCCGCCCCACAACATGCCGGATTTTCGCGATCGCGCCATCGACCATCCACGCCCGATCAAATGCCCCGAAAGCCATCCGCTGACGAAGTAGGCCACCGCGCCGCAGAAGTAGGGCACCCACGCGTAACGTCCCACCATCGCTGTATCGAACCCGCGCTCTTTATGCAGGTATTCCGGCAGCCAGAAGATGACGAAGTAAATAACGGGATCGGTGAAAAAGCGAACCAGGATCAGCGTGAGGCAAGCGGGGTCGCGAATGACCGCTCCCCAATTTGCGCGCGGGAGTTCACGGGCGGGGGCATACACTCCATCCGGAGTCCGATAGATCGCGAGCCACGCCACCAACCAGACGAAGCCCGCGCCCCCGGTGAAGAGGAACGCGGAGCGCCATCCGAAGGCGATCGTGAGGAAAGCGATCACAGGCGGTGCAGCCGCCGACCCGAGCGAAGAACCGGCATTGAAGACCCCGACACCCAGCGCCCGAAATCGTGGCGCGAACCACTCGTTGACCGCCCGCGCCGCAGCCGGCCAGTTTCCCGGCTCGCCAAGTCCCAACAAGAAGCGGCAGGCCGCGAGCGACCACTTACCCGTGGCGAGCGCATGCAGCATCGCCGCGGCGGACCAAAAAGAAATGAAGATCGCGAACCCGCGCTTGGTGCCGAACCGGTCCACCAGGTAGCCCGAACCGGCGTACATGATGGCGTAAGCGATCATGAACAGCGAGACGATTTGACCGTAGTCCTGCTCGCTGAGTGCAAATTCCCCGCGTAACAACGGCGAGACGATCGGCAATGCCAGGCGGTCCAGATAGTTGACCGCGGTCGCGAGGAACAGTAGCGCTCCGACAATCCAGGTCATGCGCTTGCGAGTCATGGCGCTCCCGCAAGTCTACAGCACGTGTTACCAACTTCCCGAAACAGCTTAGGGACCAAGCACAAACGGGACTGCTACCGTGCTTGTGACCTCAACGGGGCTGCCGTTGAGCAGTGTCGGCTTATACCTGTACGCGGCGACGGCATCTCTCGCGGGCTGGACCAGCAGCGGATGTCCGCTGACGAGTTGAAGGTTTTTGACCAGGCCATCAATGCCAACGGTCACCCGGAATACCACGCTTCCCGAGATCCGCGCCTGGCTGGCGAGCGGCGGATACAACGGTTCTGCGTGCTCGATCAGATTGGCATTCAGGACACCGGCGCCAATCCTCATCGCACCGCTGACGGGCGCGGGCGGAGAAGGCGGAGGACTGTTCGCGGCCAGTTTCCTCATATCGAGCGACTTCTGCATCCATTCGTCCGCCTGAGCGGATGCCTCGTACCACTCACTTGGAGTGTCGAGCAAATCCGCCCGATAGCGAATCAGCAGGTTTATATAGGCCATCGCGTCCACATACCCTGAGTCGATCTGAAGGGCCTCGTCAAGATTCGATATACCTTCATCGAGAACGGGTGGCCATTTGGATTTCAACTGCTCGCGGACCGCTGGGTTGGCGATGGGCCCAGGGTCTTCCGGCTTCTGGTTCGAATCGTTCCGGGTCTGGCGATCCACGGGGAGGAAATTCCGTCCATGCCAGGACGCCGAGAGTATAGAACGCCTCTTTGTTGCCCGGGTCGAGCGCAATCACCTTCCTGTTCCACTGTTCCGTCTCGTCGAATTTCTTCTGGTGGTAATAGAGGGAAGCGATATTCGCAGTCGCGAGGACGTTTCGGGGATCGAGGGTGAGCACCGTCTCAAACTCGGCGCGAGCATCTTCGGCAAATCTCAGATTCTCTGGCGATTCCACGCCGGGGATGAACTGCTGAAAAAGCCCGGAAGCCAGGTAGAGGTGCGCCTTCACCGAGGTTGGATACGTCTCGACGGACCGGCGGAAATTCTTGACGGCTTGCGCGTAGTCAGCCTGGCGAAACGCAGTGACTCCCTGATCCAGCCAATCGCGCGCAGAATCCTGCGCCACGGGGGTCTGTGCCATTGCCGGGAGTAAGAGCGCCAGGCAGCCAAGAAGACGAAGAATCCTGCTTGACATAAATTTCCTTCCTGCTATATATGATCATGCGCCACCGCTTGTCTATAACTTTTGCGGCTCTTTTCGCCCTCGTTCCGCTCGGCTTATCTCAATCGGCTCTGGATCAAAAGCTTCGAGAGGTTCGGTTCGACCTGCGGATTCAGGACGGAAAGATCACCGGCGGCGGAGCTCCCGTCATTGAGAAGGCCATATCAGGCGCAAAATATGTGCTGATCGGCGAGGATCACATCACCCACGAGATCCCGCAGTTCGCGGCAGCCGTGTGCAACATCATGGCACCGCAGGGACTAACGGGAATGGCTGTCGAGGTGGGTCCGCAGGTGGCCAAAATGGTTTCGTCGTCGCTTGGTAAGCCCGATCGGATTGACCGGATGGCCGCACTCACGAAACAGTATCCCGATAGCGTGGCGTTCCTGAATGTCCGGGAAGAAAACGACCTCGTGGAACACTGTTCCGAGGTTGCTCATCACCCAAATTTCCAGGTTTGGGGGCTCGATCAGGAGTTCGTGGGTTCTTCGGGGTGGCTGCTCGACCAGATTCTTGCCACGCATCCCGGGCCGGCGGCAACAGCCACCTTCACGCGCATGAAAGCCGAAGAGAAAAAAACTGCCGAAAGCGCGTTCGACACAGGGGATCCATCCAAGCTGTTCTTGTTCTCCGTCTCTGACACGGAACTTACAGAGGCTGCCGAAGTCCTTAAGCGCGAGGGAAATGCCTTTTCGAATGAGCTCTTTCGTGAGTTAGTCGAGAGTCATGAGATCTATCTCAAAAACATGCAAGGCTCCCCGGATTCAAACACCCAGCGCGCGCAATTCATGAAGCAGAACCTTCAAAAAGACCTCGACGCCGCTCCGCGCCAAAGGGTTCTTCTGAAATTCGGTGACTGGCATCTATACAAGGGATTCAACCCCCTGCACCAGCGCGACCTGGGTAACTACGTCGCCGAGATCGCCGATGGAGAAGGAAGCTCATCCCTGCACATTTGCGTCCTTGGCGCCAAGGGCACGCACGTGGGATTTGGCGGGTACAACCGGCCGGAAAAACTAGAGCCTTTCGTGTTGACCGACGACAGCGACTACCGCTGGATAAAACCGGCCATGGAGAATCAGGTTCCTAACGCCTGGACGCTCTATGATCTCCGCAGTCTGCGTTTCCAGAAGCTGGCGAATCTCGACCAGGACATGGAGCGTCTGATCTACGGTTATGATCTTCTGGTCATCATCCCCGAATTGACTCCAGCCAGCGTAATTCGTTGAAGAGCCTGGTCAGCCAAGTAGTTCAACGGCGAGCCATCGAACCAGCGCCATGGCAAACGCGAAGATCGCCCCACCCAGAAAGGTGGCAAGGTTGCTCGGCCAGAGCTCAAGACGAAGCAGACGTCCCCGCAGTAAGTGCATCGCCGTGCCGGTAATGAGTGGCGCGAGAATAAGGCTTACGCCGGGAAACACGGGATGCAAAGAAATGAGCCGGTGCGGAAGCAGCGTGGCCGAAACAACCCGCCCAGAGCGCCGTTCATCGCGAGGCTCAGCGTCGAGAATACGGCACTCTCCTTTTCCTTCCGATGGACAAATTCCATGAGGCCCTCGGCCGAGAGTTCAAAGACAATTTGAATCAGAAACTCGAATAAGACGTCGAACAGGAGTCCAAGCAGGTCTTCCAAATCAGATCACTCGATATCCCACGGTACGTTGCAAACCACAATCCGCCGCTGCCCCTTCAGCATCAACACCCCTGCCAGCACCTTGGCGCGCTGGTTGTGCAGGAAGTAGTAATACCAGTGCCGCTCGGAAAAGTCCGGTATTACTACAGCAATATTCCGGTCCGGATGATCTCGCTCTAGTTTCAACAGGTAGTCGATGATGGGCTGCAGGATGAAACGGTAAGGAGAATCGATCAGATCGATCTGCGGCTCCGGCCTTCCCTGCGCGCGCGCCGGCGCCTGCACCTCTTCAGCCCACTTGCGGCAGAGCGAGTCTACATTTTCCCCGCATTCGATGTGCACGGCGCGCAAGTCCGGCGAGATAGTCAACGCAAACCGCAAAGTATGTTCAGTGATCCTGCTCCAGCGTTCGATGGGCACCACCACAATCGGCGGCTGGATACCGCTGAGGTCGATCGGGCCGTGCATGGCTGTTTCCGCTTCGACGCGATCGTAATGCTTTTTCGCGGCCACCATCAGCGCCACCATGGTGGGAACCAGCAACACCACCACCCAGGCGCCGGCGAGAAACTTCGCGAGAATCAAAATGCAAATCGTAATCGCGGTCGCGACCGCGCCCAGGCCATTCACCAGCATCGCCGGCCGATTGACCTTTTCCTGCTTCTTCCAATGCATCACCATACCGGCCTGGCTCAGCGTAAAAGCCAGAAACGCTCCCACCGCGAACAACGGGATTAACCGGTCCGTCACGCCGTCGAAGATGATCAAAAGGATCGCCGCCAGCGCAGCCAGCACCAGGATGCCTTCTGAGTAAACCAGGCGCCGTCCGCGATTCAGAAACGAACGCGGGAAGTAGCTGTCCGCTGCGATACGCTGGCAGAGCCGTGGAAAATCCGCGAAGGACGTATTCGCCGAGAGGCACAGCACCAGGAGAATCGAACCCATGCTCGCGTAATAGAAAACGCCCCGTCCGGCCACCGCCGCCAGCAGCAGCGATAGCACGCTCTGGTAGCCCGGAGCGCCGGGGTCTGTCGCGGCGATTCCATAGGCATGCACCAGATAGGCGATGCCCGCCAGCAGCAGCAGCAGGGCTGAAATGATGATCGTCAGCGTTTTTCGTGCGTTCTGCACCACTGGCTCCTTGAACGCCTGCACGCCGTTACTCACCGCCTCAACGCCTGTGAGCGCGGTGCATCCACTTGCAAACGCCTTCAGCAACAGCCACGCTCCGATCGCCTCAGAAGCCGCTTTCACATGAGGAAGTTCCACAACCGGGCGCGGATGGCCGCCCGAGACAAGGGTTTTGAAGATGCCGAATACAATTGCACCACCCAGCGTTCCGAGGAACAGATACGTGGGGATCATGAAAACCGCCCCGGCTTCTTTTGTCCCCCGCAGATTTACGATTGTGATCGCCACCAGGATTACAAGGCAAAGGAGCAGCGTATGCTTCTCCATTTGCGGTACTGCCGAAACCAGCGCTCCGACGCCCGCTGAAATTCCGACCGCGACGTTCAATACGTAATCGGTCATCAGCGCGGCGCCGGCCACCAACCCGGCGGATTCCCCGAGATTTTCCTTCGCGACCGTGTAGGAACCGCCTCCGCCTGGATAAGCGGCCATGGTTTGTCGATAGCTGAAAAAGACGATTACCAGCAGCAGAAGAATCGCCGCTGTGATCGGGACGATATAAACAAGCCCCGCCGCACCCAGGGGAATCAGGATAGTAAGCGCCGCTTCCGGGCCGTAGGCGGCCGAGCTTAGGGCGTCCAGCCCAAAAACGGGAACGCCCGCGGAAGCCCCGATACGCTGCTCTTTATCTTCAAAGGAGGCGAGCGGCCTGCCAATTAATAGATCGGTGAAAGACAAATATTGGCTCCAGGAATCAATTGTCAGCTTGCAACCTCCGAGATAGTCGGCGCAACCTGTTTTTCGCCGGGGTGATATAACCCGCACGGTTTTGCGGTATAACGGTAGTGTCGGTTGTCATCGGTATCGTGCCGGGTGCTGGACGCAATTAGTCCGGTCCCCCTTATCGGCACGTCGTCTACTGCGACGAAGGCACAAAAGGGGGAGAGAATTTCCAATGTTTGAAGGTTTATTTCAGCCCACACATCTTCTGATCATTGCGGCTGTGGCGCTTTTGGTGTTTGGTCCGAAGAAACTGCCTGAACTCGGCAAGGGCCTCGGCGAGGGCATCAAAAGTTTCAAAAAAGGGATCAAAGAAGCCACTGAATCCTTTAAGGAGTCCGCTGAAGCGGACCACCACGATCCGCCGAAGGTTTAGAATCGCTTGCCAAAACTCGTACTGCTCAGGCACGGTGAAAGCGATTGGAACAAGGAAAACCGCTTCACCGGCTGGACTGATGTTGATCTTTCCGATCAGGGCCGCAAGGAAGCGAGCGAAGCCGGCCAGGTTCTGAAGAATGCCGGTCTCACATTCGACGTGGCCTATACATCCGTGCTCAAGCGCGCGATTCGCACGCTCTGGATGGCCATGGATGAGATGGATTTGCTCTGGGTGCCCGTGCACCGCTCCTGGCGCTTGAACGAAAGGCATTACGGCGCGCTACAGGGGCTGAATAAGAGTGAAACGGCCGCCAAATTTGGTGAGGAGCAGGTCAAGATCTGGCGCCGTAGTTACGACATTCCTCCGCCCGCGCTGGAACCCTCCGACGATCGCTATCCTGGACATGACCCGCGCTATCGCGACTTAAGTGCCGAAGAACTGCCTCTGACCGAGTGCCTGAGGGACACCGTGGCGCGGTTCTTACCGTACTGGGAGCAGCACATCGCACCGGATGTCCGCGACGGCAAAAAGGTTCTGATCGCGGCCCACGGGAACAGCCTGCGCGCCCTGGTGAAGTATCTGGACGATATTCCGGAAGACGAGATTGTGAATCTGAATATTCCGACCGGGATGCCGTTGGTTTATGAGCTGGACGAAAATCTGAGGCCGCTCAAGAGCTATTACTTGGGCGATCCTGAGAAGGTGAAGGCCGCCATGGAAGCCGTAGCCAGCCAGGGCAAGAAGAAGTAGGTAGGGCAGGCGTTTCCACCTGCCCAGTTGCTTGTATTTTTCGCCCTATACTCTGGTAGGCGCAAAACGAAGCACAAACGGCTAGCATGGAATCGAAAGAACACCCTTTATTCTTCGCGTGTCCGGCCGACTGGCGGGCCTGGCTGGAAAAACATCACCAAGACCACGACGAATTGCTGGTAGGGTTCTACAAAAAAGCTTCCGGGAAGCCACGCATCACATGGCCGGAATCTGTAGATGCAGCCCTGTGCTTTGGCTGGATAGACGGCGTGCGCCGCAGAATCGATGACGAGCGTTACACCATCCGCTTCACACCGCGCAAGCCGCGCAGCATCTGGAGCGCGGTGAATATCCAGCGCGTCGAGGAACTCTCGATCCTGGGCCTGATGCGTCCAGCGGGCATCGCGGCATTCAAAGCGCGCGTCGAAACCCGCTCCCGAGTCTACTCATTCGAACAGGAAAATATCGCGTTCGGCAGCGACGAGGTGCGGCAGTTTCAGGCCAATCGAGCGGCATGGGAATTTTTCCAGGCCCAACCCGCGTCTTACCGGCGGACTGTTACGTGGCGGGTGATCAGCGCGAAACGGGCGGAGACGAAGCAAAAACGGCTGGGAACACTCATCGCAATCTCGGAACAAGGGCGAAGGATTCTGTAGGCCGCGCGTAGAAAACCCCACAGAAATCTTGAGAGCTTCGTCCCGATTTGATCACTTCCGTACCAAATTGGGAAAAATATCTGGGAGAAACCGTGAATCATCCTTCTGAAGACGAACTCGAAACCTACCTGCTCGGCCAAGAGGCCAATGACGCCCAAGTTACGGCGATTGAAGAACATCTGCTGATCTGCTGCCTCTGCCTCGATTGGCTTCAGCACCAGGAGTATACCGTCCGCCTGATGCGCCAATGTCTGCCGATGCCCATTGTCAAGCGGGAGCGTAAAGTCAAATTGAAAACGATGTCGGCGTGCCAGGGCTGGCTGTTTTAGCTCCCGCACGGTAAAATCAAGAGATTGATCTCTGTAAGCAACGTAACCATGCGCTACGGCGCAAAAATCCTGTTTGAAAACGTCAGCACTGTGTTCACGTCGGGGCGCCGCTATGGCCTCACGGGCCCCAACGGCGCCGGCAAGTCGACATTTCTCAACATCCTCACGGGCGATCTTGATCCGCAGAAGGGCAATGTGGTGCGCCCCAAGAAATGCGGCATTCTACGCCAGGACCAGTTCGCTTTTGATGCCTATCGCGTGGTCGATACCGTCATCATGGGCAACCGGCCTCTGTGGGCGGCGCTCGAAGAGCGCGACCGGCTCTACGAAAAACCCGATCTTACCGACGAAGATGGAATGCGACTGGGTGAACTCGAAGGCGTAGTCGCCGAGGAAGACGGCTACACGGCGGAGAGCGATGCCGCCATTCTCCTTCAGGGACTCGGCATTCCGGATGCCGTGCATGAGCGCAAAATGGGCGAAATCCAGGGCGGTGAGAAGATGCGCGTCCTTCTCGCGCAGGCCCTCTTCGGCAATCCACAAGCTCTGCTGCTGGATGAGCCTACGAACCATCTGGATCTCGATTCCATCCACTGGCTGGAAGAATTCCTTCGAAACTACAACGGCACGCTGATCGTGATTTCCCACGACCGGCATTTCCTGAATAACGTATCTACCCACACCGCCGACATCGATTACCAGACCATCATCACGTACACCGGCGGATACGACGACATGGTGATGGCCAAGACGCAGGTTCGTACCCGCATCGAATCCGAAAACGAGCAGCGCGAGAAGAAAATCGCCCAACTCAACGAGTTCATCGCCCGTTTCTCGGCGGGCACACGGTCGAGCCAGGTCACTTCACGGCGTAAGGAAGTGGAGCGGCTGCAGACGACGGACCTTGCCCGCTCCAACATCCAGCGCCCATTCATCAAGTTCGACATGAAGCGGCCTTCGGGCAAGCACATTCTGGAGTTCAAGAACGTCTCCAAAGGCTACGGTGACACGCAGGTGATCAAGAACTTCACCGCTTCTGTTGTGCGCGGCGAGAAGATCGGGCTGATGGGCCGCAACGGCGCAGGAAAAACGACGCTGATCAACGCTCTGCTGACGGCGGCGAACGTGGTTCCGGAGAATCCGGTGTCAAAAGATGCTATCGATTCCGGCACGGTGACCTGGGGCCATGAAAACCAGGTCGGTTTCTTCGCACAGGATCACCAGCAGGCCATCAACAAGGGCATGACCATCTTCGATTGGCTGCAGCAATACGATCTGCAAGCTTCGCGCGAAGAACTGCGAGGCCTGTTAGGGCAGATGCTCTTCCGCGGCGAAGAAGGCATGAAGATGACGGAAGTGCTATCGGGCGGGGAAGCGGCGCGCATTCTATTCTGTCAATTAATGCTGCTGAAGCCGAATGTGCTGGTGTTCGACGAACCCACCAACCACCTCGACCTGGAATCCATCAACGCGCTGAATATCGCCTTGCAGCGTTACGAGGGGACGGTGTTTCTGGTGACGCACGATGAAGATCTCATCGACGAAGTCGCCACCAGAATCTGGCGCTTTGAGGACGGCGTCATTGAAGACTACCGTGGCACCTACGCCGAAATGCAGCAGCAGGCCGTCAGCGGCTAGTCTTCAAAACCGACAACGCACTATAAACGGACGCGGTGGGGCGGACGCTTTCGTCTGCCCGGCGAGGGCCCCGGGCCCTCGCCCCACGGCCGACAATACGTGAGCCAATCCTGCTAACATAGACCCTTAGTAAGAATGGTGGACGGTTGATAGTGAAGCGCTTCGTGAGTGAATTCCCCGACTGGCGGACCATGGAAGGGATGGCCGCGAGCGGCGAAAGTCTAACGAAAGCTCTGATGGAGGAGCGCGCCGCGGAGAAGGCCCATGACGAAGCTCGCGTCGAAGGTCGTTGATTTCTGGGCGATTCATAAGCGCCTTAAACGAGGGCGAAACTTTCTGCATCCTCGCGAAACGGCAGAGCCTGGGCCGTTGCGGAGCGGTTTCTGAAGCGCTTGCCGTCCCTCCCCATTCATATCGTCGTCCCGGATCAAGACGGCATCATGGCAGCGGCCCGCATCAAAGGCTCCCATGCTGTCGCGCACGGCGATTCATTCGCCATAGCACCTGGCGATGGCTGAAAAGGCCAGCATAATCACGGGCGACGACGAGATCCGGAAATGCGGCCTGGTTCCTGTTGGTTGAGTCGGTAGGCAGCCGTCCTTCTCGTTGTAAGATAAAGAACCATCAGGATTGCCGTTCAATCTGGCGAATTCACTATTCTTCTCTATGAGTGCGCCGACGGTAACAAGGAAGCGCTGGATGCACTCACCCCGGTCGTCTACTCAGAATTGAGGCCCTCGCCGCGTCTTTCATGCGCAACGAACGGCCGGGCAACACCAACCAACCCACGGCTCTCATCCACGAAGCCTATCTCCAACTCGTCGGGCAAGAACTGCCCGACTTTCAAAGTCGCGCTCATTTCTTCGGCGTGGCTGCACATGTCATGCGTCAGATTCTCATCGCCGGTGCCCGCCGCCGTTGTGCGAAGAAACGCGGCGGTGGCGCGGGCTGCACCGAACTCGACGACATTCCCATTCCGCCCCAACAGTCCGAGGAATTGCTGGCCGTTCATGATGCTCTCGACCGCCTGGCTTTGCGGGATCAACGGAAGGCGAAGGTAATTGAACTGAAGTATCGCCAATGGTCGCTTTTGGCAGCAGGGGTTCAACTCGGGTACCCTTTCTGGTCCCGCGACGGGAAGTACGTCTATTTCCAGGACCTGCTGAACGGTGAAGATCAACCGATATTCCGGGTTCGTATCAGCGGTCGGAAAGTCGAGAAGTTAATGAGTGCCAAAGACCTTCCACAATCGGATGTGACGGGCTATACGTTGACCGGCCTGGATCCCAATGATGAGCCGATCGCAAACGTACTTCGCAGCAACTCGGATGTCTACGCGCTCGATCTGAATCTGCCGTAGCCCTGCCACCACCGGGGCAGTTCTGCAATGGAATCGAGCACGAAGTTGGGCTTGACCGGGCCCTCCACGTCGCCCGGACGGAACTTGCCGGTCCGCACCAGCGCTCCTTGCAATCCAGCGGATTGCGCACCCCCGATATCGGTCACAATGTCGTCGCCAATCATCAGGACTTCGGCGGCCGGGAGTCTCAGCTTTTCCGCGGCCGCGTGAAAGAAAGCCTCCTGAGGTTTCCCGAACACCATCGCCTTGCGCCCGGCGGCACATTCCAACGCGGCAACAAATGGCGCGACGTCCAGTGAGACCCCGTCTTCCGTCTGCCAGTAGCGCGTCATGCCCAGAGCGATCATGTGCGCTCGTGGATTCGCATGCAGCAGCCGGAATGCGCGATTGAGAGTGGGATAGTCCCAGGAAGAGCCGAGGTCCCCCACAACCAAGTACGAAGCCCCAGTTTCCGCGTGATCCGGAAGACACGCGAGACCCGCAAATTCGATGCGCGTCGCCGGCCTCACGAACAGCGCAATTTGGCCTGCCTCCCGGGATCGCAGCCATCCCGCGGCGGCAACAGCCGGAGTGAGGATATCTTCTTGCGACACCGAAAAGCCGAACGTCGACAGTTTCTCCACCAGCACAGCTCGTGGACGAGACGTCGTATTCGTGACGAACAGGTGCGGGATACCCTGTTGCTGAACCCACTCGATTGCCCCAACCGCCCCATCAATCAATTGGCTGGCGTTGTAGAGGACGCCATCCAGATCGAAAAGAATCCCGCTCGGCCTCACAGCTCCTCGGGATCTCCCATGGGAATCTCTCCACCTATTTCTTTAAATCGGTCCGCCGCGAGTTTCTCCAACCGCTGCGCCTGTGTCACCAGTGTGCGGCGGAGCCCTTTCGAAACGTCGCGCTCGCTGATAACTCGAGCTAGATTCGCTATTGTGGTTGCTCGCCTGGCAATCCTGACGTCGGGGTGTTTGCGGTTATTGTAAAGCTCCGCGGGGATGATTCGCTGACGATACGATTTTGGCAGCGGGACAATTTCGGTTCTAGCTATATCGCCCTCATTCAGTACTGCCCCGAATGTTGATTTCTTCAGGAGCATTTGAAAGACTGTGTACTCGGCCGCATCGAGCAGGGCCTTTGTGCGCAAATCCCTGGAAGCCGTACCCGCCAACTCGAGCATCGGCCAGACCTCGATCTCCGCCACCTCAAACGGGTCCAACACGCTCATAGCGACCGCGTCAGTCCTCTGATTCGTTAGGTGGCGTCCGATCCTTTGTCGCAGGCTCTCATAGGTTTGGCCAACATAGACAGGTTCGCCGTCATAGTCGAAGAACGCATATATCCCGAATTTCGCGTTTCCGATTTTCTGGCCGTCCGTGGTCTCCGAATCGAGAAAGTCCCTTATTTGGGACCTTATCGCTGCGACTTCCGGCGGAACACCTGAGGCTCTCGCTGAACCTCGTGGGGCGTCGTCTCTCTTTTTCGAACTCAAGCGGCCTTCTCTATCTCCACTCCCGAAGCCAGCGGACGTAGGAGATTCGTCTCAAGCCACCGGACCACAGGAATAACAACACCATCGCCCGCCAAGTGGTAACCATCGTTGTAGCGAATCGGAATACGATAGGAGTCAGGCAGGCCCATCAGTCTGGCAGCCTCGCGGGGAGTCATCAGACGAGAACGAATGGCGGAGCCCTCGACGACTAGGATCGTTTGCCGACTCGAACCACCGACGGGCGTCCGAAGGCAGCCGCTAATCTGATCGAACCGGACTTCGGCGCGCTGAGTCCTGGCACCGCTCTCCATTCGGACCCGCTTGTAGATCGTACCGACAATCCTCTTGCCGTACATTTCAGCTTTGCGCACCTTGGCGATGTTCGCCACGGACATCATGCCGAGTATTCGACGTGTTTCTTCGTGCGTGTGCCACGCCAATTCTGCGTTATCGAACTCGATTAAATCGTTAAGACAACGCGTCATCTCCGGAGGGCGGGGAAGGTCCCACCAGATCCAGCGGCGTTGAAGGTGTGTACTAAGATTGCCTACAGACGCGCGAAGGCGAGGATTGTGCCAGTCGTCTCCGGGTCCGTTCAATTCACAACCTGAAGGAATGTGGACGTTCTCGCTCACTGCTACGAAGAACAATCGCTGCCGCGATTGCGGAACGAATCGAGCTGCATCTATCACCATCGCGCCAAAACGGTAACCGGCGTCCGCAGCCAGCTCCGCCATAGCCCTAAAGTCTCTGCCTCCATTTGCGGTCAGAGCGCCCACTACGTTTTCAAGCGTAACTATGGGGACCCGGCGTCCGGCGCTGGCCAGATCGCGCACAAGGCTCCAGAACTTAAGCAATGTTCCGCTCCTCGACCCATCAAGGCCTGCGCCGTTGCCTGCGAGCGAAAGATCCTGACAAGGAAACGACGCCCATGCAAGGTCGGCTTGCCCAGGAAGATCCCTGGCCGACAGGTTCCAAATGTCTTCGACTGTGAGTTCGGACGCGGGATGAAAGTTTGTCAGATAAGAGGCGGCCTTCTTTGGCGACCACTCGTTGGCGAACAGGCAGCGCCATTGGTCGCCCAAGCCAATACGGGCCATGCCACCGCCAGCAAAGAATTCGTAGAATCCACGCGGTTTGTGGCTCATTTGGACTCCAGAAACGCCTTCAGGTACCGGGCGAGGCTATCCCGCTCACGAAGCTGGCATTCCCAAATCGCGAGGACGCTCCATCCGTCGAGACGCAATTGCTCAGAGTTCAAGCGGTCCCGCTCCATACTCCGCTCCAGTTTGGTATTCCAGTATGACTGCGCGGAAACTGGCCGGTTCTGGCCGGCTCGGCAGCCGTGTCCGTGCCAAAAACAGCCGTGGACAAAAACGATCTTTCGCCTCGCCGGGAAGACGAGGTCGGGAGAGCCGGGGAGTTTACTTGAGTGGAGACGATAGCGAAAGCCCATTCGGTGCACAATGCTCCTGACAATCAACTCGGGCTTGCTGTCCTTGCTACGGACGCGCGACATAAGAGCGCTTCGCGCTGCCTTCGTCAGCTTATCCATCGGCGATCCTTAAGAAAACATTATAGTCTGCCAACGTTCCGCCACGGTGCTATTCTGGCGCCCGATTCAGGGATGCAGCTCAACGGACTGATGGGCCACTAACTGCCACTGACCTCCCCGCTTGGCAAACACATGAAGGAAGCGAAGATGCTTGACGTTAGGTTTGCCGTCGGTAATGGAAGTGGCCGTCGCCGCCGCAACCAGGGTCGCGGTGTTACCGTAGACTCGCGGTGCGGGCGGTTGGCCGGCATCGTACACGAACGAGACGTATTTCTGCGCTCCCGATTTGATCCGTGCAACGTACGATGTCTTGGTATCAAGCGCGCCGCTCGCGTGGCCATAGCTGAGTTCATCGCCGAGAATGCGGTCGAGAGTGGCTGCGTCGCCTGAGACGATGGCCGCCGACCACGCACGTTCGGTTTCAAGTACCGCGTGTTCGGCAGACGTTTGCTCGGCAGCAGCGAAGAACAGATTGGCTGCGATCAGCGGCATGAGGGCATAACGAAGAAAGGACATGACACAAGATCATATCGCGATCAGCTCGCCCAGGCCGAGTAGTTGCTCGAACCCGGCCGCGATGTGCAACAGTTGCGCCTCCGAAAAGGCTTTCGAGATGATCTGCAATCCGATCGGCATGCCCCGATCGTCAAGCCCGCAGGGAATGGAAATGGCAGGGAGACCCAGAACGTTCAGCGCGCGCGCGAACCGGGTGGAAGCCATGCGAACATCTTCCCGTTCACCCGCGATTTCCACTTCAGTAGCCCCAATCGGCGGCGCGGTGATCGGCGTCGCCGGAGTGATAAAGCAATCCACCTCTTCCCAAATCCGGGAAAAAGCTCGCTGCATGATCCGGCGCAGACGCTGGGCGTCAATGTAGTCAGTGGCGGCAAGCAGAAGCCCCTGCTCCACCAGCAGGCGGACATCCTCTCCAAGGCTCTCGCGATCCACCCGGCCCAGAACCGCGGAAGCCTCACACAGCAGAATCACACGGCCGACCGTATTCATCGCCTGCATATCGGGTAGCTGAATGGTGATGACGTGCGCGCCGGAGTCCTCTGCGAGGCGGCCCGCGCGGCCCACGGCGGAAGCTACGTCTGGCTGTACGCGGTCGAAAAAGAAGTTCACCGGCCAGCCGATCCTGAGGCCTTTCAACGACGCATCCACGGGCGGCATATAAGCTTCGACAGGACGGCGCGAAGAGGTATCGTCTCGGCTGTCTGTTCCGGCAATTGCCTGAAGCAGTAAGGCGGCGTCGCGAACGGTACGCGTCAGCGGGCCCATGTGGTCCAGGCTGAAACCGAGCGGCATCACGCCAAACTTGCTCACCCTGCCAAAAGTAGGCTTCAAGCCAACCGTTCCGCAATAGGAAGCCGGAATGCGAATGGAACCCCCGGTATCGGTGCCCATGGCCGCAAACACCATTCCTGCCGCGACCGCTGCCGCGGAACCACCGCTTGAGCCGCCTGGGATTCGGGTGGTGTCCCACGGGTTGTGGACCGCGCCGAAGTGCGGGTTGTTGTTGGTAATGCCATAAGCGCACTCATGTAGTCCAGTCTTCCCGATAAGAACGGCTCCCGCGGCGGTAAGCTTCTCGGTGACGGCGGAATCGAAATCCGCCACCGGTCCGGCGAACGCCTTCGATCCGCCGGTGGTATGAACCCCGCGGACGTGGAACAGATCCTTCAGCGCGACGGGGATGCCAGCCAGTTCACCGCAGTCCTCGCCGCCCGCGCGTGCGCCATCTATTTCCCTGGCGCGGTCGATGGCGCTTTCGGCGGTGACGGTGATGAACGCGTTCAGTTCGGGCTCCAGACGTTCGATGCGCGCAACCGAATCACGCACCAGTTCTTCGCTGGAGACCTTTCCGGCGCGAAGCGCGCTCTGTGCCTCGAGAACGGTCATTCAGGCAGGACAGTAGCGGGTTCAGCGGACTGAGGAATTTGTTGCACCAGCGGCCGGAACGCGGCTTCGAGAGTCTGGAGAATCGCGGCGACGCGGTCGAGATCCTCGGGTGGTGTTCCCCGGGCGCGGCCCACTTGTATCCAATCCGTCATTGGGGCTTCCGTTTGATCGAACAACTTCCGCCCGGTGAACCACCAGGCCGCGGGGTTCCTCAACCACCGCCGCGTGACGAGCGCCAGATCATGAATACGGCGACGACGGCAATCACAACAACAAACGCTGCGTCCACGTCCCTATTCTACTCTCCGCGCGGACCATTCCGCGCCCGCCAGTACCACCATCGCCGAAAGAAAACTCAGCAGCAGGATGGCGACCGAATACTGGAAAGGTCCATACTCGCGCGCGAGCTTGGCGATCAGAAACGGCCCCAGCAGCAGAAACAGGTAGCGCAAGAGTTCCAACGCAAGCCCCACAATCAGGCTCACCAGGATCAATGGCCGCGCCGGAATACGCCGGTTGGGCAGCGCCCAATAGAGGAAGAACAACACGAAAACGGTGATGGGAATGGCGGCTAGTTTGAAAAAAAGCCAAGTGACCCAAATCGGCACGCTTTGCACGCGCAATAGCNNGGTTCGAATACGCCATTTGCGGTGAAAAGCAAAAGCAACACGGAAATAATCTGCGTGGGTCCGCTATGCTCCACCGCGTTGCTGAGATTGCGGGCGATGAACGAGCCGATTTCCGCGGGAAAATAGTCCATTAGCGCCAGATTGATGGCGGCTACTGCGCCGGGAAGCCGGAGTGTATAGCGGCAGAGCGATTCGATGACGATCAGAAACGGGAAAAACGAGAGCAGCACGCTGGCCGCGATGGAAAGAGCGAAAACGTGCGTTTCAGTCTGGCCGAGGTAAAACAAGGTGGGTCGCCAGATGCTGAGGCCGGCGCGAACTCGAGTGGGAAGACTGTGGGATGGCGACACTGCTATATTAGAAAGGTTGTGATTGGAATACTTCTAACCATTGTGCACGTTGCGGTGTGCATCTTCCTGATTATTGTAGTGTTGCTGCAAAGCGGGAAGGCTGCGGACCTGGCGGGCGCGTTTGGCGGATCAGGCTCCCAGACCGCGTTCGGACCCAGAGGTTCGGCAACGCTGCTTTCAAAGGCGACCACGATTTCGGCGATCCTGTTCATGATCACCTCGATGTCGCTCTCGATTGTGTCGATGCGGGATACGACGGGAAGTCACACGATTCTGGATCGTAAGCCGGCGAAGACTGGGGCTGGGCCTGTGGCGCCGAAACCGTCGCAAAGGATTACCGTGCCTTTGACGCTGCCGCCCCCGGCTCCTAAGAAGTAAACCCTCAATGAGTNNTTCAAGTCCCCCTCTCCGCACCACATTTTAAAAGGGTTAATCATTTTGACTTTGACCCTATTTACCTGGCAGAACCTTGTTTGGACCTTAAGTTTCTCGGGACCGCTCGCCGATCAAACGAGTGGACAATGAAACCAAACAAGATCCATCGTGCGGGGGGCGCTATTGAGCTCAAATCGCGCAGTCGAACTAGCCTCAAAAACTAGTGGTCGCGAAGGGAGGGCTTTTACTAAAGCGGAATGGTTCTTCAAATGCATACTTCCCGGACTCTGCACCCAACCGCGTCGATAACCTCAAGTTTGTTGGGATCAATCACCTTGACCTCGGTCTCCCCGCAAACGAAGGTCGTGATGCGAATGTTGGATAGCGGCGTTCGCAGTTTCACGTAGTTGGGTCCGAATTTTCTTGCGGCGCACCATTCCTCCAGCGCGTACCCGGAGTAAAGCAATGACCGGATTGAATGTTTCGGCTCGATGCCTGCCTCCCGGCAGAGGTCGCTGAGTATGAAGGTCCGGTCGTTGAACCATCCCGTTTCGGCGCGCGACACATTGCAATGCATGGCGTTGAACGAGGTGACCGAATCGGCCAGGGTTCGGGCGTGAACCCTCATCAACCCCCGGCGGAGATCCTTAGTAATCAACCTGCGCAGCAAGAATACCTTCGCCTTCTGAAGACCTCTGTAGAGAACGGCTTCGCCGCGATCGATGTGGGGCTGTGATTCCATATCTGCGATCAGGTAGCTGCCGTGCTGCATGAAAATGAGGCGTTCTCTCGCACATGGATAGGCGTCAGAATGGCGGTAGACTGCGAGCGGGGCCGTTACGTCCTCCAACGGACTCCTTCCATTCGACACGAACAAGTTGTCCAGTTCGCCCCGTCTGGCCCGATTCCAGAATGTAAAAAGCAGTTTCACTTCCCGGTCATCTTTAAACGGACAACCGAACCAGAAATGTCGGCGTACTCTTGTGCCCCCCTGAAAGATTCCGGGAATCACCCACGAATATTGAAAATGGTAGTCCCTGTCGGGCGGCGAATGAGGCGAGTAGGCCAGTTCGCCAGCGGACGCGAGCCATGGCACGATCTCTTCACCATGCAACGTGGAGGTGGAGAATCTGAAACGCTGCATATTCGTCTAGATCACCTCGCCGCTGCCAGTATCACGGCTGCTTCCATTCTCTTGGACAGACCGTCATTTCCAGCTTTGGGCGCTAGTTTCACCAGCGTACGCATCGCGGCGATCTCGTCCTCGTATTGGTTCATTCGCCGGTCGAAGGTGCGACGGTCTTTCGTACAGACCAGGGTTTGAGGCGAACCAACGCGTTCCGTCACGTGGGTTATCTCCAGCCGGTTTCTGTCAATCATATTGTGAAGGTGCAGGCGGCGCTCTTTCTTGATACGGAATCGGTGAACACGCTCGGCGCGATGACGAGCGAAGGACTGGAGTTCCTGGCAATCCGGGCACGAACATGAGAGTTCTACATCCAGACTCCAGTCCGATGGCGGCTGCGGAGGAGCCTCGCTGCGCCGGAGCAGGAACTCCGCCGTACTTGTCCACAGGTGCTGAAGGCTGGTGTTAACGGCGGTAGTCCTTTTCCGGTGCCCGACCCAGATCTGTTCGATTGCGGGAGCAACCAACGTTACGGGGCTGAAGCATTCGGGCCGAGAAGCGATCTTCTCAGCGGCGGTGCCGCACAACGTTCCACCATTGAAGCGCTGTAACGCCCGGAGGAGGTTTTCGAGAAACTCCGGACCGAGAGGGCGTTTCCGCTCCACCGGTTCCCACTCGAAGTCTTCCGACTTGGAATCGCACTTGCCCACGCTGTCGAGGCAGGCGACCGCGGCCTGAGCAACGTCGAGAAAACAGGGAGAAGGATTCTCGTTGAGCGCCAACAGAAGCTCCGCGCACTCGTTCGGCCGCTCCGGCATTCGCGCAGAGACCAGAGTGGAAATAGCCGCGGCGGCCTGCACGTCTCCAAGCACGTTTATCGAGGCAAGCAGCGCTGCGTTCTCAGAGCCGTCATAGCTTGAAGCCACAACTTGCCTCAGAAACCGTTCGAGCAGGGCCGGCGCGTTCAACTTCGTGAGTGCGGCGATCATCTGAGTGCGCTCCGCCGGCCCTGGCCATTCTTTACCAATCGAGTAACCGTCCCACTTGGGAGCGGCAGGCCAGCCTTCCAATATTCGTTCCGCGACCGCCATCGCTTCCGGCCGAGTTCTTGCGCCACCGTCCGCCAACTGCATCAAGTAAGGTAGGGCGGCAACAACGCCAGCCTGGAGCAGCACATCTGCCGTCCGGTTCCGGCGCCAGACAACGAGCACAGCGCGACGATAGGATCGTTCGTATGTGGCGCCCTCATTGCCGGAGGCCTCGGTCAGACGCTTCTCGTCTGGCGGTTCGCCGTCGAGCGCGCCTGCAGGGAGCAACTCGCTACCCGCAATTGGAATGCGGCCAAACGCAGCGGGGCGATCGTCGGTGTCCCGCCACTCGTCAGCGTATTGCCAGTTGTCATCAACGGTGACGGCGTCAAAACCCGCGTCCTCATCGGCTTCTTCGTCATCTCCGTCTTCGTCATACCCGTAACGATTCCGGTGCGATTTATCGAAATAGTCGTAGTCCGGCTCGGCCGCGCCGGACTCGCCGATATGCACCATCCCAAGATAGGCGGTACATTGCGCCTGGGCCGCCGATTGAACGAGGACCCGCGCCTTTGCCGCATCGCTGCCCTTTAAGACTGAGAACGAAAGCCCTGCCGGACTGTACTGGTGATCCAGGAGCCATGCGATTTTCGGCGGCGCGTCCGGCGCCTCGAGGAATCGGTCGAGAATCGCGGCAGCTTCCGTGATCGGGTGCTCATACTCGGGTGCCTTCAGAATCCGATTTCTGCCCTTCGAGCGCTTGTGGATGAGGTTATAAATCAGGCAAACGCGGTTGCCATGGCGTACGGGCAAGACTTCATGCTGGCAGTCGGCATAGAACGCCGCGTAGGAAAGCTCGGACGGATCAGTGGCCTCGCTGGCGAGCGTCACTTCACGGCCCGCATGACGCATCCGGAGCTCTCCGCCGCGATACTCTGACGGGAGTGTCAGGACCAGCGTGCCGAACATCCCGTCGGCTTTTTCGGTGTCCCGGTGTGCCAGGAAGAAGCCGCCACGGTCGTACACAAGCAGCTTGTATAACTCGGCGGTGACGATTGCGTCGTCACAGCCAAGTCCTGTCTTCACTTTCGAAAGGACGTTCTCAAAATTGGCGTTCCAGGATTTTCCGCCGATTTTGATGTGGCCGGCGGAGATCTGCCACACCTTGCGTACGGACGTATCTACGATCGTGGCTTCGCCCTTGCCGTAAGGGGCTCGTTCGGCCCGTCTGATAACATCTGCAACCTGCGCGTCGGGCACGGGAAACGACAGCGTCCCAGCGCCCTCGATCTCCACCTTGGGCATCGGCATCTCGATCGCGCCGCAGACGAAAAAATCGCCCGGCTGCCTCACGCCCAACAGTACGGCTTCAAGCGGCTTCAACTGCTGGTTGTATTCAATCTCAATGTATTGCAAATGCGCTCTCCGCAGGCAGTAACATGCCCTATACAGTGATTATGAGACGAAGCGGTTGATATGATAAGGCCGGTTGTCGAGGTTTGTTCCACCGTTGGCGCATGGGAATTGGTCAGCCCCCTTCACTCCGCCGGATAGCCGTAGCGCTCGATCTGGATACCGGCCTCGTCGGCTTCGAGCGTCACCTCCAGAATCTGATTCGTCAGGTCCCCGTCGGTGTCGAGTTCGTCCAGAACCTCGGAGAAGAGCTCTTTCTGAAGGACGAGGTCCATACCAGCCGGTGCATTCAGGCAGACGAAACCGGCATGGATCGACACATCGGAATACTGGCCCTTCGAGCCCGGGGCTTCACGAGGTCCACGGAAGTCCTCACTATTCCTGGTCACCAGTACCCAGTCCTCTGCGAGGAGGATTTGCTTCAATTCCCAGTCCTTCCAGCCGGACTTGCCGATCCATACCACGTGAGATGCCTCGTGGTGGCCCCGCTCGCGGGCCATCAGAGCGAGTTCGGAACTCAGGCATTCGTCAATTAAGAGTTTGGTCACCGCGCTACGGACCGCGGTTTACGTCGAGACGAGATGACCTTCATGCCTGATGGCGGACCAGCAGGCTGCTTCGGTCTTCCCCGCTGTGGATTCGCTACTGCAAAAAGCGCGGCGAGTTCAACTTGTTCCCGATTCAGACTGGGATAGGCAGAAAGAATCCTCTCGATCGGGTAACCGGCCGCAACTGACGCGGCTACGTCATAGACGGGCACGCGGGTTCCGCTGATTACGGGTATCCCCCTGAGAATCCGGTCGTCCATGGAAACCTGATCGCGAGCCGCGTTCAGGCGCTGGAGGCGCTTGTCGACACTAGTCCAGAACGACGCGAAGTCGATCGTCAGAAATCCGTCTTGGACGATCCTTGTGGACTTCTGTCCTGGAGAATGCCGGCTTGCCATGGCTATCGCCCGCTGCCGCTCCTCGGAAGTCAGCCGGTCGGCCGCTTCAAAGTAGAAAGCGATAAACACACAGGCATCGCTCCGGAATGACCTGGCGCCTCGAACGTCGTATAGGCCTTCCGGCAGAATGTGCTCGTCGATCACCCGGTGCACGTCGCGCATTGACACCCCAGCAACGACAGCCGCTTCGGCAGGTGTCAGACTGTCCATCCCAGCATTCATAGTGCCCTCGCAAATCCAGTATAAACCTTCCGAAGGATCGGAATGAAATGGCTAAGCAGGAACCGCACGGGACGTCCGATCCGGCTGTCCGGCCAACTCAGACCTCCCTCGTTGACCACATCGGTGAGGGCGCCTTGGACCCTATTTGGACCTTACGCTCCTGACCGCCAGGGACCGCCGCGGACCGGCCCCTCGCGGCAAATCAACAATTTAGGTGGAGCGGGACCATCCCGGACCGCCTCAAATCAGCTTGAGGTGCTAGCGGGAGCAATCTCGTGGGGGTTCAAGTCCCCCTCTCCGCACCAGATTCTAAAAGACTTACCAATCACTAGCCGGACCTTGTTCAGCTAGTGATTTTTGTTTTTGGACCTTATAGACGCTCCAGACCGCTCGGGACCGGGGGTGAATATTCAGAAAACAACGGACCATAGAGCCCTGACAGCCTCCAGTTGGCGTGATTCTGATCAGCCACACCAGCTCAAAAAACTAGCGCGTGTGTGTTACACCATGCGCGACTCAGAAGGTCCTCTCTGGTGCTAGACTTTTTGTCAAAATAGTTCCACTTTGGAAGGATATTGACATGGCGTGGTCCGCGAGCACTTGCAATCAATGTCGGGACTTGTAAGCAACCCCCGACGTTATGTAAAATCAGGTAGTGTCCGTCGCCGAATCCATAGCCAGAATCGCGGAGCTCGCCAAGACATCCGGGGTCCTTCGACCGCGAGACCTCGGCGCCCACGGAATCGCCCGCCAGTATCTTCGCCTCGCCGAACAGCAGGGCCTCATCGTCCGGTCAGGCCGTGGACTTTATACATCGGCGGATTCCCCTGTAACGGAATTTCACACCTTCGCGGAAGCGGCAAAGCGAGCACCGCGGGGGGTGATTTGCCTGCTCTCAGCTCTCCGGTTCCACAACNNGACCGTTGCCGACTGTTTCAAGTATCGAAACAAGATCGGACTCGATGTCGCACTGGAAGCTCTCCGTGAATCCATCAGGAGTCGCGAGGCAAGCGCGGACGATCTGTGGCAAGCGGCCAAAGTCTGCCGTGTCGCAAACGTCATGAAGCCATACATGGAGGCTCTTCTTTGAATCCAGCCAACGCACGGAACGTGGCCGCATCTGTCCGCCAGCGACTGCTCAATATCGCGGCTGGAAGAGGCGAAGACTTTGGCCTCGTGCTCATCCGCTATGCCCTGGAGCGTTTGCTTTACCGTCTCAGTCAATCAGTTTTCCGCGATCAATTCGTTCTGAAGGGCGCGATGCTTTTTCAAGTCTGGACTGACACGCCGCACCGACCAACCAAGGACCTCGATCTGCTGGGGCGCGGCGATCCCTCACTCGAACATTGCCAGACAGTCTTCCGGGAACTCTGCCGCATTCCGGTCGAGGACGACGGTCTCATCTTCTCCGCCGACACCGTGAGCGTCGAGAAGATCAAGGAGGATCAGGACTACGAGGGCGTCCGGGTCAAATTCCTCGCGCGTCTCGACAATGCCCGGATTCCTATTCAGGTCGATGTCGGATTCGGCGACGCCGTAATTCCGGGGTTGCTTGACTATCCGACGCTGCTCCCCATGTCGGCGCCGCGCATTCAGGCTTATCCGATGGAGACCGTTGTGGCGGAGAAGACGGAGGCCGTAGTCCATCTGGGCATGCTCAACAGCCGAATGAAGGACTTCTACGACATCTGGTTTCTTGCGCGGGCATTTTCGTTTGACCTGAGAATTCTGAGCGCCGCGCTTCAGGCTACCTTCGACCGTCGCAAGAACGAGTTGGAGCCCCGCCGTTTGAAAGCTCTTCTCGCTGAGCTGTCGGGCGACGGCGCGAAGCAAACGCAATGGCGGGCTTTCCTCCGGAAAGGCAGCCTCGCCGCGCCAGACGACTTTGCAATCGTAACCCACGCTATCCAGGATTTCCTGATGGTCCCAGTCGGGGGCGGGCGTGAGGCAGCGGGTACGTGGCCGGCAGGTGGCCCCTGGCAACTCCGGGAAGAACCGGAGCCACAACCGATGGTGTAAGGGTGCGTGGTGGAAGACTTCGAAACGCTTTCGGAGAAACTGGCGCGCGTCACGAGCGAGTGCGAACGACTGCGCGAGGAGAACTCGCGATTGCGCGAACTCCTGAATCAACAGACTCCGCGCTCGATGAAGTCTCTTGTCGCGGCCGAGCAAGGACGCCCGGAGCCCACTCGGGCCTCCCCGGAAGCAATACCCAGCCGCCCCGAATCGGCTACGCCCGAATTGTCGGTAGCCGGAAAGATCGCTTTGTTCCGTTCCCTCTTTCGTGGCCGCGACGACGTTTATGCGGTTCGGTGGGAATCGGAGAACGGGAAAAGCGGCTATTCCCCCGCCAGTATCAAGGATTGGGACGCCCTGCGACTGGTCCCAAAATCGGAATGGAAGAAGCGAGACAAAGAGACTCGCCAACTCCTGCTTCTCACCGATGCGGCGATGCACAATCATCTCACCGGGAAAATCACAATAGGCGTCTATCCATTGCTGCCTGACGAAACCTGCTGGTTTCTTGCGGTGGATTTTGACCAGCACACCTGGAAAGAAGATGCCGCTGCATTCATCGATTCGTGTCGCGAGTGGAACGTTCCGGCTGCGCTGGAGCGCTCCCGATCCGGCGATGGAGCTCACGTTTGGATCTTTTTCGCGGCTCCGGTTACCGCAATATTGGCGAGAAAACTGGGCGCGGCGCTCCTGACCCGAACGATGGAACGCCGTCATCAATTGGGGCTGCGTTCCTATGACCGTTTGTTTCCAAATCAGGACACGATGCCACACGGCGGGTTCGGGAATCTGATCGCTCTACCGCTACAGAAGATCCCACGGAAATCGGGCTACAGCGTCTTCCTTAACGATTCACTCGAACCCGTTCCTGATCAGTGGCGCTATCTCGCCGGCGTCCCCAGAATGGAGCCATTGACGGTTGAGAGAATCGTCCGCGGCGCGGAGAAAACCGGCAATGTGNNTTGTCGTCGGCGTGCGAATGAGCCTTGTCGACGAAGATTCGCTTGAAGACCCCTGGCTCCTGCCGCCATCCCGGAGGAGACCCGAGAAATCGATCCCCGGCCCGCTCCCGGCCACTGTTCGGATTGTTCGAGCCAACCTCTTGTTTATCGACAAGACCGGTCTGCCGGAGCCCATGCTCAACCGATTGACCAGGCTGGCTGCGTTTCAGAATCCGGAGTTTTACAAGGCACAGGCAATGCGGCTGCCGACCTTCGACAAACCACGAGTTATCTGCTGTGCGGAAGAATTCCCTCAATTCATCGCCCTGCCGCGAGGGCTCCTTGATGAAGTGTTGTTATTGCTCAGGCAACTCCGAGTGTCGCCCGACCTGCACGATGAGAGGTATCCGGGAACGGAAATCGACGTCAAGTTTGCTGGCAACTTGCGAGACCGGCAACCGGAAGCAGCCGCAAAGATTCTGGAGCACGACGAGGGCATATTATGCGCGGGGACGGCGTTCGGCAAGACGGTAGCCGCGGCGTACTTGATCGCGGCGCGAAGAACGAACACGCTGGTACTGGTTCACCGCGCTCAACTGCTCGACCAATGGCGCGAACGGCTGGGGGCGTTCCTCGAACTGCCCATCGAACGTATCGGCCAGATCAGCGGAGGAAAAACAAAGAGGACCGGTTTCATTGACGTCGCGCTGATTCAGAGCCTCCATCGCAAAGGTGAGACGAAAGATCTGGTTGCGGAGTACGGTCATATCGTGGTTGACGAATGCCACCACCTGTCGGCCGTCACATTTGAACAGGTGATGAGGCAGGTGAAGGCGAAGTATGTTCTCGGTCTCACGGCGACCCCCGTCCGAAAAGACGGACACCACCCGGTCATCTACATGCAATGCGGTCCGATTCGATTCAACCTGCCGGTCCGCTCGCAGATGGAGTCGAGTCCCTTCGAGCACCGCGTGAAACCTCAGACCACAACCGTGACATGGACGCGCGAAGAGTCGCCCACGATTCAGGACCTTTACGGCCTGCTTGCCGTCGATGCGGAACGAAATTCGCAAATCGTCCGCGATGTAGCTCAAGCGCTTGCGAAAGGGAGATCGCCTTTGGTGCTTTCCGGACGAACTGATCACGTGGAATGGCTCGGCGCGCGACTGCGCGACCACATCGAACGAGTTTTTGTGCTGAAGGGTGGGATGGGCCCGAAACAGCGAGCAACGGTGACGCAGGAACTGGCCGCGACGGAAGGCTGCCCCCGGATCATTGTCGCTACGGGCAGCTACATCGGAGAAGGCTTCGATGACGCTCGTCTCGACACGCTCTTTCTCGCCATGCCGATCTCATGGCGGGGCACACTACAGCAATATGTCGGGAGGCTTCATCGCCTGCACGACAGCAAGAAAGTGGTGGAAGTTTACGACTACGTTGATTCTTCGATACCGATGCTCGCCCGCATGTTCGATAAGCGACTTCGGGGATACAAGGCCCTCGGGTACACGATCCATTCCGAGCTACCCGAAATTGAGGCCAGTTGAAAGGGTTTCATCGCCTTTTTGTGGGACCTTATCCGGACCTTACGCCCCCCACCGGACGGGACCGCCGGGGACCGGCCCACAACGGCGAATCAACAGTTTAGGACGCCTCAGACCGCTCCGGAACGCTCGGGTTCAGCTTGAGGTGCTAGCGGGAGTAATCTCGTGGGGGTTCAAGTCCCCCTC
>PLFE01000108.1:68951-73222 GCA_003136675.1 Bryobacterales bacterium
TCCGACCGCGTGGGGCCGCGTGATGGGCCATCCTATCTAACGCGGTCGTAGATTCGGGTGGCAGTTCGCCATCGTAATCGAACCTGAGTACTGTGGAGGGTTCGGCGGCACGGATTTTCTCGATCGCCCAGCACTTCGATAAACTGGCAGGAAGCCGAGCCTCTAAGCAGGTCGATCTGGGCTATTCGTGCCAGAGTCGCGAACTTTTCTCTTTTTCGCGGTACCAACTGTCGGCGCGTCCGCTTGCTGAGAAACGCTGGGCTTTCATCCACTGGTCCATCTTCTGACCGCTCTCCAGAATGTCAGCCAACGAGATGATGTGATAACGCTCGAAGCATGAGCGCGTTTTGTGCCCGCTGATTTCCATCGCTCGCTTTTCTGACATGCCATTTTTTCGACCATGTTGCGGACTGCGGACCTTCTGAGGTCATGGAAGAGGAGGTCTGGGAACCCCGCGTTCTTCGAGGCCGTTTTCCAGGACTCGTAGTTGCTCGCCTCGCACCCCGGCTGCTCCTCGACTGGACGTGGCGAGTTGTTTGAACTGTTGTCAAAATAGTTCCAATATGGAAAGATATTGACAGGACGATGTCCGCTCTACAGGAGAACTGAGACTGCCGCGTTCACGCTTCGATGAACTCGTATCGCTCGCCGAGGAAAACGACGGTTTAGTGACCGCCGACCGTGCCCGGCAGGCAGGCTTCACCGACTCGGTGTTGGCTCGCCTCGTGCAGCGAGGCCGGATCGAACGAACGTCTCGTGGCGTCTACCGCATTCCCTACCTCACGCCGGGACGTTTTTCGCAATACCGTGAGGCCGTGCATTGGGCGAAAGCCAGCCGTGGCCCAGAGCTGGTTGCCATTTCACATGCGACGGCTCTCGCCGCCTTCGAGATCTCCGACGCCAACCCCAATTCGATTCACATCACGATCCCGAAAACCGCCCGTCTGCGGCGTCAGAAGCCAAAAGCCATCGTCGTACATCGTGAGGACCTCGGGCCTCAGGACATCACGGTCCATGAAGGAATTCCGCTCACAACGATCAGCAAGACCGTTGCAGATCTTCTCAAGGTCGGCGAGCGCATCGATCTGGTCCGCCAGGCCATCTCCAATGCTCGACGTGAAGGATTCATCGGAGACTCGGAAGCGAAGCAACTCCAGAGGAGGGGCCAGGAACACTTGAAAACAGTTCACGCTCCCCAGAGTCGAATGGAGCCTGCGATCCCATGAACTCCAAATCCTAAGCCGACCGAGCGGCTCGAAAAGAGACTTGCTCGCGTGGCGCGGGAACAGGGCATCGATCAGGAGCGCCTCCGCCGCTGGGTTTCTTTTCTCGCGTTATGCGNNTTCACGAGGGCCTCCTTGGTGCCTATTACCTGAAGGGCGGTGCGGCAATGGAGTTGCGATTCGCGCAGCGCGCTCGCGCGACAAAGGACCTTGACCTTGGGATCGAAGGTAGTCGCGCAATTCGGATGCAAACGTTAACGACCGTCTTGCAACTGGCTTTCGACGATTTNNTCAGAATATGGAACAGGCCGACACCATTCGTGTCGAAGTTGCTGTCCAGTATCGGACCCGCTCCTGGCAGACCATTGAAGTGGATCTCGGACCTGCAAAAGCGGGTCCGGTGGACCTCGTTGATCCCCACGTTCAGGGACTCGCCGAGCTGGGAATCCGGTAGCCCAAAAACTTCACGCCTGTACAGGACCGGCCGCGGCGAGCCGGGCACGGGATGTCTTTGACATCCTCTTGATTGACTCGCTCGGGGAGCTGAACTATTCCGAGACCGCCGCTGCGGCGCTCCGCGTTCTTGAACAACGGGCGACCCATGCCTTCCCTCCGGCGTTCATCATGCCCGGAGAGTGGCATTCCGAACTGGAGACCTTGGCGGGCGAACTCGATTTCCCGATCAAATCCTCTGCCGNNGGATGAGAGAGAAAGCGGACCACTCCAGGGGTTCAAACTCCCCCCTCTCCGCACCAAATAACTGGCTTTCTTGTCAATAAGATAGGGAGGCTATTTTCGCTTCTGCCCAAATTGTGCCCAAGAGGCGAGGCAGCGATTGTTTTCCGTCTATCCAGACCGATGGCCGCCACACGCCGGTTCGCACGACGGCAAATACAACTCGCGGATTGAAGGCACGATCCCGCGGAAGAAAGCGTTTTTGTTGTGCGCCCATCGGCCCGGATACGGCAGGTGGATCAACCTTCCGCTCCAGTTCGCCCCCATAACAGCACTCCTTAAGTTCCCCTCAATCGAGCGGACGAGCGTAGCGATCATTGGTGGCCGCAGCCGAGCGATTGCCCTGGACGACGATGCTTCTCCAGCCAGGCATGCGGCTCGACGCGATTCTGAATCCAGATCGTCCACCGGCTCCGGACAAAGATCGATCAAATAGCAACCCGCGGCTTGAAACGCCGTTAAGAACGTATCTTCGCGAATGGACGGATCGGCGATTTGAAACGCTTCGCGCATTGCGCGATACAGCCCCGAATCGCCGCGGTAGAAAAACCTCCCCGACGCCGGCGGAGATTCGCCAATAAACAACAAACGCACGGGCTCCGGACGATACCTGAGTCGAAGGCGCTCGTGCTCTCGGAGAAGCTTCCTGCCGGCTATCGCCGGATCTCCTTCACGCACACGGCCCCTCAGCGTATGCGCCGCTCGGCTTCAGCGATCTCGGCATCATTGATGCTCGCCAGCCTGCGCCGCATCAGGCCGGCTTCGTCAAACTCCCATAATTCGTTGCCGTACGATCTGTACCATTGACCGCGGGCGTCGTGCCATTCGTACTCGAAACTAACGGCGATCCGGTTTTCGCGAAAGCCCCACAATGTCTTCTTTAGACGATAATCAAGTTCCTTGGCCCACTTCCTTTTGAGAAACGCTACGATTTCGTCACGGCCGCGGAAGAATTCGGTGCGATTGCGCCATTCAGAATCGAGCGAATAGGCAAGCGCAACACGCTCAGGGTCGCGGGAATTCCAAGCATCCTCCGCCAATTGCACTTTTCTTGCGGCGCTCTCCGGCGTGAAGGGCGGCGCTATCGGATTTGTCGTCATGGGAATTTCCTCGGTTGTTGCGGGTCCGGACACTCCGGCCCGGCTAGCTTCGTTTCAGGTGTTCGCTTTCCGCCCTGTCTCACCGTCTTCGGCTGCCGCGTTTTTAGAAACGCCTGCCATTTTGAATATAGTCCGACATTCGTGCGGTAGTCATAAAAGAGGTCGAGTTGGACACGGCGAGCGTTCGGGCGTTCCATAAAGCCGAAGTCCGACTTCCAGTTGTTCGGGCTGATCAATTCCGGATTCTTCGCGCCGTACAAGTACATTCCCCTCATTGCATCATGCTCCAGAAACGCTGCGAGAGCCGCTTCGTTTTCAGCGGTCCGATTCTTAAAGTGCTCCCCGGGAAGCCATCGCATGCCTTGGTGAACCCGATTTCGTACGCGTTCGTGTTCTCAATGATCAGCCAATCGAGAGCCTCGGGATTTCGGGTCACGATCCGGAAGCCGACCTGGGAGCCGTAATCCTGAACGAACAGACCGTGGTGCTCGAGTCCTCGATCTTGCAGGAAGGCTTCCGTTACCTCGGAAAGCATGTCAAAGGTGTAGGGGAATACCGCCGGATCGGGCATGTCGCTGTTTCCGAAACCTGGATAGTCGGGCGCGATTACGTGAAAGCGCGTGGCGAGTTCGATGGTATGACTGGCCCGGAAACGTTGAAGTTGCGCTGTGATCCATCATCGAGAATGGAGGGTTCGTAGGTAACGTGCTCCCATACGATGTCTCCCTCCAGTAGTCGGAAACCGATGGCGCGGGACCGAAGAAAACGTTGTTGACGTACGACGCTGTGTAGCCGGAAGTGAGGGGCGTTGACGGGTAGTTGATCAGCAGCACAGCTGTCTTCTGGTCCCCAGTGGTGGCGCAGGGAGCATTGGCGTCCTGTGCGACTTCGCCCGAGGCTGCGGCAATACGATTTCCGAGACGCATCCCCCGTACGGTGGCGAGTTGGGAACAGCCGGCTTCTGGGGGAGAGTCCCAATAGAGGCCGAATACATGTCCCCGGATGCGGATAGCGCGCGAGACCCAACTACGGGTGTGAGCGAAGTCGTCTGCCACGCTGGTCACGAAGGGGCCAGTCCACTGTCCTCTTTCTTCAAGCAGTGTTTCGGCAGCCGGAAGCGACCTAACCAGATTCTGGCGCAAATCGTCGGGCAGGGCAGAGTCAACCGCTGCTCGAGGATTCCGTTGGATCAAATCGGTAAGCAGGAGCGCGC
>PLFE01000035.1 GCA_003136675.1 Bryobacterales bacterium
CCGGGGTCGGGGGATCGGCTTTGATGCCCGAGTGCAGGGACTGCGAAGAAGCAGAAAGTGCCCCGAAAACGAGGCACGAAAACGCGGCTAGTACTATTTTGGTCATTTCACTCCTTAGTGTGAGGGTATCCGTTGGGTATGTTACTCCTCCATCCAACCCTTATTGCTGCCAGAATACAATCGATTTTTTGCGCCTCCAACAATAAATTTTGCAATCGGGCCAAAACGCGGTAGACTAACGGGTGAGTTTGGCAGGCTAACCGGTGGGCGAAAGCCCACTTTTTTATTGGGCGGGAGAATGTCTAGGCAATTGTCGGTAGCGCGCGTCGAAGAGCTCGCGCAAAGCGTCGGCCAGAAACAGAATGTCGAGATTGTCGACGTGGAGCTGAAAGGCACCGGTCGCAATCAGTTATTGCGGGTATTCATCGACAAGGTCGGCGGTGTTACACATTCGGACTGCGAAAATGTCTCGCATTCACTGAGTGAGTTATTGGACGGGGCGGCCTTGCTACTGGGCGAATATACATTGGAAGTGAGTTCGCCGGGCGTCGAGCGCAAACTGAAAAGACGCGAGGATTACGAGCGGTTCCAGGGACAGAAAGCTCGTATCGTGGTGCGGGATTCGGAAGTTGCCCGAGTCGGGAAGTCCCGATTCGTGGAAGGCACGCTTGCCGGAGTGGAGAATGATGAAATCGTTCTCGACGTTCCTGGCGTTGAGCCGATTCGTATCCCTCTGGCGTCGATTGATCGTGCCAATCTGAAGTTTGAGTGGTAGCCGGCAACCTGCCGCTACGCGAGGATTACCTTGGAAAACGTTTACTCATCCATTGAGCTATTAAGCAAAGAAAAAGGGATCGATTCTCAAATCGTTCTCGACGCCGTCAAGGACGCCATGCTGATCGCCGCCCGAAAGCATTTCCGGACGACCGAAGATCTGGTCGCGGACATCGACGAGCGCACCGGGGCACTACGCCTTTTCGCGGTCAAGAAAGCCGTGGAAGAAGTCACCGACCCGGTTAAGGAAATGACTCTTTCGGAGGCGCTCCAGTTCGATCCCGCGGCGGAGATCGGCTCGGAGATTCGCATTCAGAAACCTACCGAGGGTTTGGGTCGCATTTCGGCGCAGACCGCCAAGCAGGTGATTTTCCAAAAAGTACGTGAGGCCGAGCGCGACACCATCTACCAGGAGTATTCGGGCCGCGCCGGGGAGCTGGTGAACTGCACGGTCAAGCGCATTGAGGGCCCCGATCTGGTGGTCGACCTCGGCAAGACCGAGGCCCGTCTGCCCAAGAAAGAACAGTCGCGGCTGGAAAATTATAGCGTCAGCGATCGCGTGCGCTGCGTCATCAAACTGGTCGACAAATCGAGCAAGGGCCCGGGCGTGCTGGTGTCGCGCGCTGATCCGGAGTTGGTCCGGCGTTTGTTTGAGCAAGAGGTCCCGGAGATCTACGACAACACGGTGCTCATCAAAGGCTGCGCGCGCGAAGCGGGGGAACGCACCAAGATCGCGGTCTGGAGCCGCGACCGCGATGTGGACTGCGTCGGCGCTTGCGTGGGCATGAAGGGGATGCGCGTTCAGTCGATCATCCGTGAGCTCCGCGGCGAGAAAATCGACATCATCGAATGGTCGGACGACCCGGTGCAGTTCGCGACCCATGCTCTCAGCCCGGCGAAGATCAGCCGCGTGACGGTGATTGACCCCCTCGGCAAGCACATGGAAGTGATTGTCGACGATTCACAATTGTCACTGGCGATCGGGAAAAAAGGCCAAAACGTTCGGCTAGCCGCGAAACTGCTTGGCTGGAAGATTGACATCAAGAGCGAGGAAGAGAAGCGTCAGGAAGTGGAATACGCCATTGCGGCTCTGGCCCAGGGCTCGCCGGTTTCGATCCTCATCGATCATGGGCTGCCGGAGCAGGTTGTGGATAAGCTGGTCGGCGGGGGAATCGGAACGGTGGAGAAGCTCGGCGATATGACTCCAGAGCAACTGGAGGAGATTCCCGGCATCGATCCTGAGACGATCGAGCGTATCCAGACCGCCGTAAACAGCTTTTATGGCCAACCCTATTCCGAAGATTCTGAACCAGCGGCGGAATCTGCCGAGTCCGTGGAAGTCCAGCCGGCGGGCGGCGATAGCGAGCCCGTCGTCGAGTCCGCTTTGCAAAACGATGATTTGCAAAACGAAAGGCAAGCGGCTGAAGTTGAGGCGCAGCCGTCTGGTACCATGGGGCATGCTCCCCAGGAAGCTCAGCGCGAAGAGGAAAAAGGAGTCGAGGGTGATGTAAGCGGACCGGCCAGCCATCTTACGAACCCTCAGGTTTAAACAACAGCTTTATCTATGAAGAAGATTCGTATCAATGAGTTGGCAAGGGATCTGGAAGTCAAAGCGAACCTGATTCTCGATAAACTCCCGGATTTCGGCGTAACCGAGAAAAAGACCCACTCCAGCTCAGTGGACGAAGACGTGGCGGAGAAGCTGCGTCACTTTTTCGTTGGCGGTGGCGGATATCGTGGTGAAACCGATTCCACCCATCAAAATGGGCTCACACCGCATTTGGAATCCGACCATTCCGCCGAGCCATTGCAGCCTCCCTCGCAAAGAGCGTCTTTCGATCCGAAATCGGACGAAAGCGCGACCCGCACGGAATCGAGACCTGACGACTTGCCGGCACAGACGACTTCTACACTTGATGCTCGACCCACCGGCGACACGGAAGAAAAGCCCGCTCAACGGATGTCTCTGCGGCCGCCGCTTGCGAATCCGCTCCGTCCGCCAATAGGCGGACAGCGGCCTGCGGCGCCAGTTCCGGCACCTGCCCCAGTTCCAATTCCAGCTCCTAAGGTAGCGCCTCCGGCGCCTCCGCGGGAAGCCAGTGCGGCCCCCGCACCAGTGATCTCCGCGCCAGCACCAGCGGCTCCACAAGCGCCAGCGACGCAGTCCGCCCCAGCTCAGTCCACCTCCGAGCCATCAGTTGCGGCTCGTCCGTCTAGCCCACTGCCCGGAACACCACCCGCCAGTCCTCAAAGGCCTGCCCCCCCAGCCGCCCGACCCATTCCCACGGCCCCCAGCGGACCGCCGCGCCCAGGGCAGGTGTTGTCCGGTCCGCGCGCACCCATGCCGCAGGCCACCTCTGCTCAGCCCCTCCGTCCTTCAGCACCCGTTCCAGGCGCGCCGAGGCCGCAAGCGCCGGGGCCGCGTCCACAGGCTGGTCAACCGCTGCGTCCACATGGCGCGCCGCGCCCGGGAATGAATCCTGGCGCACCGCAAGGGCCCCGGCCGCAATCGACATCACCGCAGATGCAAGGACGCCCGCTGGCGGGCCAACCCGCTCCCCGCCCGATCGTTCCACCCCGTCCCGATCTGGTGGAGAAACTCGCCGGACAGCAGCGCTCGGCCACTCCCGGTACTCCGGCCCTGCGGCCTGGCGTGCCCCAGCGTCCGCCCCAATCTTCGGTTCCTGGGCGTCCCATTTTTCCTGGACCAGCCAGCCGCACGGCGCAACCGCAGCGCCCCGGCCAGTACCCCGGTCAATACCCTGGCCAGCAAGCTGGGCCTTATGCGCGCACTGGCGGCCCTCCGCGTCCCGGCGGACCGCGTCCCATGCACCCCACCAGCCCTCGCGGTCAGATGGGCGCGGTTGGGCTCGTTCCGGCCCCGGCGCCGCCCGACACGCGCCGCGCTCCGAGCCGTGGGCGTCCCCAGCAACCTCGCGACAGGGAACGCGAACACGACGAGAAACTGCTGCGTCCTGTGCGCCGCGAGCGCGATCAGGGGCCACCCCCGATCAATCGCGACATCACCATTTCCGAAGGCGTCACCGTCAAGGAGCTCTCGGAGAAGCTCGATGTTCGCGCCAACCTGGTTATCAAGAAACTGCTGGATCGCGGGATCTTCGCGACCATCAACCAGACGCTTGATGCGCAACTGGCCACCGAGATGGCCCGTGAATTCGGCGCTTCCACCAGCACAGTTACTTTTGAAGAAGAGGCCATGTGGGAAGTCGAACTGGCCGAAGACACCAAGGATCTGATTCGTCGGCCCCCCGTGGTCACCATCATGGGCCACGTAGATCACGGCAAAACCAGCCTGCTGGACGCCATTCGCGAAGCCAATGTCGCCGGTCGCGAAGCCGGAGGCATCACCCAGCACATCGGCGCATACCACATCGAGAAGAACGGCCAGAAGATCGTTTTCATCGATACTCCGGGTCACGAAGCCTTTACGCGCATGCGTTCGCGCGGCGCGAAAGTGACCGACGTCGTGGTGCTTGTCGTGGCGGCGGATGACGGCGTGATGCCGCAGACTTTGGAGGCCATCGACCATGCCCGCGCGGCCAAAGTCCCCATCATCGTAGCCATCAATAAGATCGACAAAGTTGACGCGCAACCCGACCGCATTAAGCAGCAGCTTTCCGATCGGGGTTTGCTTGCGGAAGATTGGGGCGGCGACGTCGTTATGACTCCGGTGTCCGCCCGTACCAGAGAAGGACTCGACACATTGCTCGAGATGATTCTCCTGGTGGCCGAAATTCGCGATCTGAAAGCCAATTCCGCGCGGCCCGCCATGGGCTCCGTGATCGAATCGAAGCTCGATCGCGGCCGTGGTCCCGTAGCCACCGTTCTGGTCCGCAATGGCACCCTGCGCGTGGGCGACTTCTTTATCTGCGGACAGGTGTTCGGCAAAGTGCGCGCCATGATTAACGACCGCGGCGAGCAGATTCGCGAGGCTGGACCGTCCATGCCCGTCGAAGTGCTGGGTCTCGAATCATTGCCGGACGCCGGTGATGAATTCCAGGTGGTGACGGATACCACCAAGGCCAAGCAGATTGTTCTCTATCGCGAAGAAAAGACCCGCGAGGAAGCGCGCAGCAAGAATAAGCGGCTAACCCTGGAACAGTTCCAGAAGAAGATGGCCGCCGGCGAAACCAAAGAACTGCCAATTATTCTGAAGGCCGACGTAGCCGGTTCGGCGGAAGTGCTGAGCGACTCTCTGCAGAAGCTCTCCACGGAAAAGGTACGCGTCAACGTGCTGCGCGCCGGCGTTGGCACCATCAACGAAGGCGATGTTTTGCTCGCTTCCGCGTCTGAAGGCATCGTGATCGGCTTTAACGTAAAGATTGACCGCAAAGCGGAAGCCACCGCGGAACATGAAAAAGTCGATGTCCGGATGCATTCCATCATCTACAATCTTACGGACGAGATCAAGAAGGCCATGGCTGGCTTGCTGGCCCCGGTCTTCCGTGAGATTCCGCGCGGCAAGGCGGAAGTGCGCGCCACGTTCCGCGTATCCAAGGTCGGCATGGTAGCCGGCTGCATGATCACGGACGGATATATAAACCGGGAATGTCAACTCCGTTTGATGCGCGACGGTGTCGCCGTTCACACCGGCAAGGTGGGTTCGCTCCGGCGCTTCAAGGACGATGTCAGCGAGGTCCGCGTCGGAATGGAGTGCGGCATCACGATTGATAACTTTGGTGATACCCGCGCAGGTGACTTGATCGAGGCCTTCGTACTTGAGAAAATCGCTGCGGATTTGGGCTGACCGTTTGGTTGAGTTTTACGCTGATGCCCGCCACGATCGGGGTGCTCACAGTTGAAATACGGGTCGAAGCTTCTCATTCTTTGAAGGAGAAACGGCACGTCGTCAAGAGCCTGATCGAGCGGCTGAAGAGCAAGTTCAACGTGGCCGTGGCTGAGATCGATGGACAGGAAACGTGGCAATGGTCGGTCGTCGCAGCCACCACGGTTTCTTCGGAACGAAGCCACTGTGAGCGCATGCTGCGAGCTGTCGAAGATGAATGTGCAGGTCTGCTGGGCGGGTATCTGGTTCGCGCGGACATGGAGTTTTTCTGACGTATGGACGAAAGGCGAACGGCTCGCGTCTCGGAAGCAATCCGGGAGGAGTTGACGGAAATCATCAGCTTTGAAATGGCGGACCCTCGCTTGGCCGGCGTCGGGGTTTCAAGCGTGGAGATTTCGAGCGATGGCCGGCACGCCCACGTGAAAATAGCTCTCGAAGGCGAAAAAGAAGTGCGTCAGGCTGTGCAGGCGCTCGACCATGCGTCCGGGTTTCTGCGGCATGAGTTGGCTTCGCGCCTTGACCTTCGCCTCGTTCCCGAATTGCGTTTCTCGGGCGACCGGTTCCCCAATGCCGACGAACGTATTGCGTTGCTTCTAAAGCGGGCCGAGAAGAAACGTGGCCGTCAATAGCTTGCCCCGCAAACAAACTGCTATAGTCTTGTTTGCGCTCGCCTTGTCCGCAAATGCGGTTCAAGGCGGGGAACTGCTGCGCCTGGAGCAATCGGCGACAGCCATGGGGTCAACTTACTCCATTGCGGTCTACGGGGAAGATCAGACGGCGATGGAAAATGCCGTGGGCCAGGCGTTCGACGAAGTCCGGCGGCTCGACGAACTGCTCTCGAATTACAAGCCCGAGAGCGAATGGAGTCAGGTGAATCGCTTCGCGGCTGCTCGCCCGGTGAAAACCACGCCGGAATTGTTCGGGCTGCTGGCTGCCTGCGTGGAATACAGCCGCGCCAGCGAAGGGTCTTTCGATATCACAGTCGGCCCATTGATGCGTGTTTGGGGCTTTTATAAAGGGACCGGGCATATGCCTCGCAAAGCAGAAATCGAAACCGCGCGCGCGATCACCGGCTGGCAAAACATGCAGCTCGATCCCGCTGCCAGCACTGTGCGATTTCGAAAGAGCGGAATCGAAATGGACCCCGGCGGCATCGGAAAGGGTTATGCGGTGGATCGCATGGTGAATGTCCTCCGTCGTAACGGAATCAAAGCGGGCCTGGTTTCGGCTTCCGGAAGCAGCATATTCGCCATGGGGACACCACCAGGTGAAGATGGCTGGCACATCGAGATCAAAGATCCACATGACCAATCGAAGTCGGTTGAGGAGGTTGTGCTGAAAGACGAATCCATGTCCACGTCCGGGAGCTATGAGAAGTTCTTCAAAGCCGACGGGCGTATCTACAGTCACATAATGGATCCACGCACCGGATATCCGGCGAAAGGCATGCTGTCCGTCTCGGTGATCGCACCCTTGACCATCGACAGCGAAGCGTGGACCAAGCCGTATTTCATCAATGGGCTCGAATGGGCCAAGACTCACGGACCGAGGAAGCTCCGTGCCTATTTCTGCGAAGAGAAGGCGAAGGCAAATCAGCCATGCGTGTGGCTCCAATGAATACCCGGTTTGTGGATGCTTGCCGGCGCCGGCCCACCGACGTGCGTCCGGTCTGGTTTATGCGCCAGGCAGGACGATACCTGAAGCAGTATCGCGACATCCGCGCCCACCATGGCATTCTGGAGATGTGCAAGCGGCCGGATCTTGCGGCGGCCGTCACTCTGCAGCCCGTCGAGATCCTTGATGTGGATGCCGCCATCATTTTCGCGGACCTGCTGCTTCCCGTCGAGCCCATGGGCCTGAAGCTGCGCTACGCCACCGGTGAAGGTCCCATCATCGATAACCCGGTACGCACCAGTGACGATATCGATTCGCTGTCAACGCACAATGTGGATGAACTGGGCTACGTCGGCGAAGCCATTCAGTTGGTCACGCGAACTCTGGCCGGGCGCGTGCCGGTAATCGGCTTCGTGGGTGCGCCTTTTACCATGGCCAGTTACATGATCGAAGGCGGCGCGTCCCGTAACTTCATCAAGACCAAACGCCTGATGTATTCGGATGAGACTCTTTGGCGCAGGCTGATGGGTAAGATTGTCGACGTTCTGGCGCCGTTCGCCATCAGCCAGATCGCCGCCGGCGCCAAGGCGATTCAGGTGTTCGATAGCTGGATCGGCGCGCTCGGACCAGATGATTATGTACGCTACGCCGCGCCCTATTCGCGCGCGCTGATCGAGCGCATTCGCTCCGGCGGCGTTCCCGTGATCCACTTCGGTACAGGCGCTTCCGGCTTCTTTCGCGAAATGCACGCAGCCGGCGGCGATGTTCTGGGATGCGACTGGCGTATTAATATCGACCAGGCCTGGATGGAGATCAGCTACCGGTCCGCCATTCAGGGCAACCTGGACCCGGTAGTTCTGTTCGCTCCCCTGCCCGAGCTCAAGCAGCGCGTGCAAGATCTTTTGCGCCGCACAGGCGTGCGCCCCGGACACATCTTCAACCTCGGACACGGCATCTTGCCGGAAACACCGGTCGAGAATGTGAAGGCCGTTGTACAGATGGTGCGGGATTTCCGCCCGTAAGCCGTGCCGGTCGCCGTCATCGGTGGAGGAATCACCGGCCTCAGCGCCGCGTGGGAACTTGTTAAGCAAAAACGCGATGTGGTTCTCATCGCTCCAAGTCCCTTCGGCGGCTTGCTGCGCTCGGAGCGCATAGACGACTGCCTCGTCGAATGCGGTGCGGACAGTTGGCTAGCCGCTAAGCCTTGGCTGCGCAACCTTGCAGTGGAACTCGGCTTGCGCCGGGATGTGATCCCCTGCAATGAGGCCATCCGCCAAACATTCATTCTGCGAGCGGGCGTGCTCCATCCCTTCCCCCGCGGAATGCGGATGGTCGCGCCCACCGAGTGGAAACCGCTTCTGGAGTCCGCCTTGTTGAGCCCGGCAACCAAGCTGCGCATGCTGCTGGAAGCTGACAGGGGCCCATCGTCGGCGGGCGACCGCAGCGTTGCGGAATTCGTGCGCGACCATTTCGGCAAGGAAGCCGTTGAGTATCTGGCGGAGCCGATCTTCGCGGGCGTTTATGGTGGAACGCCCGAAACGCTCGGTGCTGCCGGCGTGCTTCCGGGCTTCCTGGAACATGAGCGCGTGCGGGGCAGCGTGCTCCGCGGGGCAATGCGGGAACCGAAGCCCGTCGGTCCGCTATTTGAATCCATGCGCGGCGGCTTGGGTCAAATTCCGTGCGAGATCGCGGATCAGATATCCGGCAGTGCACGGATCATTCGCTCCCCCGCTGAGGCCGTGCAACCGGGCCGCGTTCGCGTTGCGGGCGAATGGCTACCGGCGGAGAAAATCCTCATCGCTAGCGGCGCACCCTCGTCTTCGAAGCTGCTCGCCGGAACTGTGGCGGGTGAGCTTCTCGCGCAAATTCGCCACTCCTCGGCGACCATCTTCGCGTTCGGCTTCCATCAGAATCAACTGACAAATCAGCCGCGTGGCTTTGGATTTCTCGTCCCCCGGCGCGAGCGCCGAACCATCATGGCCGCCACCTGGGTAACCAATAAATTCCCGCACCGGGCGCCGCCGGATAAAGTGATCGTCCGGTGCTTCGTGGCCGGAGATCACACCGAAGCTCTGCTCGTTGACGTGCTCGACGACTTCGCTCGCATCACGGGAATCGACGCCGCGCCCTTCTTCACTCGGGTCTACCGCTGGCCGGATTCGATGCCGCAGTATGGCGTGGGCCATTCCGCACTCATCGAGCAGATCGAGGCTGCGATGCCCACGGACGTTCATCTGGCAGGAGCTTTTCTGCGAGGCGTCGGAATGCCGGATTGCGTCAAGGACGGCATGAATCGCGCGCAGGCGATTGGTCTTCTATGAAGCAGGTTGCTTATCGCAAGCTGCAACCACCGGTGCAGTTCGCGGCCTACTTGCTGCTGGCCTGGTTCGGGCGTCCACTGGCGATGCAGGTCGCTCTGGGGATCAATTTCCCGGTAGTGGTGTTGCTGTCACCGGAGTTGACTCCGTGTTTGAAGCCCGGGTAGGCACCGTTCCGGGCTACTTGGTCATCGCGGCCGCCGTCCCCGTGCTCTGGTATTTCATCGGACGCTGGATGGACAACCGGAGGTTGGCCCACGATCCCTCACCGTTGAGCGAGTCTTCGCATTGGCTTGGACAATCGCCGGCGTTCTCTTCTTTGCGTCGCGCCTCAGGGTTACTCGTGCGGCCGTTCCGCCCCCTGCAACCGAAACATAACCCGCGGATTCTCGCGCCAATCGGCGCTCAACCCAACCCGCGTCACCTCCACCTCCGGCGAAAAATACCGGAGCACCGTCTCCGTGCTCGGATGGAAATCCAGCGACGGAGCAACTAAAATCAACCGCGGCGGCTCGTGACGCAGCTCAATCCCTGGAAAGTATCCGAACTTCGAAAACTCGTCCCGATCCAAATGCCACTTCACGCGCAGCCAGTAATCCAGCGCCTGCAATGGAAGATGAATGTCCTGCGCTGCCTTCAACTCAATAATCACCAGCCGGCCTGAATATTCCGCAGCCAGCAGATCGAGCACCGTCCGGTTCTGCCCGGCAATCGCCGGCACCTGTCCATAGACCGGATCGGCCCGCAGCGAAGCATCCACCAATTCAACATGCGAGCGCACAATCGATTCCAACCACGCCTCCGGGTTCTGTTGGAAAACCGGCTTGCTGCGCTGCGCAGTCCCGCTTCGCATCCCGTGCAAGCTAGCCGCCACCGCGCGCGCGTCGTCCAGCGTGAGGGATTCGCGCCCATTCGCGAGGCGTCCCTCGTGATAGCGCGCAAACTCAAGCCCTGCCACGCGCAAACTCACAGCCCCGTTCGACAGCGGCACCGCTTCCGAAAACTCAATCGCGAATGGCAACTCCTGCGGTCGGCGGCATGGCTCCAGTTCCGTCGCAACGTTGCCGTAGTTACTCGGATCCAGCACCATCGCGAAGTCTTCATCCGAGTACAGATACATCGCGAACCGCGCCTCGCGCGAATCGAGCCATCGGATGTAAAAGCTCAGCGAAGGCGCTACCGGAGCGGGTGCCCAGAAGGTCAATGCGCCAACTACGTGCTTCGAGTTCCGCCGCCTCACATAATCCAGCCAGATCAACCCGAAGCTCAGCATCAGCGGGCAATCGAAGCAATCGGGAGGGGCGGCGATGGCGGCAATCGCCTGCGTGCCGCGCGTCAGAAAAGCCCTCGGGAAAGCCGGCGACAACGAATGCTGCAGATCAGCCTCGGTCGAAAGCTCGGCCACCTTCCACCCCGGAAATTCCCTCTCCAGCATGCATCGGAATCGCTCGCGAAACACCAATCGCGATCCCTTGCGCTCCCAATCCTGCGTACGCGGATGCGCCAGGTCCACCAACTGCATAGACCCCTCGCGTCCGGCAAACCGCTGGACCTTCAAGGAAAGCTTGCCCTTCTCCGTTCGGCCCACCGACGTAACCCGCCGAACGAGGTTACGGGTCACGTCCCAGGCTTGCAGGGAAATGTGCGCGGCCTTCGCTTCGAGCGTAAAGTGGTCCCGCTCCAGCAATAAAATCGGTTCACCCGGCTCGACCAACGCGGGTCTTCGAGCCGTTTCCAGAAATCGCTCGATCGATTCGAGAATGAAACCAGGCTCAAACGCACAAACAGGCGCACTCCGCATTACGGAGGATGTGGGCGCGCACGCGAGTTGTTCTCATTGCAGAATGCCGGTAGCTTCCTTTCGCTCCGCCAGAACCCCGTCCGGCACAACAACGGCTACCCAAGGCGACTCGCGGTCCATGACGCGGCCGTGAAATTCCACCGTCGACGATCCCCGCGACCGCAGGTTCACGACCCGGACTTCAAGGTTATCGGTTCGGATCGTAAACTGGTGCTCACCCCAGCCGTTTACCTTCACTCGCAGAGTCACGTCGCCAGAATCCTTCCGCTGTTCCGTTGCGATCCCAAAACTCAGCCGCGAATGAAGGCTCAAATCAAGGTGATAAGTTCCGCCGGGCAACACGGTCAGATGCAAACCGTGATTGGTCTCGTAACTGCCTTCCGACAACACCGCCCGAAACGCGCCCGATGCGTCCGGATGCACCGTTGTAACCACGCCCGTCCACTTCTCGCGAAACTCAACCGGTTCGCCGCTGCCCGCGTCCACAGTTCCCTTAACCACCGCTGGTCCGGCTAAGTCCTCCATCAGCCAGATCCAGCGCCCCACCGGATGCGTCCACACTTCCTTATAGGTCCAACAGATCTGGTTCGGCCAGTAAGGCGCGTCGTGAAATTCCTTGGTTTCAATTCCCACCGGAAGCGCGCCCACCATCTGCCCGGACCGCACGCTATAGAGCGGCGTCCAGTCGTAGCCCTCGCCATACATCATGCTGGCGGCGAATGCATTGCGTCCTAATATCCACTCCGCCTGTTTCTCCGCCAGGTCGATCCCATGCGCGTCTCCGCGCATCTGCGAGGCCGCCGAAAGCGCCTTTGCCTGCGAAAGCAACACGCTGAAATTGCCGCGAAAATCGAACCACACTGGAAAACGCCGCAGGTAATACTCGCCGCCGAGCGGCACTCCCGCATGTACCTCCGCCAGGTACGCCTCGGCATCCGCGGCCCGAAGAGGGGTCCAGTTCTGGTTCCCGTTGATCGTCTTCGCATCGCTCTCCCGGTAGACTGCGGCGGGCAGAACCCCGTATGGTTCGTTCACCTCAGCCGCCCGTTCCAGATAATATTTCGAGTGCAGCACTACGGCGGAATACCACTTCATCCAATCCGGATGATCCGGAAATTGCTCGCACATCCGCGCCAGCGCGACAATCGGCGCCTGCTCTTCGCCGATATGGAATCGCTGGAACAGATTCTCCCGCTTTGAACTGGTATAGAAGTAACCCGCCAGCGGAATACTCCAGTGCTGCAGCTTGCGTTCCTGAGACGCTACGATCTGGCTCGCCAGTACAACTGCTTCATCGGCATAGCGCTTCTCGCCGGTCGCCCGGAACAGATCCGCCGAAGCCAGCGCGCCGATCGAATTGCGCTCCAGTTCGTCTTTCTGCCCGTAGACCGCGGGAATCGGCGCTGCGGCTTCAAGGCCTTTCACGGCGAACTGCCAATCTTCCCTCGCCGTCGCCAGACTGAGATCCGCCAGTTCGCGGTCACTATCCTTCAACATCCGGTAACCCAGTGCTTCCACACTGCTCACACGGAAGTTCCATTCCGGATCGTTCTTCGCTTCCCCGTGCCGGTCGTCCCCATCGCCCATAACGCCGTTGGTCCAGTAACTGATCAGTTGGCCCGTGCTGCGGTACCCGTCGCCAAAGCGCGTCTTCAATACCCAGTTCAAACCCCATTTCGCTTCCTCGATCAACCGCGCCTCCAGCGCCGCGTCTTCGCCTTGCCTGTGAAGGCGTTCGGCTAGTGAGAACAGAGCGTAAGCCATGCCGGGCGTGTGCCCCGTCGCCGTCAGGTCGCCTGCGTCGTGATAACCTCCGTTCACGATGATCCGCTTGCCGGCGTGTTCCGTGTAGCAGTCCTGGTGGCAGATCCCATGCAATCCCGGAATCACCATTCCGCAGCGTTCACTGTAGAGGAAATTCATGGCTTTCTCGATGCTCTCGCGCCACGCATCGTCACCGATCCGAAAAGGCCGCGTCCTCCTGTCGCCCGCTTCAATCTGGTAAGTTCCGGGCTCGCGTAGCTCAGAGAAATCGAGTAACTGGTATTTCCCCAGTGGCGTAGTCACCGCTTTGACAGGTTGAGTCAACACGGTCTTACCGGAGTCCGCCCGCACAATCCTGAATTGCGCAGCTTGTAAGTCGCTGGCGATCGCCGTTTTCGTGGCGCCTGCCTGATAGCCGCCACCGCTGAACGCAATCTCACCCACCGCAACATCCCAGCCTTCCACGTGGTCGGCCTTCACCTTCTGTAACTCCAATTGATCGATATACAGAATCGTGTGGTCGGCGGGCTCGGGATACTTCTTAGGCAGGCTGTATGCGACATCCACCGCGGTCACCCGGTCGCGCGCCAGCGGAGCAATCTCCCACACCACATGATTCCACTCATGGTCTTTCAAAATCAGCGACTCATTGCGGCCTTCGTTATATCGGTCCGGCAGCTTCGTGGTCCCATCGTTATGTAGGATAATCGAGCAGGAGATAGCGGGCGCACCTTCGATATCCGGGTACACCCAAACAGAGAGCCGGTTGTACGCGGTCCAGTCTTCCGCCGCGAATTGGCGCGTGGCCATGATGTCGAGCCATTCGCTTTCACCACCCGCGGTAGCTTCGCCCGTCGCCGATGCGAGACGGAGCGAATGCTTTCCCTGCTTGACCCACGCATCGGAGAGCGCCATATCGCCTTTGCCTGTGAATGCCCAGTGGCTCAGGCTCTCCATGTCATCGAGCAGCCGCGATTCCAGCACCGGCTTGTTCAGCCAGCGAGAAGCCGCGCCGTCCTCATCGCGTGCGCGCAAGGGTTTTCCATTAGGCTGCTGGCCAGACACACTCAAGACCAGAAGCGCCGAAACAATCGCGGGTTTGTAAGTCACGAAGAACTAAGGATTACCACAACCCCCGATCAGAAAGCCCGCTTGTATTGGACCGGAGGCGTTGCTTCAACTCCCAAAGCTTGCGCCGCGTGCAGAGGGAAATAGGGGTCGCGCAAAAACTCGCGCGCCAGCAGCACCAGGTCGGCGCTGCCGTCACGGATGATCGCTTCGGCCTGTTGCGGGTCCGTAATCATACCCACAGCGCCCGTCAAAATGGATGCCTCGCGACGCACCTGTGCCGCGAACGGCACCTGGTATCCGGGTCCGGCTACTATTTTGGCGTTCGGCATCACCCCGCCTGACGAACAGTCAACCAGATCCACCCCCAGGGGCTTCAGCCGCTGCGCCAGTTTCACCGAATCATCCACAGTCCACCCGCCTTCCACCCAATCGATAGCTGAAATGCGCGCAAAAAGAGGAAGCGACTCGGGCCAGACTGTTCGAATCGCCTGCGCGATCTCCGTGAGAAAACGGATGCGGTTCTCGAAAGAGCCGCCGTACTCATCCTCCCGGCGATTCGACAACGGCGAAAGGAACTCATTGATCAGATAACCGTGAGCGGCGTGAATCTCGATCACCTGAAATCCGGCAGCCAGAGCACGCCGCGCCGCTGCGGCGAACGCATCAACAATATCGCCCAGTTCGGGCGGCGACAGTTCTCTGGGCGCAGTATCCGTTTCACGAAAAGGGATTGGGCTCGGCGCGGAGGTGCGCCACCCGCCTTCACTCTCTGGGATGAAGGATCCGCTGCGATCCCACGGCACACGAGTACTCGCCTTTCGCCCCGCATGGGCGAGTTGAATCCCCGAGATACTACCTTGCTCTCGAATAAACGTGGTGATCCGCGCCAGGCTCGCGATATGTTCGTCCTGCCAGATTCCGAGATCGTGTGGAGAAATGCGGCCTTCCGCCGTCACTGCGGACGCCTCGGTCATCACCAGTGCGGCCCCGCCCACAGCGCGGCTGCCCAGGTGCACCAAATGCCAATCGCTCGCAAACCCGTCCTCACTGGAGTACTGGCACATCGGCGACACCGCGATGCGGTTGCGAAATGTGACTTCGCGAATCTTCAGGGGTGAATAGAGGTGCATGAGGAAGGGATGCATCGGCCGGTGATGGAGATGCCGCCCAACTGCTCGAAACGGCACACTAACGAAAGTGGGAGGCAACCTGAGCGATCATCTCGATCGATCCCCTCAGCTTCGCATCCGATAGATTGGCGATATCCATTTGAAACGTGACGCGCGAAATCCCGCCAAGCGCCTCGCTATGGCGCGCGATCTTCTCAGCCACCTCGCTTGGTTCCCCGATAAGATACGCGCCGCGCGGTCCCAGTTGGGCATCGAATTGACGCCGGGACGCTGGAGGCCACCCACGTTCCTTACCCATCGTGCCGACCCAAAGCGCATATCCCGGAAAGAAGTCGTCCGCCGCTTCCGCCGAAGATCGCGCCACGTATCCGAACGAATGCAATCCTACTTTGAGTTGATCTTCCGGATAGCCGGCTCGCCTTCCCGTCTCCCGATAGAGATCGACCAGCGGCCGGAAGCGATGTGTTTCTCCACCAATCACGGCGACCATCAGCGGCAGACCCAGTGCCCCCGCCCTTGCAAATGATTCCGGCGTTCCCCCCACTCCCAGCCAGATCGGAATCTTCTCCTGTAGGGGCCGCGGAAAAACCCCCTGACCGGTGAGAGGCGCCCGGTGCTTGCCCGACCAGTGCACGTGGGTATGCTCACGGATGTTGAGCAGCAGGTCGAGATTCTCTTCGAACAGCGAATCGTAGTCTTCCAGGTTCAGCCCAAACAACGGAAAGGCTTCGATGAAAGAACCGCGGCCAACCACCATCTCCGCCCGTCCCTGGGAAATCAGATCCAGTGTCGCGAAGTTCTGAAACACGCGTACCGGGTCCGCTGCGCTGAGTACTGTGACGGCGCTGGTGAGGCGAATCCTCTTCGTGCGCGCCGCCGCCGCGGCGAGGACGATAGCTGGCGCCGAGTCCAGGAACTCCTCGCGGTGATGCTCTCCGACCCCGAACACATCGAGGCCCACCTCGTCGGCATACTCAATCCGGCTGATAAACTCCCGGAGCGCTTCAGACGCCTTCCCAACATGGCCCGAGCCGGGGTCTCTCCGAGCCGCGATAAAACTGTCGACGCCGATTTCCACGGTTGCTCTCTTTTAATTCGTGGTCGCCTGAAAGATCCCGCGAAATGCGGCACGGAACCGGATGAACACGATTAACCACAGAATGGTCGCCAGCAGACCAGGGGCGATACTGCCGATATCCATCAGACTGTGGAATAGCAGGATGTTCACCAGGACGGGCGCCAGCAGCACCAGAGCCAGCGGCACGAATCGATTGGCGAGCAGCATCAACCCGCCGGCTAGCTCAATGAGGAACACCAGCACAAAATAGTGTGAAGTCATCATCACAGTCATATACTGTAGGGCCAGCGGCGCTGCCGGCGGCGGAAGAGGGATGAAGTGCAAGAATCCGTTCAATCCGAATACGGTGAACATGAATCCTAGAAGGTAGCGAGCGATGGTTGCAGCCAATTTCATTTTGCGGATCTCCTAGCCACATCTGATGCTTAACCAACATGTGACGGCTCAAGAAATGTAAGAATAGAGGTTTAGTATGGTCACCGGTGCCCAACAAACCGCGGACTGGGTGGATCCGCGCATCCGCAGAACTCGCAAGATGCTGCACTATGCCCTCGAGCGCCTGCTCGAATCCAAGTCCTTCGAGAAGATTTCGGTGGGAGAGATCGCCGAAGAAGCAACGCTCAACCGGGCCACGTTCTACGACCACTACCCGGATAAATTCGCCTTGCTCGAAGGCCTGGTGTCATCCCGATTCCAGGAGCTGCTGAACAAACGCGGTGTCATATTCGATGGCCACTGCCCGACCGCGCTGATGGGCATCACGCTGGCAATGTGCGATTATCTGGCCGGCTTGCCGGGCTTTGAGTGTCCCGAACGCCGGCAGTCCGAGAAGCACTTCGAATCCGCTTTGGTGGCCGTCGTACGCCGGATGATCCTCTCCGGGTTCGCGAGAACTCCTCCAAGAACGGCGCTTTCCCCGGAACTGATTGCCGCCACCATCAGCGGCGCCATTTACGGCGGGGTAAACGAGTGGGTGCGAACGCCCGGTCGTCCAGAAGCCGAAGAGGTAGTGAGGTCCATTTTCACGCTGGTCCATCCCATGCTCCCGCAAGCCGGTGCCTGAATGACCGACCTCAAACTCCTGGTTTCCAAACTGAACGCCTGCTGCCGCACCATGGCCGAAAACGCGGTGACGCTGGCCGCTTCCCGCGGAAACTGCGAAGTCGACCTCGAACATATGATGCTGGCGATCCTGGGTGCTCCGAAATCGGATGCCGGCCGGATTTTCCAGCATTTCGGTCTCGATACGGGGCGCATGCGCGCGCAGTGCAACTCCACGCTCGACCGCATGCATCCTTCCCAGCAGCAGGCGTCTCTTTCGGCGCGGCTCGTGAAACTGCTGGCTGCTTCGTGGGCCGTCGCTTCGGTGGAGTTTGAGATGACGGAAATCCGCTCGGGGGCGATTGTGCTGGCGCTGGCGCAAGCCGACGATGCAGCCGAATTGGCCAGCCGCTTTTCAGGCGAATGGCTCAAATTGAATGCGAGCGTGATGCGTCAGGAGTTCGGCGAATTACTCAGCCGAGATGAAGCCCCCGTGTATCTGCGGGAACAGCCACCAAAAGACGGCCCCACCGGTCACTCCGCGCTGGCGCAATACACAGTGGATCTTACCGCTGGGGCGCGGGCCGGCGCGCTGGACCCTGTTTTCGGACGTTCGCGCGAAATCCGCCTGGTCACGGATATTCTCACTCGCCGCCGCCAGAATAATCCCATCCTGGTCGGGGAGCCAGGCGTGGGCAAGACGGCCATCGTGGAAGGGTTCGCGCTGCGCATCGCTTCGGGAGATATCTCTCCTTCACTCGCGCGGGCGTCGGTGATGACGCTCGATCTGGGCTTGCTGCTCGCCGGCGCGTCGATGCGTGGGGAGTTTGAGAGCCGTTTGAAGTCAGTCATGAACGAAGTTCAATCCACGAAGAACTCCGTCATTCTGTTTATCGACGAGGCGCATATGTTGATCGGCGGCGGCGGACAAGGTGATGCGGCCAACCTCCTCAAGCCGGCATTAGCGCGCGGAGACTTCCGCACCATCGCAGCGACGACTCACGCGGAGTATCGCAAGTGCTTTGAAAAAGATGGGGCGCTGGCGCGCCGGTTTCAGGTGGTCCACGTGGAAGAGCCCGGCGAGGAGCAGGCTATCCAGATGTTGCGCCCGCTGGTCGCCATTCTGGAGCGCCACCACGGCGTCCGCGTGATGGATGACGCCATTACTTCAGCCGTGCGGCTATCGCGCCGCTACATCATCGGGCGGCAGTTGCCGGACAAGGCCGTCGGTATCCTCGATACCGCGTGCGCCAATGTCGCGGCCGCCCAAAACGCAACCCCTCAGCCCATCGAGACATGGCAGGACCGCATCGCGTTCTTGGAAACTGAGATTCGGTCGCTCGAGCGCGAGAAGGCCGCCGGGGTGGATCACGCTGCGCGCTTAGCGGAGCTGTTCGACGACCTGGCCGGCGCGGAAACGCAACTGGCCGATCTGGAGGACCGCCTGATCGAGGAGCGGCAACTGGTTCGGAAGTCGCTGGAACTTCATGCCGGCATCGAGTCCTCGCCTCCGCCGGATGGTGAACCCGATCATCAGTTGGCCATCGACGAACTGGCCGCCGTAACAGCGGAACTCAGCGTCGTGCAGGGCGAATCCCCGCTGGTGCCGGCGTTCGTGGATGCGCGCGTCATCGCGGAAGTGATCTCGGGACAGACCAACATTCCGGTAGGCCGCATGTTGCGCAGTGAAATTCACAGCGTCCTGAACTTGCGGAGTCTGCTTGCGGAGCGCGTCGTGGGGCAGGACCACGCTCTGGATACGATTGCCCGGCGGGTGATTAGCGCGCGGGCCGGAGTGGATGACCCTGGCCGGCCTACCGGCGTCTTTCTCCTGGTAGGCCCGAGCGGCGTAGGGAAAACGGAGACCGCGCTCGCCCTCGCTGACGTGCTCTACGGCGGTGAGCGGAACGCGGTTGTCCTGAATATGACCGAGTATCAGGAGGCTCATTCCGTCTCCGCGCTGAAAGGCGCGCCTCCCGGTTACATCGGCTATGGCGAAGGCGGCGTGCTCACCGAAGCCGTTCGCCGCCGGCCCTATTGCGTCCTGCTGCTGGATGAGATGGAGAAAGCGCACACCGATGTCATGGAGCTCTTCTATCAGGTTTTCGACAAAGGCGTGCTTGAGGATTCACAAGGCCGGGTGGTCGATTTTCGCAACACGCTGATCCTTCTTACTTCCAACGTAGGTTCCGACCTGATTCATCAGGTCTCGGCGCAAGACCGGAAGCTGCTCGATTCTCCGCGCGTGCTCGACGCTTTGAGCGTGGAATTGCGGCAGATCTTCAAGGCCGCCTTTCTCGGCAGGCTGGTGACCATCCCCTACTACTCCCTTCGCGCGATCGATCTCCACAACATCGCGGAACTCAAGATCCAGAAGATCGCGCAGCGCCTGAAACAAGCGCATGGGGTCTCGCTGGAGCACGCCGAGCAATTGATCGAAGAGATTACCGCACGCTGCAGTGAAGCCGAAAGCGGAGCCAGGAACATCGATCACATCCTGACCGGCACGCTGATTCCCGATGTTTCCGAGCGCATTTTGTGCGCGCTCGCGGACGGGCGCAAGATCGCCCGCCTGCGTGTCGGCGTGGGCGCCGGCGGATCATTCCGCTACGAAGCCGACTGACCTAAATCGGAACGACCGAGCAATGCAAATCATAGGATCTTCCGATCTCCTCGGCAACCTGGGCGGCGCTATCCCAGTCTTGATACGGACCGAGTCGAACCACATGCCACGTCTGGTCCGCGGATGCAACTTCGTCGATACTCGCTGCCCCGAATCCTTGCCGCTTGAGAGATGCCGCGAAGCGTTCTGCGCGGTCGCGATCCCGAAATGACGCCACCTGCACCGTCAGGCCATGGGTTTGCGTAGCGCCGCCACCGGCCGAAGGATCTGTCTTCGGCGATGGCGGAGTTCCGGCGGGCGGTTTCACGGCGGCCGTCACAACAGGACTCTTGACAGATCCGGTCTTTGACGCCGGAGTGACCGATCGAATCAGTAATCCGGTGACGATACCTGCCAGATAAAGAACCACCACGCCTAGTCCCACGCACACAGCGAAAGCCAGAAAGCGCCTTTTGGTCATCGAGAAGTCAATCGTTTCGCTCACGGCACCTCCACCGTCGTTTGACCGGGGTTATTGATTTTGATCACCCCGCCCCAGGTACACATCAGCATCGAGTTACTGTCCAGCGCCGGCATATCGGCAATCAACACGGTGGGTGCGCCGGGCGCCCACGGTGCGGGCGTAACCGGGATGCAAGGCATTGGCGTCAGCACCCCGAGGGCCGCCGCGGTAGCCGCCGCCACCGTGGGATTCGCCAGCGAACTGCACATCCCAAATGGCGGAACGTTCACGATCGGTTTGCCATCCATGATGTTGGCCGCGGGCGTTCCCGTGAGGACACGCTTATCCGGCAGAACAATCAGACTGGATGGCGCGGCTCCAAAACTGCACTGCAGCATCGCTCCCATACAAACCTGCATCGCCATAGATATCCATCTCCATCAGTTGATCTTCACCATGCCGCCCTTCAGTGTCAGCATGCCGCCGCCGTCAACCGTTTGCGAGGCCGCCGCCTTGTTCGTCAAGGTCGTTCCGGCGTCGTTCGTCATATCCGTGCCGGACTTGTTGGTGAAAGTTGTCCCCGCCTTGATGCTCACCGAGCCCGACGCCTCAATGGTAAGGTTCCCGGAAACCTTCAACGAAAAATTGGCCTGGTTGGTGTGCGCCTCATCTCCCGTCACCGTCATGGTCCGCTTCCCTTTCACCGTGATCGTCTCGTCTTTCGTGATCGTGGCTGTGGAGTCGTTGAGCACAATCAGGTTCATGTCTTTCTGCGCCTGAATAAAGAGTTCCTCCGAACCGGCTTTGTCCTCCAGACGAATTTCGTTGAATCCACTCCCGCCCTTCGACGAGTTACTCTTGAGGGTGCTCCGCGTCTGATTGTCGGGTAGCGCGTACGGAACCGTCTGGCTGGCGTTATAAACCGATCCGGTGATCAACGGGCGATCGGGATTTCCTTCCAGGAAGCTCACGACCACTTCCTGGCCGATCCGGGGGATTTTGATGCTGCCCCATTGCTTGCCCGCCCAGGGGGTTGAGACACGCACCCAGCAGGAACTCGTCTCATCTTTCGGCGTGCTCTGGTCCCAATGAAATTTAACCTTGATGCGGCCATATTGATCCGTCCAGATCTCCTCGCCACTTTTGCCGACGACGAGAGCGGTTTGGGAGCCGGCAATGTAAGGGCGCGGTGTAACCAGTCGCGGCCTGTAGCTCGCGGTGGCCGGAAACGCGTCGAATGAGTTGCTGTATTCCACCTGGTCCCCCTCCACACGTAGCGATTGAATCACGTAACCGGTGTTGTAATCCGGCCGGTAGTGACCGCTGAGAGTGAACTTGGCGCCCGCATAGAAACTGCGGCAGCGGCTGGTTCCGGCCACTGTGCTACCGGGCAATTCCAGTGAGGAAAGCCGGTTCCCCGCGATTGTTTCCCCCGCGCCTTGCTGAGTAAAGACTCCGGGAAAGTCGTAAATCGTCCGCGTGGTTTCGGAACCGATCGCGGTTGCCAGCAGATCCGTATCGGGAGTTTCGAAGTTATAGTCGTCCGTCTTGTATTGGTTGGGCGTTACCGCTTGCTCGAAGTTGGTCTCGGTGACCGTGTCGTCCGCCTCGTAGGAGTCCGGGCCGCCGGCGCAGCGGGCAGCGGTCAGGCCGGTGCAGGTGAGCCAGGAACTCGGGTCGTCGGCGAGCACCAGCGTGTGGGATGACGCGTCATGGCTGAAGAAGTAGAAAATTCCTTCCTCTTCCATGAGCCTCGAAACAAAAGCAAATGCCGTCTCCCGGTATTGAACGCAAAACTCGCGTGGCTGATACGTTCCCGTCAAGCTGTCCTTGAAGGCCGAGAATCCCAGGTCCGTGAAGACTTTCTTGACGATGTCGGGCGTCGACATGTTTTGAAAAATCTTGCAGTCGGCGCTGAGAGTCAGCAGCCACAACCAGGGATGGATATCGGCCACGTAATAGACCAGGCGGCTGTCCCGGCCGGATTGCGCGAAGCGGCCGACCACGCCGTTGATGTTGTGAATGTCTCCGGAACTCTGCGGAATCTGCAGAGTCACCGACTTCCCCACCATACTGGAGAAAGTAAGTTGAGCGTCCTCGGAGGCGAGTGCAATCCGGTAATGAAACAACCCGGACAAATGCTCTTCACCGGTATAACTACGGACTAACACCTTGTTTTCGCCGAGGGGCGTGGTGATCTTCGCCGGCCGGTGCGTTTGTTGGAACAAACTTGCCATTAGTCGGGGACCCGGTAGCCCGCGGCGGCAGTGGAATCACGAAACCCGCCCGCAATAATCCAGGATGTATAACCCAGTCTCGCGGACCCCAGCTTCATCGGCGGGACTTCCGCGGGGTTCAGCAGCAGCCGGATGTTTATCCGATGCCTTATACCGAGATAGAAGCGCGCCAGGTGGGCGATCGCGTCATTCGCCCGGCCGCCGGGCAGCATACTCTGGAATCGCTCGAAGCCCAGCGGGCCAATCTGAATCGTTACCCCACCGCCCTGATCCCAAACCCGTCTTCCCAGCACCGCGCCGTCACCCATTCGGCTATTCTTCCCGACCGCCCCAATGCGCGTGAACTGAGCCGGGTCCAGCGCGCGCCACATCCCCACGAATTGGAAGACGTGAACGTTCGCATCGAAATAGTCCGACAACAGGCGCTCCAGACCAATCGCACTACGAACGTCGCGGGCCAGCAAGCCTGAGTAATGCAGCAGCGCCCGATCGGGCACTCCCACGCGTCCTCGCAAAGCGGCCGGCCCCAGGCCGATTAACGAGAACAGATACTGTGCGATTTGGCCGCGGTCCGGCGACTGTCCCGTGAGCGGCGGATTCTGCGCCTTGTGCGCGCGATACAGCAGCGCCACCAGCCGGTGATTGAACAGATCGAGGAAATCGGAGGCGGCCCGGTTCTTGCGCCCAATGGCCGTCTGCACCATCTCCGCATAAGGCTCGGGCAGAGGCCCCAGGACTCCAGCCAGCCCCAGGAAGTTCACCGTAATTTCAGGATGCGTGGGCCATGTGAAGAAATTCTCCTCCCGCGGACCGATAAAGGCCGGGGAATCGATCGACTGGACTTCACTGGCTGGGAACTCGAAGCTCACACGCGAGCGAAACCGGATCTCCACCGGCCCTTCGCTTACTCCGGTCGTCCGCAGCCGCCGCTGAATCGCTTCAATGATGCGCACGGCCTGGAGAAACTCAAAACGGAACGGCTGGTGCTGCAGCCAGTCCGCGACGGACTGTTCGCGCTGCCAGCCATAACCGGGAGCCGCCATCAGTTCGTCCTCCCTGGAGCGGGGCAATATACCGGCGGCCAGTGAGTACTCAGCCCAGCCTTCGCCATTTTCGCCTGCAGCGCTACGCCGACGCCCGCCTTGCGCTCTCGCGCCGCGGCGTTCTTATGGTTCCCCCGCATCACTTCCTCATAAGAGAAGAACCGGTCCATCGGCAATCCCGCTTGTTCCGCGTGAGCCGCGTCCGGACGATAGTTGCCGCTTCCGTTGCTCCACCATTGGAGCCGTCCATTATCGAAGCACGCCTCGCCCGCGTACAACACGGGACGCCCTTCGGCCAGCGCGGGATGACGAAAAGTGGGGTGCATCAGCGTTTCACCGCTCTCCATCCTGACGAATGTATATTTCGTGTTCGGCATATAGTGACCGTGCTCGCGAGCCCGTCGCATACGGAACTGATCGAAAAACGCGTCCAGTCCAAAAATCTTGTCACGCTCCACGGGAATGGCCGCGGACGGGTTCAAGTTCGGATATCTCCTGGGCTGTCCTGAAACACCATGTCCCGCCATGCTTCATCCCACCCTCGTCATCGCCTGGGCACGCGGCGCCGGATGCAGCCGCAGCAGCGGGAACAGAAGGCTCGTCACATACAGTCCCTGCGCTTCCAGCTTGCGAATTCTCTCGGCAATCTCAGCCGCGTCGAAGAAGCCCGCTTGAATCTCGTTGCGGAGCAATCGCGCCGCCCGCATGACGGTCCATCCCGGCCACCGGATTACCTCCAGTTGTGCGGGGGCAAGTAGAGCCGCCAGGATGTGGCTCGTCAGTTGCGGGATGTGTAGACGCGCGTGGGCCAGGTAGCGGCTGGCGTCCGAAGCGCCCGTTTCCCGCAACTGCTTCCGGCGGCCTCTTCTGATCCGGCCTCCTGCGCATTCCACGCGAGCCTGTTCGATGCTCAAAAGCAATCCCGATAATGCGGCGCAGGCGGCTTGCGCTGCCGGCTGCACCGATTCCGTCTCAAACGCCGCCAGCTTAGCTTCCAGCGCTTGAATGGCGGTCGGGATGTACGCCTTATCACGATTCAGCTCGCGCTTCAACCGCGCGATAGCACCCAGAACTTCCACGCGAGGCCCGTCGTGGCGGGAAGGATGCGCCTTCATATAAAGGCCCTCCAGTTCCTGCGCCAGTTGCAGAAAGCGAATCGGATCGGAAGGCCGCTTCCGGATCGTCGAGTGTTCCATCGGCGTCAGCCAGGTGATAGCGCCCCCTCGTAGGACCGGGACCCTTTCAACGAACGGCACCTGCTCATAGACAGGGTTGCGATTCAGAATTCCAAGGATGGCGGATTCGTCGTCCCCGGCTTCGAGCGCCGCGTCCAGAAGCTCCTGGTCGCGAATCTCAAATCGGGCGGAATCCTCAGCCGTCTTTGCAGCGGCCGCGCGAATCGCAATCTGAAACGCCGGGAAATCCGTGACCTCGGCCCGCACCAGTCGTTTCATCTCCGCCAGTTTCTTCGCGGTTCGCTCGCTCAAGGCCGGGTCGCGCCCTAGCTTGGCGAATAGATCCGCTACATCCGGCAGGGTATCCAGGATCTCTCCCAGCGATCGCGGGTTTTCGTGCGACTGGTTGAAGCGGAGCACGGGCTTAGATCAGATTCTGCCGGCCGGCCAGCGGCGGCCAGCGCATCCACTCTTCCTCGTGGTTCAACCGGCGCGCCACCATCTGCACAGACGCGTTCACCGAGGCATAGAGAGCCAGAAAATGCCGCAGCACGGTGGCGAACAGAAAGGCGCTGCCGCCCGCATACAGGTTTTCGTCGAACGTCACCACGATCTCGGTTCCGGCACAAAAACCGCGCCACGCGTCGGACCCGATGCGCAGCGTCGTCGGCCGCGACTGGAGCGCGCGGATGCCTCGGATCTGCTGCTGGATGGAAGGTTGGTCGCTGAAGCAGTAGAGGCGCAGAATCTCACAGAGCGCGTCTCTCCCCTCTTTTCCACTGGTGAGAGACAAGTGATTCAACGAAAGATTGGAGACCAGATGCCACGCCGTCGAACCGCCCTGCGGTGGGTAGACCGGGACGGTGGGTCGCGTCAGGCACGTTACGGTGACCGGCCCCACCTCTTCCATTTGCAGCGATCCGCCGGGCGGAACCTCGGTTGCCAGTTCCCGGTTCAGGCAGAGCGTATGCGCAAAAACCACCTCAGAGGGGGGCAGCGCCGGATTGAAGTTCAAGTCGAGAAAAGAAAGATGTACGTCCGTTCCCGGCATGTCTTCGCGCTCGGTCGCAACGCGCTTACCGTGCCAGAATGTTCGCGGGCTGGCTCCGGCTTCCGTGTGCCGGAATGAGTAGAAAGGTTCATAGGCGCGCGTCGGATCATTCGGATTCATCGAACCGGACACCGATTGAATGGAATGGATCTCCGTGGTGTGTTCCCTGCGCGAATCCGGAATCAGTTTATAGAACAGCCGGCGCTGATCGATCCGCACGGGTTCGGTGGTGCGCCGAAACAGATTCGCGATGGGCGTGCAGCCCAGCACGAAAGTCTCCCGTGTCACGCTCACTCGTTCTCCCGGAGACCGGGTCAGAAGAAACAGCACATCAAAGAATTGGTCCGAATCGTGCCGGCTCAGGTTCTTCAGGTCTGCGAATAGGAACTTCTCGGGAAACTGAAAGTATTCCTGAATCAGCCGGTAGCCGGGATGCGCATTCGGGGGATAGGGAAGAATGTCTTCGTCGTCAGCCAGCCCGGCCGGCGAAAGCGACGCGCACGGTAGCTCAATCGGATCAGTCGCTCCCTGCGGCAAAATCATAATGCCGGCGAGAGCCGAAAACAGTAGCTCGTAAACCAGGTGCGCCGGCCCGGCACGGTGATTCAGGTAAATACGCAGCGCGTCAAGTTCGAGATCGCGGAGCGAGCCCGCCAGCGCTTTCACGCGAATCCGGATCACCCCGGCGGCCTTGGGGTTGGACGCGAGGCAATCATAGCGGGCCGTTGGTTCCACGGCCGCTTCCACGATATCGACCGGCCACACCGTCACCGGATACGCGGTGCGAAAGCGGCACGTAGCCCCACGCGAACCGTATGCGAAGAGCGGAGTATTCTTCTGAATCAGGTGGCCGGTGGTGAATTTTCCGCGTTTGGCATCGATCTCGAAGCGCGCGATCGCCATCGGCGGCACCGGATAACTCATTTGTGGATAGAGCACGCCAAGCAGCGCGGATGTGATCTCGGGAAACTCCGCATCCATCTCATGCTGGATTCGGGCCGTCAGCAATGCGAACGATTCGATGAGGCGCTCCACATGAGGGTCCGCCGGATAGCCGTCCTGCAACTCCAGGCGATCGGCAATCTTGGGATATTTTCGCGCATATTCCCGGCCTACCGACCGAAGATATGCGAGTTCCTCCGTGTAGTAGTGGAGCAGATCCTCATCTAACTTCATGTCGATTCCACGGGCGGCTGCACTGCGGAGTGGCCTCCGTTCGTCGAGAGCTCAAGGGGGAAACAAACCGGCTCGGAAACCATCCGGATCATGACGTGCCCATAGAGATAGCCGACCACCGCCCGTTTGTTCGTTGCGTGCTCCTCCAGTTCCACCCGTACCGCGGAGAGCCTCGGCTCAAAGGATTCGATGGCTCGCACCAGGAGTGCTCCCAGTTCTTGCCGGTCGGTCGCGCTGGCCGGGCTCGCGTGTGAGAAATCCGGAATGCCGTAGTCCACCGTGGAAAAACGGTTCTCAAATGTGAAGTCACGACGAAACGGCCGCCGCGTGTTCAGGATCCGGCTCAACTCGCTCCGGATTGATTCGATTGCCCCTGAAGCGTCGTAGGCCCGGAGCGGCTCGCGCGACCGCTCGCACAGTTTCACGAGGCGCTCGAACAGAGGGGCCGGCGCGCCTCGGAATGGCCGGGGCTCCCGATCTAAGTCGCCGAGTTCGTCGCGAGGTTCCATGTTGCGGATGCGTTCCCTGAATCGCTCACGTCGGATTTCTGGGCCGCATAGGTCCACGTCATTTTGGTGTAGTTGAAGGTGACGGTCTCTTGCGGCTTGCCGCCCCCGCCGCCTCCCACCGAGATGGAAGAGACCAGCGCGTTCGTCATTTCGTAGATGAAGATCTTGGTCACCTTCCCGTTGTCATTCTGCCCAATGGTGATTTTCACCGTCGGAATCGGCTTGGCCTGGTTGCAGAAATCAACAAGCTGGCAACTGGAGAGATCCTGGTACTTCGTCACGGTGAAGTCCTGATGATTCGGCTTTCCGGAAGTACGCTTCGTGTTGCTTTGATCGCCGGTGATCTGCTGCGCGACGCCATGGCTGTAGGACAACAGCTCGATCATCGAAGCGTAATCCGCCAGTTGAGACTCGCCGTTGATTTTGGCTGAACTGCAATCGAGAATTAAAACGTCCATTCGTGCTCTTTCCTTTCGTCCGTTTCTGTAAGTGAGAGGTTACTGTCCGACCGGTGGTGGCAGCTCGGCGACCAACCGGATGGAAACAGTCAACTCGTCCAGTTGAAAGTGCGGCTTCAGGAATGCCACAGCCTTGTAGCAGCCGGGTTTTCCCGGAATATCCGTGACATCCACGCGGGCCTCGCGAAGAGGGAATCGAGCCTTTACCGCCTGCGGGGCGTCGTCGTTCAAGAGCACGTACTGGCTGATCCAGGTGTTCAGATAGGCCGCCACGTTCTCCCTGGTCATGAAGCTGCCGATTTTGTCGCGCATGATCACCTTGAGGTAGTGCGCGAAACGGGAAGCCGCCAGGATGTAAGGCAGCATCGAAGAGACACGAGCGTTCGCCGATGCCGAATCCGTGTTGTAAAGCTTCGGCTTGTTGGTAGTCTGGCCGCCGAAGAAAGCCGCGTAGTCGGTTCCTTTGCAGTGGCACACGGCCAGGAAGCCGAGATCGTTCAATTCCTTCTCCCGCCGGTCGGTGATGGCGATCTCGGTGGGACACTTTAGCGCGATGTCACCCGATTCCGTCTTGAACGTGTGTGCCGGCAAACCTTCCACCAATCCCCCGCCTTCCACACCGCGTATCGCGGCGCACCATTTGTACAGGGCGAAGGCGTTGGTAATCCGCTGCGCCAGCATGTACGCCGAGTTGCCCCACAGGTACTTGCTGTTGTCCGTCCCATCCACGTCTTCGCGATAATCGAAGCCATCAACCGGGACGGTATCCGGACCGTACGGCAAGCGCAATAGAACGTGCGGCAGCGTGAGCGTGACATAGCGTGAATCTTCGCTCTCGCGGAAAGAACGCCACTTGATCAGCTCCGTGGATTCAAACGACTTCGCCAGATCGCGCGGCGTGTTGAGTTCCGTGAACGAATCCCAATCGAATAACCTGGGGCTCGCCGCCGCCACAAACGGCGCGTGCGCGGCCGCCGCCACGCCCGACATCTTTTCCAGGATCGCCATATCCTGGGGATGCCGGCCAAATTCATAGTCTCCTACGAGGAAGCTGTACGGATTTCCACCAAATGTCCCGTATTCCTGTTCATAGATCTGCTTAAACATCACGCTTTGGTCAAACTCGCTGGCCTTCAGCATGTCGTCGAGCAGCTCTTTCTTGGTGAGGTTCAACACCCGGATCTTAAGCTGCGTACCCGTTTCCGAGTTCATGACCAGGTAATTCAAACCCCGCCATGAAGCTTCCAGCGTCTGAAAAGCCGGGTCGTGCATGATCGCATTCAGTTGCTCGCTGATCAACTGATCGATCTGAGCAATGCGGCCCTTGATGCCGGCAACGGTATCGTTGCCGATGGTCATTCCCTCGGCCGTGACCTGGTTGACGAACTCCCCAACGAGGTCACGGGCATGCGGTTGCTGCGACACATCGCGCGCCATCTTCCCACCCAAAATGATGCGGTCGAGGGGCGAAGCGTAAGCGACAGCAGTACCGGTTCCCTGCTGCGAAGCACTCTGTGGACTAGTCTGATCTGGCATCAGGACTTCTCCTTTTTATCTGGTTTTTCCGGCTTCTCGGGCGGGGCGGCCACGGGAGTCGCGGGTGGCTCGGCGGAAGCGGCGGGCGTTGCCGGTGCAGCCTCCGCTGTCGCGCCGTTACTCGCTTGTTCCGTCGCCGCTTTGAGCTGCCGCAGCTCCTCGGTGTTGCTCACCGCCTGCTGCAGCATCGAATCCAGCGCGTCGTTCCCATCCAGCTTGCCCAGCAGATCCGTCAATCGCTGCCGCGCCTCGAACAGTTTGCGGAGCGGCTCGACCTGCTGCAATACGCTCAACGGAGAAAAGTCTTCGAGCTTGGTGAAACTCATCTCCGTATTCAGCTTCGAGCCGCCTCCGTTCTTACTGAGCGTGTTATCCACGCGCAATGTCAACCGCGGCGCGCAGGCGGCAAGCACCGAGTCGAAATTGTCCCGATCGATTTCAACAAACTTGCGCTCCCGCAGGCGCGGCAACGGATTGGCGGGATTTCCCGAAAGGTCGGCAAGCACGCCGACAACAAGCGGCAACTCCTTCTTGAGAATTGCGCCTCCGATTTCAACGTCGTATGTAATCTGGACGCGCGGCGGCCGAATGCGGTCCAGCTTGTGTTGCAGGCTTTCAGGCATAGTCACTCCGAATTGAAGGAAACGAAACCGATACTACTAAAGTTGCGAATGAAATGCTACACAATTCCGGTTATTTTTTTTCGCGCTTTGTTATTTTCCAGACGCTGGCAGATTGTTTAGATTTAAAAGCCGTGCAATTTCAATCAGTTCCCCGGAATTGCTCACCAATTCGGTAAGCAACTTGTCGAACGGCATCGATCCCCATGAGACCGCGCGCCGCACGAGATAAGGCGTGGGGCTGTGCGGTTCCGTTCGAGCCAGGAAATCCGCAGCCTCCGCCAACAGTTGATAGGCTTCGGCGCGCGTTCGGATTCTGCTGAACTCAAAGGTCTCCGGCCTGGGCTCGGTGTCATTGTGCAAGCCATGCAAGCCGGCAAATCCGTTGTCGGTGAATTGAGCGACCTCGGGAACCCCGCCCCGCTGCGCAATGGCGCTCGTGAGCAATCCGGCGATCGACTCGGCCGTGCTGCGAATCGGCGTCAGTCCCGGCGCGTCGCGCCGCAGCCGCTCGTCCAGCAGGATCTCCAGCTTTTCGCAGGCCACCAGCAGCCGCTCCAAAGCTTCCAGCGAAGCATGCAGGTCTAGCGTGGGTGTCAAGAGCATGCTCTGCTGAAACTTAGCGATGGTCACCACCCGCGCCAGTTCGCCGAGCCCGTGGCGCTCACTCTGGCACGCCAGTTCCCAATCGGACCACGCATAGCGCGCGACGTCATCCGATTCCGGTACGGTGATGGGCACCATTTTCAGGTCGATGGAGAGCTTGCGGTTGACCCAGATGAGAGGCGCGATCCGGAACTCCATATCGTCGCCTTCAATGCGCGGGTGCATGCCGTCCCAGAAGCTTTCGCAGAGCGCGAGGATTGCCGTAAAGCCCTCCGCCGCGCCGGCAAAGCCGTGTATATGAATCCACGCCTCCGCCAGCCAGCACGCGATCTGCAAGTCCTTTGATCGCGTTTCCAGCACTTCGAGGCAAACCGCTTCGACCCCCGGCCAGTCGGCGCGCTTCAGATCGGCTTTCCAAACACCTTGCGGCAAGCTGGCGTCGTCTTCTTTCCGCAGATCGCGGAGCTTATCGTAGACGGCGTCGTACCGGAGGCTCACTCCCGACGGATTGTCGGAACTGATCGGCGAGAGCAGCTTGTCGATATCAAATCGGAAATCGGTTTCGAGCGTCTTCATAAGCTAATTTGAAGAGACCTGGGTGGGCGTCGGGTGAAGCGCCGGCGCCGATTCCGGAAAATCCGGCAGCATCACTTCATGCGGTTCCTTGGCCCCCGGCACTTGCGCGGTGAGGCGCAGGAAGACGCGGACCTGCGATTGCGTCTGTTGCGCCGCTTGCGCCTTCGCGCGAGAGTTGTCCGGCGCCGTGGGGATGGCAAAGCGCAAAGTTCCCGGAAACGACCCGGGCGCTGCTCCATACCCGGCCCCGTAATCCGCGCTGCTGTTGGAATGCGTGCGCAGCAGCGCGAGCAACGCCCAGGGATCGCGATATTCATAGCTCACCGTGCGGCCGTCTACGCGGGCGTCCGCTCCAGACGCGCCGGCCACAGGAACATCCGGCGAATCCTTGGCAAACCGCAACTTCACGGCAACAGGCGCGCCGTAGGCCCAGCGGACCCCGTTACTGGCGCTGCCGTTCGCAACCTGCGAGTCGCCCGCCAGAAAATTCCAGTCAATGATGTGGTCGGCCGCAACCTCCGCCTGGCGGTTCACGCGGAAGTAAACCTTGATGTCCACCCAAAGCGCATCGTCCTTCAGTCCGCCTGCGAACAACTGCCGCACGGCATCGGCCTGGGTCAGAAACGCGAGAACATCCGGATTGGAGCGATTGGCTCGCAAATACGCAGCCAGAGGCGCCCCGGTCTGTTCCGTCGCTTGCAGGAACTTCACGACATCGCGCGGGTCCGCTTCCGGAGCGTCCCCGGAGTTCGGGACCGCTCCGAACGGAAAACGCCCGGAGAGTTTGGTGTTGAAGAATGTGGAGATGTTCGCGGTGTACTGGTCGAGCAGGCGGTCGCCGCACTGGTCCAGTGCTTCGTTCTGCAGCTTCGCTCGAATGGCGGCGAAGTAGTCGGAACTGCGCGCTGGGGGAACCACCGCGAGACATCCGCTGGCCGTGTTGATTTTGTCCAGATCGGTTCGAATGAACGCCTCCAGCGCGGCGATCGAATTGCCGGGCTTTTTGGCCTCATAGTCCTGCACATCTTTAATGACCCTGGTCCAAACGCTGAAGGTGTCCGCGGACTGCAGATGACGCGACTGCAGATACTGCTGCAAAGGCTGCGCGTAATCGAGAGCAACGGATTTCAACAGGTCGCGCTGCTTGCCGAGATACTCTTCGAGATCATCCGGGTTTTCGGCGCCGTAATCCACCAGAGACAATTGCCGCGCGCCATCCCATGCCATCAGTCCGTTGAGCGAAGGAGCGTAGAAGGAACTCGCCTGGAACAGGGACGTCATCTGTTGGGCCAGAATGCCGGCCTGTTTGGCCAGCATCAAATTGAGATCGCCCCGCGCTCCGCCGGCGCCGGAAGGAAGGGCATTCCCGATCTGCGCGAGCACCGGAAGCGCGTCTTCAAAACTGCGGATCTCCAGCATCAGCGTGGAAGCATCGGGCGTGCCGGCGGCGTTCACGGGTTCCTGCGCGCGCGACACAGCGGTCAGTATGGCCATCTGCAGTCCGTTCTGGGCGATGGTCGCAACGCTGTTGCGCACTCCCGAAGGCAGCAGCGGCAACCGATCGTGGACAAACTTGTCGTAAGAATCCAGCAATTGCGTCGCTTTGCCGAGTGAAGGTTTGCTCCAAAAAACCGCGGTTGTCTGTGCCGGATAGCTGACCGCGCCGCTGTCCGCCATGAAATCCTGGCTGAGCAGCGCATCGAGACCGGAAGCGAGAGACGTGACGCTGGGGCTCACCTTCATTGCGGATGTGCCCGTGCTCAGGATCAGGCCCGTCGAATCGGCGCTTACGGACAACAGGTCGGTCCTGAATTTCGTGAAGGCCGCGCTGCCGTCGGTCTGGACGTTCTTGAGGAATGTAACGTTGGCGAAGGGCTCGGCCTGCAGGGCGGTGGACAAAGCCGGGAAGTCCGACGGAGTGAAGTCCGGTTCCCGCAGCCATTCAAACGAGCCGCCCGAAAATAACGCGTCCAGACGCCGCACGTCATCCACCAGGAATCGCAGCTTCTCGCGGGTTTGGCCGGGCGCCGATTGAAGCCCGTCGATCTCATCAGCCACACCTCCCGCGAGGGCCGCGGCCGGATTGTTGTCGCCAAACCAGCTCCCCAGGAAATTGTGGATTTGGGACGACGTCCGTACGCCTACGCAGCGGTCAAGATCGCCACTCGCCGCGAGGCGCACCGGTGGACCAGAAGCATTCTGAATGGCTCGCGCGTAATACTGATTGTGCTGAAAGCGCGTCTCGTCTTCCAGGTCGCGATTGAGCAGATAGTGGAAAAGTCCGTTGAGTTCCTGGAAGGTTCCCCGGACCGGCGACCGCAGCTCATCGTACTGCCGAAGGGCGCGCCGCAAGGCGTCGTAATCCGAAAGAGATTTCTCCAGTTGCCGGTATTCGAGGTCGTTCTGAAAACGGACCTGCGCCAGCGCGTCCACATCGGTGGGCAAAGTCTGCGCGATTGTGGGCAGCGCGGCGCATGTGCCCGCCTGAGCCTCCGCCCTCGCTTCAAGCCCCCCTTGCAGAGCGGGGAGAACGATGCTGCTGAACGAATCCGCCAGCGCGGTGGCGACCCCGGAGTTGATCGGATCGCGCCAGGAGGCCGGCAGGAAAACCGAACGGAATCCCTTGGCGTCCAGAACTCCGATGGCGTCCACCAAATCGTAAGCGGCGGAAGCTGTGTATTGGTGAGTGCTCGCCATAGAGCCCTCGGAAACACGTTCCACCAATAGATCCAGAGCACTGGAAAAGCGGCTGTCCCGCAGATTCGCCAGCCGCAGGTAGGCAAGAGTTGTGCCAATCGAAAACACGAGAACGAAAGCCGCCAGCGCGATCCGCGCGGCCATCAAAGCGCGGTCCCGCGCGAAGTGGAGACTGCGCACGGCACGGGCGACCTTCGCTTCCGGAAATACCTTCCGCTCGAACAGTTGACGCGCCAGGGCGATCTGGGGTTGGTAGGGCTTCAGAGGCAAGGCCAGAGCTTTGACTGAAGGGGTGTCTGAAGGGGTATCTGAAAGGGCGTCGGCCGGCGCGGCCAAGCCCGGTAACATGCCCGGTAAGGCGATATGGCGTTGACCACGATCGGAGCCTCCGCAGAAATAGATTCCCCGCAGAAAGTTCGGCTCGACATACGATGTCTCTTGAAAGATCTGGTTGAGATAAGAGCGCACCGCCGAACGCATTCGATCGAGTTCCAGAGGAAAGAGAAAGAACTCGTCAACGGGCGCAGCCGACGCGCGCGAGAGCAGTCCGATCTGGAGTTGAACCAGCCGGTCTCCTACGCTGTCAAACGCCTCGTCCACCCAACCAGGAGCGTATGTCGATTCGAGCGTGCTGCCGTTCGACCAACCGAAGATGTCGTCGTTGAAATCGGGGTCGATCCGTTCCAGAAAATCCTGAAAGCCGTGAACGTGATCGCATTTCGTGATCAGGACATACACCGGCACCACCATGATGAGTTCCGCCTGCAACTGATCGAGCTTGGCTCGAATGGCCGCCGCCTGAGATTTCAGGCGCAGGTCGCTCTCGTCGCCGCTGGCGAGTAAATCCGGCGCAGCCACAGCGAGCACCACGCCGTCCACGGGACGGTGTGGACGGGTCCGCGCAAGAATCCGCAGCAGCTTTCTCCATTGGCCATCGGTGGCCGGGCGGCCGTTGTGCCCGAGCAGGAAAGATCCGGGTACATCAATGACCGCGCCGCCGGGAAGGAATCGCCACAACACGGGGGAATCCGCCCCCTCAGACTCAGTCGCCAGTTGATCCAGCAGCGTTGTTTTCCCGCTGCTCGGAGCACCAATCGCCAGCATCCACGGAACGTGGTATCGATAGTCCTTACCGGAAGCTTTGTACCGCAGGATCGAGAGCGAATTTCGGAAGCTGCGTTCGAGCTGCGTCCCGGCGCTTTCGCTCGCCGCAGGAGCGCCGGACGCGCGCCGGCTGTGCAACAGAATATACGCTCCGGCCCCGATCAGAACGATCACGGCAACGAGCAGAACGATCAGCAGGGGGAGCAGAAAGGGGTCCACGTCGGCTTCCTTGTCCTATGTACCGGGTCCTATGTACCGGGCTTCCCGGGCGGCGCCGCGGTCTGCGCCGGGGCCGCACACGAGTGCGTCGTGACGCAAAGTTTGGCGTTCAAATCACGCGTCAAATTCCACCACAGCAGTTGGGCAGTTACTATCCACACGAGGAAGGCCCCTAACAGCATCCAGACCCACGGCCGGGGGGATGGAATATCGCGCTGTGCGCCAGCCTGAATCGTGTTGCGGTACGCGGCGGGGAAAAGATGCTCGGCGCGCTGAGCTAAATCCGGAACCCAGCGGGCAATGAAAGCGAACAAACGGACGCGATAGGCGTCCGTTATGGATTCCGTGTCATCCCCCCAATATTTTCCGCGGAAGCCGAGCGCCAGCGCGAAGAGGTAGACCGCGGCCATTTCGGCAGCCGCCTCGTCTTCCCGGCGCAGCAGATCTTCCACCCTCCGGAAAAAAATGTTACCGGCGGCATGGGTCCGGAAAAGGCGCGTCTCCAGCAGGTGATTCAGCCAGTAATCGCGCCCTTCCCACTCCAGGTGAACAAATATCTCGTCCGCGAGCGCCGCCATGACATAGATGGCTTCGCGATGAAACTCCAGTCCGGAGGGTCCGGAAAGCCGCGTCGCCTCAAGCGACTGCCGGTCGAGAAGAGTGACCACGCGATTCCAGATGGCGTTCGGCCGGTCCCCATTCGCCACCGCTATGTCGATGGTCCCCGGCTCAACGGGCGTGCGCCGCACCGACCATTTCAAGGCGATCAATTCGCCGGCGAACGACTGGAACAGCTCGATGGAAGGGACCGGTGCGTGGACATTCTCGAGCATGGTTACGAACCCGTCCCATCGTCCTTCAGACGCCGTACATACAGTACGGCCTCCGCCGGCCGCGGCTCATCAGTGGAACGTTCCACCAGTTGGAGCCCCTCGCCCGCTTTGGCGACAGTGGCATCGGTTTGCAAAGCGAACAGAACCATGCCTCGCGGAGGACTGAGGTCGGGCATCCGATCGATGGCGCGGCGCTCGGCTCCCAAGACCCGATTGGTCAGCAACCTGGAGATGAGGCCCTGGGTTCCGATGACGCAACTCTCGCCCCAGCGCACGGTGGCATCTTCCGTGGCGCCGGCTCCCGGCCTCAACGCCAACGCCAGATTCGGCGCATCCAGCGTGCCTCCCGCGATGACCGCCAGGTCGAGCGTCGGCAGAGTCGAAATCTGAAATACGTTGTTCGAAAGTTGCATCGGATAGGCGCGCCACGCCTCGATGACCGCATCGCTCACCGACTGCTGAATGAACTGCAACACCGGCTGAAAGCTGGCTCGGGGATCCTCGTGACGGTAGGGCGGGAACTGCGGCGGAACCAATCGGAAGGTAATGCGAGCCACGTTCCCGGCCATCTGGCACATGGCCAGGTAGAGCGTAAACGGATGCGCGTGTCCGCTTTGCAGCGCAGCCTCGGCCATGGGCAGCCCCGCCGCCAAGCTCTGAATCCGGGACCGCGTTTCGATGACCTCCGCATCGCCTACCTTGCATTCGGCGCTGCGAAGCTGATCGGACAGGAAGAACGTTTTCTCCCTCACGAGACTGGTCGCGGCGCCGCAGAGGCCGGCCAGCGGCGAGCCGGCCGGCACCGCAAGACACGGCGGAATGAAGGACGTTTCGAGAAACGTCTCGCCTTGCTGATTGATCTCGATGAGCGGCAGCGCTTCATACCGCTGCGGCGGCGGCCCCGCCCAGAGGCCCACCTTGGGACGCAAGCGCGGAATTGGGATGGCCCCTTCACCGGTGGTTTCATCGGGCACCGCTTCCCCGTCAAAAGATTCAAAACGGGCCATGTCGCCCCGGGTCGAAAGAGCGCCTTGCGCGGGCACGACGAGGTGCACCAGCAGCGTTCCAGACTTCATCTGCGCCACGCACGTCGTGAGGTCAAGTTCCAGATCGACGCCCAGTTCCGATCCGGCCGCGACGAGAAATCCGTCGCGCATCACGGCCTGCACGCGAAGGATGCGCAACCGCCCGCCGACCAGCGCCGCACGGTCGTATTCAAAGCTCCGCACACCCCACGCGTAGCCGCCCGAGAGCGCCGTCATCTGTTGAATGAGGCCCTCGACGCGGCCGGAAAACTGCTGGAAATGCTGAGGCATCAGCAGCATTCCCTCGTGCCATTGGATAGCGTCCGGAATTTCTCGCATCAGGATGTTATTAAACTAGTTTGACGGCCGAAACGCAACAGCATAAAGACAAACAAAAACGATAAGACAAGAAATTGTTGCGAAACTCACTTTTTTGGCAGCGGAGAGATTGCCAGATCGTCACGAGCGAGAGTCACCAACACCTCTTTCTTCGGATCCAGTTTCACGCGATGCGGGCCGGCCGAGGCGTAGTTTGCGAACGCCAGCAGCGCGCGCGGCGCCTTTCGCATGGGGATCTCGATGTCGGGCACCACCTGCCCCGGCACCCACTCCCACTTCATCAAAGAAACCGACTTGGCTTTCGGGTAATCCCGGGCAATCTGATCGCGCTTCTGGAACCAGTCGGCGGCAGTCATTTGCGCAACCTGCTTGGCGAGGTCCTTGTCGTTCACTTCGACAACGTCGAAAGCGATTGGGCTGTTGGCATTACAATCGGCCGCAACACTCACCGCCATGGTGTAGTGCGGGCTCAGAATCTTCTTTGGAAAGCATCCGGTGCTGGTCAACAGCGCAATGATCAGCACCGGGAGTATTAACGTAGGACGCGCGCGGTACAAACGATTTGCAGACATTTTGTGCAAAACGTGATTGTAAGCGCAAATCATGTCGAAAATCATTTATACTTCTTTTCTAAGCGGATTCATTATGCCTGGAACGTTCTCACCGCCTCCGGTGTACCGGCCCGCGCCGGTTCTGCAACAGCGCCCAGCGCCGCCGCCCGTCTACCGGCCATCCGCACAACCGAGACGCGCCGCGGCTGTTCCCCCCGGGGTCTTCCAGATGAAACGCGCGGTCGAACACCGTCCGCCGCCTCCCGTGTACCGGCCGGCAGTGCGCAGGGGAAACGCTGCGCAACCCAAGGTGGGATTCGAGTTTGAAACCAACTGGTATGTGAAGGGTCCGCTGGGCAGCGTCGGCTTTCACAAGGCGATCATCAAAGGCACCGGGTGGCACATCACAGGCGACTCGCCCGGCTTCACAACAGTGGAACAATATGCAAGCGTCGGAGTCGGGAAAGGCACCGAATACAAAGACCTCGCCGATGTCGAGTTTGTCACCGATGCGTTTGACGAAGATCCGGAGGATCGCGAGAAGCTGAAGCAAACGCTGCTGGAGATCAAACACGTAGCCCAACATCTGGCAAGCGCCAAATCCTGCTCGACGAACTGGTTCGGCACCGACGACGTAAAGGCCGCTACGGCGATTGGTGGACCGGTTACGTGGGGCGAGCATCTCGAGTCGAAAAAAGAACTCCGGGAGGGCGTCGTCTTCGCCCGGACAGGTTCACTTACGGCGGCGCCGCAGATGTCGGCGGGCGTCAAGATGGAACGCCTGTATAAGTTACTTTCCGACGTCACGGCGAATCAGAAGGGCTTTCTCGGCGCGGATCCGGGTTACCTCCAGCAGGAGTATCAATACGCGCTCACCAAAGCGCGTGAGATCGCCCGCCGCCACGAGCACCCCATCAACTCCACCCAAAACTTCTGGTGGGACTTCGATAAGAAGAAATACGAGGGTGTACTGGCACTGCTGGGCATCTATGCCCGCATGGCCTGGGTTCTGGGACCAAGGCTCCCCTACGACAAAGCGGTGAGCGCTCTGTTAAGCAGAACTTCTTTCGGAAAGCTGCCGGGCTGGGTGCGAAAGGTGCCGACCTTGATCGCCGACGTGGTGGAAGCATCCGGCCGCAGCAACCCGAAGGCCTCCCTCTTCCGGCAAAAACTGGAGAAGGCTGAAGAGAAATACTTCCTGCAGAATCCGGAAAAGAAACCCAAATTCTGGTATTCCCTTCTCTCCACGGAAGCCTGGGTCCAGGGGATCATCGATGGAAAGGATCCGATCGTCTGGGGACAGACCGACCGGCCCGAGCGTTGGAAGCCAGCGCACATCGGCCAGTTCCTGGACAAAAGCAAAGGTCATGTTTATGAGTTCCGCGGTTTGAGAAAGGGCGTCGGCGTTGCGGATTGGGATACATTCGCGCTGGACCTGTACGACTACATCGTGGCGCTGAACAGGGGCGACCTTGGTTATCCGGACGATCCCGAATCCTACGGTGAGAAATTCAAGAAGAAGTACCCTGGGATGCTTTCTATATGATTCGAAACTTTGGGCCGCCTCCGGCGCGGCGAGCAAGTGCGTCAACCATACAGGGTGTGTTTGCGGCGCGGCCTCGATCTGTGCAGCGAACAGCCGCGATGAGTATGCGGCCTGGCGTGGAGGCGTTTCCCGTTGACCTGCGCCCCCGCAGCGGCGGCTGGCCCCTGCCTCGCGACGTGCAGGCCAAGATGGAATCGGCGCTTGGTTCGAGTTTCTCCGATGTACGCATCCATGTCGGCCCCGAAGCAGCGGCGATTGGAGCGATCGCGTTTACCTGGGGAACGGATATCCATTTCGCGCCGGGCCAGTACAACCCACACACACGGCACGGCCAGATGCTGCTGGGCCACGAACTCGCTCATGTGGTGCAGCAGCGTGCGGGACGCGTCGCTAACCCATTCGGCTCGGGCGTCGCCGTGGTGCAGGATCACGCTCTGGAGGCGGAAGCGGACCGACTGGGTCAGGCCGCGGCCCGGGGCTAATCCGGGGCGGCCAAACGCGGAATGGGCTTTGCCTTTGGCCGAACGATCGGGTTGGAGGTGAAGGCGGGTAATTTTTTCGCTAGGCGGCTACCTTTTGCTCTGTTGGGGCAATGCCAACCTCTGTTTCCGGGGTGATTTCGTGGGATGGATGCGCGTTTTCGGGTTCTGG
>PLFE01000099.1 GCA_003136675.1 Bryobacterales bacterium
GCATGCCCATCATGCGCCAGCGAGCGTCGATTCCGTTTTCCAGAAACCCGAACTCCATTTTGCCGATTTTACCCATCCCAACAATCTAATTCCAATTTTGTGAAACGATTCGCCCGGATAAATCAGGTATTAGTGTAATCCTGCACGGAGGAATGAACGCATGCCCGCCACATGGAAACCCCTCGCTTCGCCGCCCAACGTTCCGTCAGGCGCATTCAGCGCCGAAACAATGCTGTTGCTCACAAATGGCAACCTTCTCGTACATAACGCCTACGGGCAGGAATGGCTGCTGTTCCAGCCCGACCCGAAAAAAGGTTACACGGGCGGAAAATGGGGCGCTGTCTCAAAAATGAGCGTCCCACGGGGCTTCTTCTCCTCGGGCGTACTGAATGACGGGCGCGTCTTCGTCGTCGGTGGCGAGGTATCGGGAGCCTTGGGCGACATTTCCTCCGGGGATATCTACGATCCGGCGACCAACACCTGGACCGCGATGCAGGGAACCAACACGCCCCCTGCCTATATTCAGGGCGACGCCTCGGCGTGCATACTGACGGACGGGCGGGTGATTTTCGGCGCGATTTCTAGCAACCAGACCGCGGTCTGGGACCCGGTGAACAGCAGTTGGAACGCCGCGGGCACAGCGTTCGGCACGCAGTCGAATTCGAAGTTCGGCAACTGCAATGAAGAAACGTGGACCCTGCTGCCGGACGGCAGCGTGATGACCGTCAACACGAAAGCGCCGCTTGCCGGCGGCCCAAACGGCTTGAACAATTCACCCACTTCGGCCGAGCGCTACATTCCCTCAACCGATCTGTGGCAGCAGACCACTGCGCTGCCCGACGTGCTCGCGCTGACGACCGCGACGGATACCTCGACGAATCCGCCGACGCCCGCGGCCGCATACGAAATCGGGCCTGCGATCCTTCTGCCCTACGGCAAGCTGCTCGCGTTCGGCGCAACAGGACACACGGCGATCTACGATCCGGCGACGGCGAAATGGACCGCCGGGAAGGATTTCCCAGCCGACCCGGGCGATCCCTCCAACAACCACTATGTCCTTTCGCCCACAGGCCTGCTAACGCAGAGCGACGCGCCCGCCTGCCTGCAACCCAACGGGCGCGTGATCACCGTCGCGGGCACGCTCTATCGCACCGTCGACCAGAATCAGCAGGTAATGTTTTCGAAAAATTCCCAGTATTTCGAATACGATTCCATAGCCAACACGCTCACCAAACTCCCCCTGCCGCCGCCCGGCAATACAAATAGCGTCGACACCTGGACCACGCGCTTCCTGCTGCTGCCCACCGGGCAGATTCTTCTCAGCTCACAGCAGGGACAGGTCTACATCTACACACCCGACCCGGCGGAAGGCAGTTATCAGTCCGCGTGGCAGCCGGCCATCGTCAGCTTCCCCGACACCCTGGTTATCGGACACAGCTATCTGCTCACCGGAACCCTGCTCACCGGACTGTCGCAGGCAAACAGCTACGGCGACGACGCGCAGATGGCAACCAACTATCCCATCGTGCAGATCACGGATACCGCCGGCGGTGCGGTCCATTATCTGCAGACGCAGGATTTCTCCTCGCTCGGCGTCGCCGTCCAGGGGAATCAGACGTGCGGCGTTACTGTGCCATCGACAACGCCTCCCGGCTCTTACTCGCTCGTCGTCATCGCCAACGGCATCCCGTCGGCGGCGCAACAGGTCGAGATCGGAACGTCCGACCTGACCTTTCAACTCGAGGAACCGAGCTTTGGCGGTGGACAAGTCCAGGCGCAGATCAATCAGGCCGGCAAGCCCGCCGTTTTTCAGCTTGTACTTTACGTGCAGGCCGAGGGTGTCACGCTGGCGCAGTGCGGGATTTCGGGCGCGGGGAGCCTTTCGAATCCGGGCAACAAGCCGGGGGTGACCAGTCCCGATGCGCGTGTTGTCTTCAGCTACTCCGGGCTCACATGTGTTGAGGATCTGGCGAACTCGGGGCCACAGCGCGCCCAGTTCCCGTTCCAGGTTTCGTTTCAGGACGATTCGATCTTTAGCGATCCCAACTACTTTCCGCCCGGAGTCAAGTTCGCAAGTCTGTCGATCTCAGCGCAGTTCACGCCCACCGGCCTCGCCCCGATGAACGCGCAGACGACTATCACACTCACCCAGACGCCGAACCCGTTCATTCTCCACAACGACCCCACCGTGGAACAAGACTGGTATCTGAGCCAGGATCTGCGCGTGTTTCAGGTCGTTGCGGGCGCCACCTATCTCGGCGTGCCGTGTCCGAACACAGGTGACGCGGTGTCCGACGCGACAACCTACATCGCCAACGTCATCCAGGCCTTCAACGGCGACCGCGCGGCGGCCGACGCACTGTTCGACGGTCTCTCCGAGGACGAGGGTGACACCTCGCAGTTGACTCTCGCGCCCACCAATACGAGCAACACCAACGTGTTCAACTTTGCTCTGGCGCGCGTGCGAACGCAGGACGTGGCTCCGGCCAACGACGTCCGCGTCTTCTTCCGCATGTGGGCCGCGCAGCAGACCGATGCGCTCTACGACCCGAACACGCTCTACGCGAGCCGGCCGAGCGGCGCAGAGAAGATCCCGGTGCTTGGCGTGCAAAACGACCAGATCATCACCATTCCGTTCTTTGCCACGCCGCGGGTTGACGCCGGATCTTCCAGCATGGCGACGCAGACGGACCCGCCGAATGTGAAGCAAATGATCGCGGCCGACCCTCTTGGCGCACAGGTGCACACGTTCTTCGGCTGCTGGCTCGACATCAATCAGCCGAACTCGCCCCTTTTCCCGGCGGTCGTCTTCGGCGACGCGGCGGGACCGTTCAACGGGCTCGGTCCGCTGCTCCCGATCCAGTCTTTCGCGAAGAGCGATCACCAGTGCCTGATCGCCGAGATTTCTTACGACATCGACCCGATCCCGACGGGCGCTGACCCGGCCAGCAGCGACAAGCTCGCCCAACGCAATCTCTCCTTCGTCAATGTCCCCAATCCCGGCCACACGCCGTCCCGAGTCGCGCCGCAAACCTTCGAGGTACGCCCGTCGCCCATGCGGCTGCGTTCCGACCGGAAGCCGGACGAGCTGCGCTTCGATTTCTCAGAATTGCCGGCGGGCTGCTCCGCTACGGTTTATCTACCCGCCACTTCGAGCACCGATATTCTCGACTGGGCGACACGGCTCTATACGACTCATCGGCTAACCGCGATCGACCCGCACACCATCCGCATGCCGGCGAGCGGTACGGGCTGGATGCCCATTCCACAGGGCGGCCCCGTGAATTTCGCCGGGTTGCTGACGATCGAATTCCCTCTGGGAATCCGCAAGGGGCAGAAGTTCCAGGTCCCGGTGAGCCAGATTACCAGCGCCGGAGGCGGAGCCACCACCGTTACCGACGTACCGCGGACTCAAGCCACGGCCCGCGCGCACGGCGCGGCCACGAAGCGTCACGCACACGAGACCGCTGTGGTTACCTCGACGCAGAGTGTCGTATATCGGAGGCCATGGCGACAGGTGCTCGGATGTTTCCGGCTGACGGTGCCCATCCAGACGAAACACGACATTTTGCCGGACGCCGAGAGGCTGCTGTCGATCTTCCTCTGGACCGCGAAGAGCATTCCGGCGCAGAGCCGCTGGCGCCTGGTGTTTGATCGCTATCTGCAGCAACTCGAGGGGCGGTTGAGTTTTCTTGGCGGCGATCCAGGGAAGATCATCCCCTCGCCGACCGGGAACTGGCAGGGAGTGGAGCCGGGCAAAGGACATGGCGCTGGCGACGGCGTACGCGGCAAGATCGCAACACTTGCCTACGATCATTTTGGCGATTTCGAAGGCTTCGAGCTTGAAACGGAATGGGGCCATCGACGCTTCTTTACGAGCCGCGAGCGAGCAATAGAAGAACTCGCGCGTCGGGCGTGCGAAGCCCGCTATGTCGTCGTCGTTTTCCCGCTCCCCGGCCGTGACGAAATCCATTCGCTGCGCGTGCATGAGACGGCCCGTTAGGAAGGTGGGGCGGACCCTTGGTCTGCCCCCTGGAGTTTGGACATTTTGGGGGATTGACAGAGATGGCCCTGAAATGTTTCATTGTAAAGAGTGAAACATAAGGATATCGTGCGACGGCGCGACAAGTTGGCCGCCGACCTCCCTACTTCCGAGTTGCTGCGCGGATCGCTACTGCAACGCACGATCCGCCATAAATCGGGATGTCCGAAGTGCGAACGCGGGGAGGGTCATCCGGTTTCGGTTTTGGCCGTGAGCGAGCCGGGTGGTAAAGTTCGGCAGATCAGTCTTCGCCCGGATCAGAAACCAGTGGTGGAACAATGTCTCGCAAACTACCGTCGTCTGAAAGGTCAGATCGAGGAAATCTGTGAACTAAACCAAGCTTTATTGCGGCCAGAGCCATGAGGCTCTTTTTTTGCGTTAAATATGTTTCACACGGAGTGATGAAACATGGAGCCCGTACTACTCAACGCCTTGCTCGAAATCTTCCGCGCCTGGACACCCGCCTTCGCCCAGACTCGCTCCGGTAAACGTGCTGTCGAACAGGCCCTGGGATCGCTGTTGGCGATGGGCCGCCGTACTCTCTCGCGTAACCTCTGGGCACTGGGCCGCCAGGATCTGGACTGGAGCGCCGACTATAAGCTCCACAGCCGCGCCAACTGGAAGGCGCAGGATCTGTTTCAGCCCGTTCTGGAGCAGGGCGCTCGCTGGTGCGACGATTCGGTTCTGGTGGTGGCTATGGATGACACTCGCATCCGCAAGACCGGCCGGAAGATCCTGACCGCGTTTTATCAGCGCGATCCCCTGTCCCCTAAGTTTCGCGTCAACCTCATGTGGGGGCTTCGCTTCCTGCACTTCTCACTTCTGGTGCCGTTGTACCGCTCCGGCGCGGCCGTGCCGCCGCGTTCGCTGCCCGTGCGTTTCCTCGAAGTCCCCGCGGTCAGGAAACCGGGCAAAAAGGCTTCTCCCGCCGAGATTGAGGCGCATCGACAACTCGTCAAACAGCAGAACCTGTCTCGTCGCGCCGTCGACCTGTTGCAGGAGCTTCGCCAATCGGCTGACTCTGCCGGCCTCAGCCAGCGCACGATCCTGGCCGTCGGCGACTCCGGTTTCTGCAACCGCACCCTGTTGCGCTGGCGCGCTATCAGACGTCGAGGCTCATGGGTTGGATCGAAGATCGAGAAGTGGCTGAAGCTGGAGATCAACCGGGACAAGACGCGCGTGGTGGATCTGGGGAAAGCAAGGGCAAGTCTGGACTTTCTGGGCTACACGTTTCGCTGGCATCGAGACCGATATGCGCGCGAGCAGCGATATCTGCACGTGGGGCCGTCGAATAAGTCGCTCCAGCGGGAGTGGGATCGGATCAGCGAACTGACGGATCGCCGTCAGGGCTGCACACCGATAACGCGACTGATTGAGCGGTTGAATCGGCAACTGGAAGGCTGGGCGAACTACTTTTCGCCGGGATACCCGCGGGACGCGTATCGGGGAATCAACTGGCATCTCGGCTATCGGCTGGCGAATCACTTGAAGCATCACCGCAGCCAGCGCCCGTACCAACTGCCGGAAGGGAATGACGTACTACGAGCATCTCCAGCGGCTTGGTCTGGAGTTCCTGAGCATTAAAACCCGCGAGAGTCGCTGACTAAGGTTTTCAGGAGAGCCGGATGCGGGAAATCCGCACGTCCGGTTCGACGAGGGGACTCTGGCCGCCTTTTGGTCACCTGCCGTCCTACTCTACTGGCTCAATGCTTAGCCGATCGCCTGGTCGAGGCCCGTGAGGAAGTCCGCGA